>DASTMQ010000273.1:0-15433 GCA_035714005.1 Hyphomicrobiaceae bacterium
CGCCTTGACGAGGTCGGCACCCTTGTCGCCGGCCTTGTCGCGCTCCTCGATCCACTTGGCAAAGATCGGCTCGGTCGCCTTTTTCCAGGCGGCAAGGTCGGCACCATCGATGACGTGTATGGGCGTATTGCGCTTGAGCACGGCGGCCCGGCCGATTTGATCCCACTCATCCCACTTGCGACCCAAGTCGCGCGACAGGGCGGCGCCCGAGTTCCTATCGATCACCGCCTTCAGATCGTCGGGCAGGGCGTCGTATTTGGCCTTGTTCATGACGAACAGCAGCACCGAGTTATAAAAGGTGCGGTCGCCACCGAATTCGCTGACCCGGTTGGTGAGCTCATCGAGCTTGAAGGGAATGACGGCATCGTAAGGAAACACCACGCCATCGACCACGCCCTTGGCCAGCGCCTCCGGCACGCCCGGCGGCGGGATACTCTGGGGTTGGGCGCCGATCAGCGCAAAGGCGTCGTTGGTTTGCCGGTTTGAGGCGCGCAGCTTGAGGCCCTTGGCGTCGGCCGGCGTCTTGATGACGACGTCCTTGGTGAACAGAATGCCCTTACCGAAGCCCCAGACCGCCAACGGCTTGACGTCCTTGAGCTCGTCCTTGGCAAAGGTTTCATAGAATTCCCAGACCGCGGGCGCGGTCTTTTCCCCGATCGCGTGCGATAAAAATGGGAGCTCGAACACCTCAAGGCGGGGAAAGCGACCGGGCGTCGAGCCCGCAACCGTCCAGACGATGTCGACCACCCCATCCCTGGCCTGATCGAACAGTTGCGGCTGGCGGCCGCCCAGCTGCATGGAGGGATAGATCTCGACCTTGAGCCTGCCACCGGACGCCTGTTCTAGCTTTTTGGCCCAGGGCTCAAACCAGAACTTCTGCTGATTGGATTGGGCGGGAACATAGTGGTGGAGCTTGAGGGTGACCGTCTGCGCCAGGCTGCCCGTGCCGGGGACGCCGGCGAGAAGCAGCGCGGCGAGCGCAGCAGCAAACCGGGTGCAAAACCGCATGCACATCCTCCGTTTGAGGTTTGGCCGGCGCGTGGCGCCTTACGCGCGGGACGCGCACAATCGCATACCGGGATAGGGCTCGCAAACCAACGACCGCTCCCCAACGGGCCGCCACTTCGAATGGGCGGGCGGTCGCGGTAGGTACCGGACCCCGTGGCCCCACGCGGCCATCTCCTGATCTCATCAGGAAAAGGCTCGGGGTCCCAGCGCTGGCGCACCGGCGCCAGCCCCGGTTTTGACGGAGCCAGCCCGGTCCGCCAAGGCGTTGTTTGGAAAGACCGCCCATTCGCGTTGACGCGCAGGGGCAACGGTGCTTTCATTCCCTTGCTTGCCTTACAAGGGAGGGTAAGCAGGATCGGGCGCTCCGCATTCCCGCCGGTGCTTGGGAACGTGCGTTGAGCGCCCTCCTTAAACCGTGCGGCGCGGCGAAACCGCTCAAACCACCAAATTCGCTCCCCCCGAAATGCCGCCTAGCCCATAAACGGCAGCGCGACCAAACCACAAGCACAGAGGATGCCGATGATGGTCCACACCACATTGGGCCAAGGCACATCAGAGCCGTACTCGGGTCTTGGATCGTAGCTGTAGGACATAACGCGTTCGCACCTCGACCGCGGGTCTCACGGTGGGCCGTCCTCGTCACAGCGCAGCCCGGATGCCGGCGCGCCGGCGCCAACCGACCTGAGACTGATGAGTTCCCGCAGGCGGCAAGCTAGACCAGCGCCGGGCCTGGGCCCAGGCCTTCCGCCGCCACGGCGCCTATTGCGGAGGCCCATGTGTCTCCCAGGCCACGCACCCTAGCCCTGCCCGGTGCGCAACGGGATGTTTGCCTCCCGCCCCCATGGCGTTTGCGCGCTCATGGCTTTGCGGGGTTACGCGAAATGCACCATGCTTGCGCCCATGGAGATCAAGATCGAGCACGAGCCCAGGCCAGAGGACATTCACATCCTCGAGGAGCGCCTCCACGACTTTAATGTGGCGCGCACGGGCCTTGACGATGGCAAACTGCTGGCGGCCTTTGTGCGCGCCAGTGACGGGGCGACGATCGGTGGCCTGTTCGGCTGGACCTGGGGGGCCACCTGCTACATCCGCTATCTGTTTATTCCGGCCGCACTCCGCAACCAGGGCTACGGCTCGCGCCTCCTGCGCGCGGCCGAGAGCGAAGCCAAGGCGCGGGGCTGCACGCAAATCGTCTTGGAGACCCACGACTTTCAGGCCCCAGACTTTTACCGGCGATTTGGCTTCGAGGTGGTCGGCCGCGTCGAGGACTACCCGAGCGGCCATGCCTACCTGACGATGGTGAAAGCGCTTGCGGCTTGAGCCGGAGACTTGGGGGCGGGATGGCCGCACCCTCTCAGGCTCGAGAGGTTGCGGCCACGCCAAGATGCCGTGACCGCCCTCGCGCCGCCTTAGGGTCTGAGCTTGATGTTAAGACCCGCGCGGATGACGCTGATGTCGTCGTCAAAGCGGCCGCTATCGATGTTGTAGTTGAGGTATTCGAGGCGCGCCGTCATGCTTTCGTTGAGTTTGCCCTCGACGCCCACCCCCCAAACAAAGCCGGATTCGGTGCTATCAAAGCTCACCACGCCGAGACCGGCGGTGCCGTAGAGCAGGATGCCCGGCTGTATCAAATAGCCAACGCGGCCGCGCGCGGAGGCTAGCCAATCGATGAAGTCGGCGTTGGAGGCAGAGATATCGGCTTCCAGACCGTAGACGATCAGGCCGTTGCGCCAGTTGTAGCCCAACTGCACGCCGCCAACCATGCCATCATCGAAGTCTGCATCGGCATGACCTAAGTGCACGCCACCATAAAGGCCTTGCCAGATTGAAGGGCGATCGGCATAGGCCGGCTCGCCGCGAGGCGTCCCGCCGGCCTGAGCCCCCGTTGCCGAAAATGCGAGCCCGGCCACCACGGCCAGGCCAAAGAGTTCTTTACGCAGCACGACCATACCGGATGTTCCTCTTGCATCGAAGCTTGCTTCCCTCCCCGTCACCCGGCGGCAGGATCCGCGCCGACCTTCTGCCGTAGTATGTGCAATATGTGACGGCGCCGGGGCACGCCTTACTCTTGGCAATCCGCGGGCACGCGCACGGCAACTTCGTGACACGCGCTTTTCTTGTTGTGCATCAAACAGTTGCGGCGCAGTTGTTTTGTCGCGGCATGAGCATTTCTGTGGTCGATCTGGCACGGCCGCACCCCAAACGTTTTGGGCAGCGATTTTTTTGGCAGTGAGAAGGCCCTGCCGGCCTGAGGCCGACCGCGGCAATGGCCGAAATCGCCTTGACGATGCGCCGTGAGCCTTGGATCGCGCGCGCGCTCTCCTTCAGACGCGGGTGCTCGAGGCTAGTTCTTGGCGGCGGCCGCAATCCGAGACCAATCGGCGGCCTGCAGCCGCGCCAGCAGCGAAAAGCCGCTGTTCTCCGGCTTGAAAATGGTGGCCTCACCCTCCTTCACCTCAAACCAATCCTTGCCAAAGGCATCGAGGATGTTTGGCTTATGGGTGACGATGAGGACGTTGGTTCCCGCGGGCGGAGGCGTGCTGGCGAGCTTGCGAAAGGCTTGCGCGCGCCTGGCGTTCTCGTTGGGTGAGACCACGAGCCCGCCCTCGGTCAGGTCGATGGTCTTTTCGATCGGCGCGAAGCCCGCCAACTTGGCGGTTTGGTAGGCACGGTTGAACCGGCTGGTGTAGACTTGGCCCACCGGAATGCCGAGCGACCGGAAGGCTTCGCCAAGGGCCACGGCTGCCGCCTCACCCTTGGCACTGAGTTGTCGCTGTTTGGCGATATTGTCGTGGTTGAGCGGGTCGGTGTCGGCGCCGTCCGGATCGGTGGCACCATGCCGAAGGACGATCACGTTGCCGCCGGCGCGCAGGCCGCGCACGAGTTCAAGATCACTTTTAAGATCATTTGGCGGCGATTGCCCGCAGGCTGGACCGCCTAGACCGAAGAGGAGTAAGGCTGCGGGCAGCAATAGGCTTTTTGACCAGAACATGATGGGATCCCCTCAATAGACCGCCGCAATTGGCAATGGGACGCCGGGCCGTTAACGGGGCTCGATCAATCCGGCGTCGGAGAAGCGAGGTTAGCATGCGACACCTGCTGTTCGCGCTCACCATTTTGGCGGCCCTGTCGCTGCCCGCCGGGGCGCAAGTTTCCACCTACTATGATCTCGCCAAAGGTGACTATCCCCACGACGTTGCCGTTGGTCCCACGGGCGAGGTCTGGTTCGCCGGGCAAAAGGCCGGCATCGCCGGCCGCCTCGATCCGAACACCGGCAAGATCGAGCGCATAGCGCTTGGTAAAAATGCAGCCCCGCATGGCGTCATTGTCGGCCCGGACGGCGCGCCCTGGTTCACCGATGGCGGACAGAATGCCATCGTACGCGTCGATCCTTTGAGCAGGGACGTCAAGGTGTGGCCGCTGCCGCCCGAGCGCATGCCCTATACCAACCTCAACACGGCGGCCTTCGACGGCCGCGGTCGCATCTGGTTCACGGGACAGAACGGCATTTATGGCCGGCTCGACCCGCACACGGGCGACATGACGGTGTGGGATGCGCCGAAGGGCCGGGGACCTTACGGTATCACCGCAACCCCCACGGGCGACATCTGGTTTGTGTCGCTGGCCGGCAACTACCTTGCCAACGTCGAGCTGGAGAGCGGGGCGGCAACCGTCTATGAGCCGCCGACCAAAGAGCAGGGCGCGCGCCGCGTGTGGTCGGACTCCAAGGGCCGGCTGTGGATCAGCGAATGGAACTCGGGCAACGTCAGCGTTTATGATCCGGCCGCCAAGCGTTGGAACCAGTGGAAGCTACCGGGAGCAAGCCCACGCACCTATGCCGTCTGGGTCGACCCGGATGATAAGATCTGGCTGACGGACTGGGGCGCCAACGCCGTGGTCCGCTTCGATCCGGAAAAACAAACCTTTGCGAGCTTTCCCAGCGATCGCCCCGGCGCCAACGTGCGCCAGCTGCTGGGACGCAAGGGGGAAGCCTGGATCGCGGAATCGGGCACCGAGCGCATTCGCGTCATTCGCTACCGCTAACGGCAATGCGAGCCAAGCGCGCGGGCACAACACCTGGGCTTGCCGCCGCCTTGCTGGTTGCGGCGCTCGGCACGCTGCTGCCCAGCGCGGGCAACGCGGAAGGTGGCAATGCGGCCCGTGGGGAGCGCGCCTTTCAGCGCTGTTTTGCCTGTCACTCCATTGATCCCAACGAGCCCGCCAAGCTGCAGGGTCCCAATCTCTCCAACATCATGGGCCGACCGGCGGCCGAGCTTCCAGGCTTTGCCTATTCGCAGGCCATGCGAACAGAAAGGGCCGCCGGGCTGGTCTGGGACGCCGCCACGCTTGACCGCTATCTGGCCGACCCGGAAAGCGTGGTCGCCGGCACGGCCATGAGCGTGCCGCCCGTGCGCGATCCACAAGAGCGCGCCGATCTTGTAGCCTTTCTCGCGCGCTCGGGCCCCTATCGGCCCTGATCGAAGGCTTGGGAGCCGACGCAGACACGAGGGCAAGACAAGAGGGCGAGACACCAAGATGCGTCCTAACGAGCCGACCGACGGCCGCACGACAAACATCGCCAACGCGACCGAACGTGGCCCTGGCCTTGCGCCGGGCAGCGCCGGGGACGTCCTGTTGGTCTTCCTCAAGCTTGGCCTCACCTCGTTCGGCGGGCCGGTGGCGCACCTTGGCTATTTTCATGAGGAGTTCGTCACGCGCCGGCGCTGGCTCGACGCGCGGTCCTACGCCGATCTCGTCGCGCTCTGCCAATTCCTGCCCGGGCCGGCCAGCAGCCAGGTGGGCTTGGCCATCGGCCTCACGCGCGCCGGCTACGCGGGGGCCTTGGCGGCCTGGGTCGGTTTCACGCTGCCGTCGGCCCTCCTTATGATCCTCTTTGCCTACAGCCTCGTCGGCCTCGAGGGTCGCCTGGGCAGCGGCTGGCTCGATGGCCTCAAGGCCGCGGCCGTCGCCGTCGTCGCCCTGGCGGTGCTCAGCATGGCCCGCACGCTGGCCCCCGACCGCCCGCGCGCCACCCTTGCCGTCGCGGCAGCGGTCCTGGCTTTGGCAGTTCCCTCAACCTGGGGCCAGGTCGGGGCCATTGCGCTCGGGGCCGCGGTCGGCATCGCGCTCCTCGACGACGGCGCCGCGAGCGATCACACCTCGCTGCCCCTCGTGGTCCCTCGCAGCGTTGCGCTCCTCGCGCTCGCCGCTTTCGTTGGCCTGTTGCTGCTCTTGCCGCTCGCGGTTTCGCTCCTGGGCAGCCCAGCCTTGGCCCAATTCGCAGCCTTCTACCGCGCCGGCTCGCTCGTGTTCGGCGGGGGTCATGTGGTGCTGCCGCTGCTGCAAGCCGAGGTCGTGCCGCCGGGCTGGGTGACGAACGATGCCTTCCTCGCCGGCTATGGTGCGGCCCAGGCCGTCCCCGGCCCGCTCTTCACTTTCGCCGCCTACCTCGGCACCGTGATCGGCGGCTGGGGCATGGGGCTCGTGTGCCTGCTGGCCATCTTCCTGCCCTCCTTTCTGCTGGTGGTGGGCGCCCTGCCCTTCTGGGAGGCCATGCGCCGAGCGGCCTTGGTGCAGGCCGCGCTCAAGGGCGTGAACGCCGCCGTCGTCGGCCTCCTGCTCGCGGCGCTCTATCAGCCGGTTTGGACCGCCGGTATCCAAAACGCGCGCGATTTTGCCGTGGCGATGACCGCCTTCCTGCTGCTCTTCATGTGGCAGTGGCCGCCCTGGCTGGTGGTGGTGTTGAGTGCCGCGGCGGCAGCGGCCTTGACCGCGGCCGCCTGAGGCTAACGCATGGCAAGGGCACTCAGCGCGGCTCGGCGCCGATAAAGCGGCCGTAGACCGTGGTCGAGCGCGCATCGAACAGAACCACGTCGTAGGCTTGCGGCGTGCCACCCTCCATGCCGGGCGAGCCGATGGGCATGCCGGGAACGGCGAGCCCCAGCGCCGCCGGCCGCTCCGCCAACAGCTTCCGGATCGCGGCGGCAGGGACGTGCCCCTCGATCACGTAGGTTTCGAGCTTGGCCGTATGACAGGACGCGAGCGCGCCCGGTACGCCCAACTCGCCTTTGACGGCAGCCAGATCGGCCGTGTCGATGGTCGCAACCGTAAAGCCGCTGCGCCGCAGGTGCTCCACCCAACCGCTGCAGCAGCCGCAGTTCGGATCCTTCCAGACCTTGATCAGAGCCGCCGGCTCGGCCGCCAGTGCGCGCGCGCCAAACACCGCCCCCGCGGCGAGCCCGCCCAGCACCAGCCGCCGCGTCTGCCCGTTGCGTGCTTGCCTCATTCGTCGCTCCCTTCGCCAGGATCAGCGCCCGCTGCGGCCCAAAACGTCGATCAGCTCGGAGACCATGCGCCGCTGCTCGGCGGCATTGCCGCTGACAATGGCGTGTTCGACGCAGTGGGAGATATGCTCGCGCAGCACCTCTTCCTCCACGCGCCTCAGCGCCGCGCGCACGGCCGCGATTTGCGTCACGACCTCGATGCAGTAGCGGTCTTCCTCGATCATCCGGGATAGACCGCGCACCTGTCCCTCGATACGGGCAAGGCGCGTCAGACAGGTCGATTTGGCCGTCTTGCTCATGGCTTGCTAGATACCCCCATAGGGTATATATGGTCAAGCTGAAAACAGGCCGCGCCGGCGATGGACCAGCAAAGGCGCGCGCCGGGAGATCGATTATGACCGCACGTACCGCCGGCGAGCCCGAGCACGCGGGATCGCATTCCGCCCCCTCCACGCCGGCCCCTTCCACGCAGGCCCATTCCACGCAGGCCCATTCTACGCACGATCGGGCGCGGGATCCCGTGTGCGGCATGTCGGTGGATGTGAGCGACGCCAAGCACACGGCCGAGCACGCGGGACGGCGCTGGTATTTTTGCTCGGCGCGCTGCCGCGAGCGGTTTAGCGCGGAGCCTGCCAAGTACCTCGCGGGCGAGGTCCCGGCAGTCGCAGCCGCGCCGGCCGGCACCATCTACACCTGCCCCATGCACCCGCAGGTTCGCCAGGTGGGCCCCGGCTTTTGCCCGATTTGCGGCATGGCGCTCGAGCCCGCCGAGGTCGAGGCCGAGATCGGTCCCAACGCCGAGCTGGTCGACATGACGCATCGGTTTTGGATCGGCCTCCTCCTGACGCTGCCGGTCTTTGTCTTGGAAATGGGCGGGCATCTCACCGCCTCTCACCTGCTGCCCAGCCAGCAGCTTGGCAATTGGCTGCAACTCGCGCTGGCGACGCCCGTGGTGCTGTGGGCCGGTTGGCCTTTTTTCGTGCGCGGTTGGGCCTCCATCACGGCCCGCAGCCTCAACATGTTCACCCTGATCGCCATGGGCACCGGGGTGGCCTGGACCTATAGTGTCCTGGCCACGCTTTTGCCCGGCCTCTTTCCCGCCGCGCTTCGGGCCAGCGACGGCGCGGTGCCGGTTTACTTCGAGGCGGCCGCCGTGATCACGGTGCTGGTGCTGTTGGGCCAAGTGCTCGAGCTCAAGGCACGCGAACAAACTAGCGGCGCGATCCGCGCCCTCCTCAAGCTCGCCCCCAAACGCGCTCGACGCCTCGACCCCGACGGTCGCGAGGCCGACGTCGCCCTCGAGGAGGTCGTGGTCGGCGATCGCCTGCGCGTGCGCCCCGGTGAAAGCGTCCCCGTCGACGGCACCATCCTCGACGGACGCAGCTCGCTTGATGAGTCGATGGTGACCGGCGAGGCCATGCCGGTGACAAAGTCCCAAGGCGACACCGTGATCGGCGGCACCATGAACGCGAGCGGCAGCTTCATTGTGCGCGCCGACAAGGTCGGGCGTGACACCATGCTGGCCAAGATCGTCGCCCTGGTGGCGCAGGCGCAACGCAGCCGCGCACCCATACAGCGGCTGGCCGACCAGGTCTCGGCTTGGTTCGTGCCGCTCGTGATCCTGATCGCCGCGTTGGCCTTTCTTGCCTGGTCCATGTGGGGACCGCCCCCGCGCCTCACCTATGGCCTGATCGCGGCCGTTTCCGTCCTCATCATCGCCTGCCCCTGCGCGCTGGGCTTGGCAACGCCGATGTCGATCATGGTCGGGGTTGGCCGCGGCGCCCAGGCGGGCGTGCTGATCAAGAACGCCGCGGCGCTCGAGCGCCTGGAAAAGGTCGATATCCTCGTGGTCGACAAGACGGGCACGCTCACCGAAGGCGCTCCCCGCGTCGTGGCGGTGAGGCCGAGCGGCGCGCTCGCCGAAGACGATCTGTTGCGCCTTGCGGCGAGCCTCGAGCGCGCCAGCCAGCATCCTCTTGCCTCGGCAATCGTCGCCGCCGCCAAGGCGCGCAAGCTCGCCCTCAGCGAGCCGCACGACTTCGATGCCCCCGTGGGCAAGGGTGTCACCGGCAGCATCGAGGGCCGCCGTCTCGTCATCGGCAACGCGCGCATCATGCGAGAGACCGGCATCGACGCCGCTGCGCTCGAGGCGCAAGCCGAGAGTTTGCGCCAGGAGGGCGCCACGGCGGTCTTTGTTGCCATCGACGGCACGCCGGCCGGCGTCATCGCCATCGCCGACCCCGTCAAGCCGACGACGCCCGCCGCCGTTGCCGCCCTCAAGGCTGAGGGCATCCGCATCGTGATGCTGACGGGCGACAACGCCACGACCGCGGGCGCCGTGGCGGCCAGGCTCGGCATCAGCGAGGTCGAGGCCGAAGTGTTGCCCGCGGACAAGGGCGCCGTGGTCGCGCGCCTGCGCCAGGCGGGGCACGTGGTGGCGATGGCGGGTGACGGGGTCAACGATGCCCCGGCGCTGGCCGCCGCCGACGTCGGCATCGCCATGGGCACGGGCGCCGACGTCGCGCTCGAGAGTGCCGACGTCACCCTCCTCAAGGGTGACCTCGGCGGCATCGTGCGGGCGCGGCGCCTGTCGGCGGCCACCATGGCCAACATCCGCCAGAACCTGTTCTTCGCCTTCATCTACAATGCCGCGGGCGTGCCCCTGGCCGCGGGCGTGCTCTATCCCGTGCTCGGCGTGCTGTTGTCGCCCATCATCGCGGCCGCGGCCATGGCCCTGTCATCGGTCAGCGTCATCGCCAATGCGCTGAGGCTGCGGACCCAAAGCCTGTGAGCGGACCGGGCGCCGCTGCCCTCCGGTTGCAAGAGCCGCGGTCTGGTGGAGGCGAGGCAAATTTCATGTCATTGGCCCGGCTGCAATGGCGCCAGGCGCCTGCCGACCCCAGCGTTTTCTTATTCAGGGCGCGCCTTTGCGGGCCTTGCCCCTATTGTGGCCCCCATTGTGGCCCCCATTGGGGCTTAGGGCACCAGGACGACGCGGCCAACGACCTTGCCCGCTTTTAGCGCGCTGAGGGCGGCGCTGGCCTCGGCAAGCTTTTGTCGCGTCACCTTGATGGGCTTTAGCGTGCCCTTTTGCGCCAGCCCCACCAGCTCCTTGAGCTCCGGCAGGCTGCCGACGTAGGAGCCCCTAAGTCCCATGCCACGCAGCGGCAAATACACAATCGGCAGTTTGAGCTCGCCGCCATAGAGGCCGACCACGACGATCTCGCCACCCTTGCGCAGGCTGGCGACGCCGAGAGCAAGGGTTGTCGATGCCCCGACGAGGTCGAGCACCGCGGTGGCACCGCCGCCGGTTGCCTTGCTGATTTGTTGGGCGGCGTCGGGCGCCGCCCCGTCGATGGCGGCGAGCGCACCGGCGGCAAGCGCGGCCTGGCGTTTTCCCGCATCGATATCGACGACGATGGCACCCTTGCCCTGCATGGCCGCAAGCACGCTGAGCGCCATGTGGCCGAGGCCGCCGGCCCCCATGATGACGACGGGCTCGTCCTTGATCTTGGGCCCGAACTTCTTGAGCGCCGAATAGGTGGTCACACCGGAGCAGGCGAGCGGCGCGGCTTCCCCCGGATCGAGCTTGCCCAAATCAATGCAATAGCGCTCATGCGGCACCAGCACGTATTCGGCATAGCCGCCCGGCATGAAGACACCCATGGAGCGGGCCTTGACCGCGCACAGGTTCTCCTCGCCGCGCCGGCAGGTCGCACACTCGCCACACCCGAGCCAGGGATAAACGACGCAGGCGGCGCCCGGGGCCACCGCTTTGGCGTCGGGCCCAACCTTGACCACCTCCCCCGAAATCTCATGGCCCATGGTCAAGGGCAGCGTGACGCCGCGATCCTTGAGCGTCATCTGGTTGCCCGAACCCAGGTCGTAGACGCCCTCCCAAATGTGAATGTCGCTGTGACAAACGCCCGCGGCCGTCATGCGGATCAGTACCTCGGCCCCCTTGGGCTCGGGTGTGGGGCATTGCATGCGCTCGAGCGGGGCGTTGTGCTTGGTGACGCAGTAACAGACGTGGGTCATCGTTTCCTACCTTTGTCTCTTTGCTTACCGTGCCCGGTTCTTTGGCCGCTTGTCTGGCCTCGACTCGGGCCTCACCTTCGGCCATGCCCCTCGCTTTGTTTCTGGCCTTGTCTCTAGCCTTCTCTCTGGCCTTGGCCTCTCGCCTTTTTCTGGGCCGTGAACCTCAGCTCACCCCCAGTGAACCGCGGAACCCGTTGGCCTGCAACCCAATTGCCGCCTCGACGTTGAGCATTGGGAGCGCAATAGAAAACGAGGACCAAAACCATGGTTTCCCCACGTCGTCGCAAGAAGTCCAAGCGCCAGGCCGGCCCGCAATCGAGATCGCTGTCCGCCGCATCCGCACCGGCGCTGAGAGGGAATTTGCTGCCGGCGGCAGCCGGCGCCGACCTTTTCGAGCTGATGGGCAACATGGCCGTGCGCTGCGCCGAATTGCCTCTGCGGCTGCTGCGGGCACGCTCGCCGCTCGAGGTGTGGCAGGAGCAGATGCTGTTCATTCAAAGCGTCACCAACGCCTATCGGCTGGCCGCGCGTTTGAGCGCGCCGCCGGCGCTGCGGGCGCAAACATCGGCAAGAAAATCGAACGCGCGCAGGCGCACGCGCAAGGCTTGAACGGCGGCGGCGCCGATATCGCCATGGTTTTGCGCGGCGCCAGCGCCTGGCGACCACGCGCGTGGCGCGGGCGATCGTCACAAGCGGTATACTTGCGTTAGCGACGGTGGGCTGTTGCCCACGGGGACGAGCACGCGCGGGCGCCAATGGCGTGCCGCGACTTTTGGCTCGCGGAAGGTCGATCCCACCTGACCGATCGGTCGGCCGATCCCTTTAGCCCATCGGGCTTGCCCGGCCGTATCGAGGGCTAAGCGAGGGCAACACAGGCGGGCAATACGGGTGGGCAATCCTGGGGACCTTGGTCGCCGCGGCCGGTTGCTCTGAAACAGGGCTTTGGTCGTCGGACATCTGTGAGTGAGGGCCTTGGCCTAACCTCCGTTCCCCGCCTTTGCGAACTGTGCGCACACTTGGGGCGTGGAAAGTACGACCTTGCCTTTCCCGTCACGGCATTGAGATCACCTTTCCTTTTTTTAGCGCGGCAGGGCTCTCGCAGCGGCTTCCCGCGATTGCTTAATTGCTGCCTCCGTATTGGGAGGATCATGCTCATGGCTTGGAAAACTACGCTTGCCGTCGCCGGCCTATGTCTCGGGGGCTTCATCCCAGCGGCCGCGGCCGGCGATGCCCTCAATTTGCCGCGCCAGAAGGTCGAGCTCGTCACCCCGCCCTATGTGCATGCCCACGAGCAGGCAACGACGGCCGGGCCAAAGATCCTGGAATTTCGCCTGGTCGCCGAGGAAAAGCAGATCGTGATCGACGACGAGGGCACCAAGCTTCGCGCCATGATGTTCAACGGCTCGATCCCCGGCCCACTCATGGTCGTGCACGAAGGCGACTACGTCGAGGTCACCCTGGTTAACCTCGCCAGCAACACCATGCCGCACAACATCGACTTCCATGCGGCCACCGGTGCCTCCGGCGGCGGCGACCTCACCCTGGTGAACCCCGGCGAGCAGGTCATGCTGCGCTGGAAGGCGACGCGCACGGGGGTGTTTGTCTACCACTGCATCCCCGGCGGACCCATGGTGCCCTGGCACATCGCCTCGGGCATGAGCGGTGCCGTGATGGTGTTGCCCCGCGACGGGCTCAAGGACGGCGCCGGCAAGCCCCTCAGCTATGATCGCGTCTATTATCTGGGCGAGCAGGACTTCTACGTGCCGCGCGATGCCAAGGGCAAATTCAAGTCCTACGCCACCCACGTCGATGCCTTCGCCGACACCATGGACCTGATGCACAAGCTGATCCCCACGCACGTGGTCTTCAACGGCGCCGTCGGCGCACTCACGGGTAAGAATGCCATGCCGGCAAGGGTCGGCGAAACGGTCCTCATCGTTCATTCCCAGGCCGACCGCGACTCGCGCCCGCACCTCGTCGGCGGTCACGGCGACTATGTCTGGGAGACGGGAAAATTCGCAAATCCACCGCAAAGCGATCTCGAAACCTGGTTTATCCGCGGCGGCTCCGCCGGTGCGGCCCTCTACAAGTTCCGCCAGCCCGGCATCGTCGCCTACGTCAACCACAACATGATCGAGGCGTTCGAGCTGGGCGCCACCGCACACTTCCGCATCGAGGGTCCCTGGAACGAAGACCTGATGAGCCAGGTCCGGCCCCCAAGTCCCGTGCAGAAGACCAACCTGGAGCGATAGCGCTCCCGGCAAGGGGCGGCCCAATGCCCAGTGCGCCAAAGACGCCGGTCTCGCAGGCGCCCCGCTGGGCGCTTGCTGTCCTCATCGTGCCGCTCGGGCTCGCCACCCTTGCCACCACAGGCCGCCTGTGGTCGGCGCAGGCGCCGATCCCACTCCCCGATCTGGTCGAGATCGCGCCCGGTGCTTTTGCCTATCGCGAGCCCGACGATATCTGGCGCAACGGGCAGCCCAGCCGCGCGCCGCTGCTGCTGGCGAGCTTCACGGCGCAGCTCCGCATCATGCGCCACCAGGTCACCGCCGCCGACTATCGCCGCTGCGCGGCGGCCAACGCCTGTCTTGCCATCGACGAGGACGCCGACCCCGATCGTGCCGTGGTCAAGGTCAGCTGGCGCGATGCGGAGGCCTATGCGGTTTGGCTGTCACGCAGCACGGGGCTCGCCTTCCGCTTGCCGACCGATCGGGAGTGGGCCTATGCGGCAGGCAGCCGCCTTGCCGACGCCCTTGAACCGGCAAGCCTGGACGGCGGCGATCCCGGCCGGCGCCTGCTCGCCCTTTATGACAAGGACGCCGATCGCGGCAGTGGCCCGAGGCCTGGACGCGACACGACACCCGACGCTGGGGCCGACGCTGGCCTCGCCAAGACGCCGCAGCCAATCGGCACCTTCGGGGCCAATGAACACGGGCTCCTCGATCTCGCGGGCAATGTCTGGGAGTGGACCGACACCTGCTTTGTGCGCACGACCTTGGACGCTGAGGGTACGGTCGCGGCCAACGTGGTCAATTGCGGGATCCGCCTCGCCGAGGGGCGCCACCGCGCCTTTTTGCCCGACTTTATCCGCGACGCGCGGGCGGGCGGCTGTTCGGTCGGCACACCGCCCAGCGCCATCGGCTTTCGCCTGGTCCTCGACGCTCGGCGCTGAGACCCACGCCAAGATGCGTGAAAGCGGGCGTGGGGGTCCCGCGAGGCCCCCTGCCCAAGCGGCAGCGCGGCCGCTGCCCAGGGGCGGGTGTTCAGCCCCGGGCCCGCAGCCCCACGCAATTCGCATTTCCCTTCCGCATCAAGGCTGTGCGAAACTGCAAAACATCGATAACCAAACGCTGACACCTAAACTCTGGCAGCAAAACTCTGGCAGCACAGGAGGCAAGGGCTATGGCCACCTATATACCAAGCCCGCGGGACTGGGTGCGTGAGCAGGTCGAGCTCTATGAAAGCAGCGGCGGCACCAAGGGCACCACGCTGCGCGATACCGGCCTGCCGGTGATCCTGGTCACGCACACCGGCAACAAGACCGGCGCCATTCGCAAGACGCCGCTGATGCGCGTCAAGGACGGCGACAGCTACGTCCTCGTCGGCTCGCAAGGCGGCGCGCCCAATGATCCCGTCTGGGTGCACAACCTGCGCGCCAATCCGAACATCGAACTCCGCGACGAGACGGTGGCGCGGAGCATGCACGTGCGCGAGGTCGCCGACGCCAACGAACGCGCGCGGCTGTGGAAACTCGCCGTGGCGGCCTTCCCGCCCTATGCGGAGTATCAAACCAAGACGACGCGGCAAATCCCGCTGTTCGTCGCCACGCCCTAACGGGCTTCGTCGCCACGCCCTGACGGGCTTGGGCATCGCCAGCGGCCGCGCATGCGCCGCGCTTTGAGCGGCGCTGGCGGCATCGGGCGCTGGCGGTCGCGGCCGGCAGCGCTTTTTTGTCGTGTTGCACGATCCTTAAAGGGGTCGGATCCGCAAAGGGGGAAAAATCTTGAGCGAGACATTGGATGGTGTCTTCGACGTCGTGGTAGCGGGTGGGGGTTCGGCCGGTTGCGTGCTGGCAACGCGGCTAACGGAGAACCCCGCCATCA
>DASTMQ010000274.1:0-6983 GCA_035714005.1 Hyphomicrobiaceae bacterium
ATCTCCTGTTGGCTGCGGGGTGCAGACGGGGGAGATACGGGAAGGGTGGCCCGGTGATGATTTCGGGTCGCGATCAAAGATCGGTGAAGCGGCGGCACGGCGCGGCCGTGGCTGACATCAGGCGCCTACGCGAGCGCAAGCGACTTGGGGCAAGGTAACGATGCTCGGGCGCGAGTGACGTCGGTTGCGGCGAGAACAAACGCTGCCCAGCGGCCTGTCATTGGCCATGCCGGTCGTGGGGGCGAGTTGGCTTTGTGCGCAAGGCTTCCGTGACAAGCTTATCGCTTGGTTGCTTGACATTTTGCGCACATTCCAGCACTGACGCCGCGGGCCACCTCTCCCCACCGAGGGGCATCTATCTGGAAGGGTAGGCAGATGACGACGGCACGCAAACCGGCCAAACGGCCGGTCAATACGCACTTTTCCTCCGGTCCCTGCGCCAAGCGGCCCGGCTGGTCCCTCAAAAATCTGGAAAACGCTTTGCTCGGACGTTCGCACCGGGCCAAGGATGGCAAGGCGCGCCTGAAACTTGCCATCGACAAAACCAAGGCGCTGCTGGCGCTGCCGCCGGACTATCAGTGCGCCATCGTGCCGGCCTCCGATACCGGCGCCTTCGAGATGGCCATGTGGGGCATGCTGGGCGCGCGCGGCATCGATGTCTTGACCTGGGAGAGCTTCGGCGAAGGTTGGGTGAGCGACATTACCAAGCAACTGAAGCTCACGGATGTGCGCGTACTCAGAGCCGAGTACGGCCGGCTGCCCGACCTCGCTCAAGTCGATTTTAGCCGTGATGTGCTGTTCACCTGGAACGGCACCACTTCGGGCGTGCGCGTGCCCAACGGCGACTGGATCGCGGCCAAGCGTGCCGGACTTACTTTTGCAGATGCCACCTCCGCGATCTTTGCGCAGCCGATCGATTTCGCAAAAACCGACGTGGTCACCTTCTCCTGGCAAAAGGCCCTGGGCGGGGAGGCCGCCCACGGCATGCTGATCCTTTCGCCACGCGCGCTCGAGCGGCTCGCGAGCTATGTACCACCCTGGCCGCTTCCCAAGGTCTTTCGCCTCACCAAGGGCGGCAAGCTGATCGGTGGCGTGTTCGAGGGCGAAACGCTCAACACGCCGTCGATGCTGTGCGTCGAGGATTATCTCGATGCCTTGACTTGGGCGGAAAAAATTGGCGGCCTGTCGGCGCTGATGGCCCGCGCCGATGCCAACGCCCGGCTGCTAACCGATTGGGCCGAGCGCACGAGCTGGCTGGAAAATCTTGCCGTCGAGCCGACAACCCGCTCCAACACCTCGGTCTGTCTCAAGATCGTCGATCCCGATCTGGTTGGTTTGCCCGCCGAGCGGCAGCGCGCCTTCATCAAGGGGATGGAGGCAATGCTGGAAGCGGAACGGGCGGCCCATGACGTGGCGGGCCACCGCGATGCACCCCCGCACCTGCGGATCTGGTGCGGGTCCACCGTCGAAGTGGCGGATGTCGAGGCCCTGATCCCTTGGCTCGAATGGGCCTTCGTTGAGGCCAAGCGGTCACTTGCCAAGGCGGCGTGAGCGCCGGCCATGCCGGCTCGACCGTGCCTAAGCGGAAGCGGTTGCAGGGACTTTTCGGTTTGGTCCGCTGGCGCGCCGGCCCGGCGCCGGCGCACCCCGCGTGAGAAATACAAAGGATTAGCCGCATGCCTCGCGTATTGATTGCCGATCAGTTATCGCCCGCCGCCGTCGCCATCTTCCAGGAGCGCGGCATTAAAACCGAGGTCCGGGTCGGGCTTGGCAAGGAGGAGCTGGAGAAAGTTATCGCTGGCTATGACGGGTTAGCGGTCCGTTCGGCGACCAAGGTAACGGAGAAAATTCTTGCCGCCGCGGCCAATCTCAAGGTCGTCGGTCGGGCCGGCATCGGCGTCGACAACATCGACGTCAAGGCGGCTACCGCCAAGGGCATCATTGTCATGAACACTCCCTTCGGCAATTCGATCACCACGGCCGAGCACGCACTGTCGCTGATGATGGCGCTGGCGCGGCAGATTCCCGACGCCGATCGCTCGACCCAAGCCGGCAAATGGGAAAAGGCGAAATTCATGGGCGTGGAACTGTTTGCCAAGACGCTGGGCGTGATCGGCTGCGGCAATATCGGCTCGATCGTCGCCGATCGTGCGCTGGGGCTGCGCATGAAAGTGGTTGCGTTCGATCCCTTCTTGTCGAGCGAGCGCGCCATCGAGTTGGGCGTGGAAAAGGTCGAGCTCGAGGACCTGCTGCGGCGTGCCGATTTTATTACCCTGCACGCACCGCTGACCGACAAGACGCGCAACATCATCGATGCGGCGCAGCTGCGCAAGACCAAGAAGGGCGTGCGCATTGTCAACTGCGCGCGCGGCGGACTTGTCGATGAGAAGGCGCTGGCCGAGGCGATCAAGGCAGGGCAGGTGGCGGGAGCGGCCTTCGATGTGTTCGAAGTGGAACCGGCCAAGGATAGCCCGCTGTTCGGGCTGTCGAATGTCATCTGCACGCCGCATTTGGGGGCCGCCACCGGCGAGGCGCAGGAAAACGTTGCCCTGCAGGTCGCCGAACAAATGTCCGACTACCTGCTCAAGGGGGCGATCTCGAACGCGGTCAACTTCCCCAACATCTCGGCCGAGGAAGCCCCCCGCCTGCGCCCCTGGGTGAAACTTGCCGAGCAGTTGGGCCTGTTTGCCGGCCAACTCACCGAGACCAGCATCAAGGGTATTCGCCTCGAATACTCCGGTGAAGTCGCACAACTCAACACCAAGCCGTTGACGGCCGCCGCGCTCGCCGGTGTGCTGCGGCCATTGCTCTCCGACGTCAACATGGTGTCGGCGGGGGTCAGCGCGAGAGAACGTGGCATGCGCCTCGAGGAGGTGTCGCGCGGACAGGACGGCGCCTTCGAGAGCTATATCCGCCTGACGGTGAGGACCGACGAATACGACCGTTCGGTCGCCGGCACCGTCTTCTCCGACGGGCGTCCGCGCATCATCCAGGTGCGCAACATCGACATGGAGTTCGAATTGGCGCCGCGCATGCTATTCATCCGCAACTTCGACAAGCCGGGCTTCATCGGCAAGTTCGGTATGCTGATGGGGGAGGCGGGGCTCAACATCGCCACGCTCAATCTCGGCCGCGACAGGCCCGGCGGCGATGCGATTTGCATGGTCGCCATCGACCAGCCGGTGAGCGAGGAAATCCTGGAAAAGATCCGCGCACTGCCGCAAGTGGTGCGCGTGAACCCGTTGGTGTTCTGACGATTTCGGCTCGCGCCCCCGCCCCACCCCCGCATGCAAGCGCTGCGCGGCGGCGCCGCCACGCGCCGGCACCAATTTCGTCATATTTGCCACTTGCCGACTTGCTAGAGGCCAAGGCGCTGTGGGCGCGGGCGTGGTGAGCGGGAGAGAGCGCATGCGGTTGCGGGCGACACTCGTTGCATTCCTGATGACCGTCTCGGTCGCGCAAGCCGCCGAGATCGCCGCAACCTCGCGCGTCGAGGCGGTGATGGTCTTTCCCACGGGGGCGGAAGTGACGCGGCTTGGTCGGGTCAAGCTCGACCCTGGCGACCACGTCATCGTCTTCGCCGATCTGCCGGCGCGGGCGCTGGCGAACTCGATCCGCGTCGAGGCAAAAGCGAACGGCAGGCTCGAGATCGGCTCGGTCGACAGCCGTCGCCTGTTCGTGCCGCGCAGCGACAGCGCGAATGCCGCCAGCGAACGCAAACGCATCGAGGACGCCATCGAAAAGCTGCGCGATGAGAAGAGCGCACTCGAGGGCGGCATCAAGGCGGCCGAGGCGCAACGGACGCTGATCAACAATTTGGCGCAGCTGCCAACGCGCTCGCAGCCGGCCAACGCTGGCGCGCCTGAGCCCGATTGGGCCCAGCTCTTCGCGCTGATCGGCCAGCGCAGCGGCGAAGCGCAAAAGACCATCCTCGACACCCAGATCAAGGTGCGCGAGCTCGATCGGCAGGTGAAAGATCTGGAGGGCAAGCTGGCCTCGCTGGCTCCGACCCAGGACGAACGCACCGAACTCAAACTGTTCGTGAATGCCGAGGGTGCCGTAGAGGCGGAAATCGCCATCCATTATCAAGTCACGAACGCCTCCTGGATCCCGTTCTACGAGGCGCGTCTCGCCACCGGCACCAAGGCGCTGGCGCCGAAGCTGCAGCTCGTGCGGCGGGCCAGCATCCAGCAGAGGAGCGGCGAGAGCTGGGACAATGTCAGCCTATCCTTGTCCACGACCCGACCGGGAGCCGGCACGGCAGCGCCGGAGCTCAAGGAGATGACGATCGATTATGAAGCCGAGGCGCCGCGCCCACCACCGGCTCCCGCCGGCGGCTTGACGCGCTCGATGGTGCAGCGTGAGGCGACGGGCCGCGCCGCTGCCGTCGACGAGGATCGCCTCGACAAGGCGCTGCCGCAAACCGTGGCTCCCATCGCCGCGGAAGAGGCGAAAAGCGTGGTCGAGACCCAAGCCTTCCAAGCGGTCTATGGTATTGCTGGCCGCGTCACGGTGCCGCCGACCGGCGAGCCCAAGCGCGTTGGGATCGACACGGCCGAGCTCGATCCGGCGCTGCTGGTGCGCACCGTGCCGAAGCGCGAGCAGAAGGCCTATCTTTACGCCAAGGTGACGATCGCCCGCGGCTCACCGGTCCTTCCCGGCCAGGTGGCTTTGTTCCGCGACGGCACCTTCGTCGGCAATGGCAAGCTGCCGCAGCTGTCGCCGGGCGAGGAATACGAGCTTGGCTTCGGCGCCGACGACCATGTGCGCGTGCGCCACGCCGTCGCCGAGGAGAAACGCAGCGAGACGGGGATAATCTCGACCTCCAAGACGGACGTGCGCAACTTCCGCATTACGCTCAAAAACTTGCACGAGCGCGCCATTCCGGTGGCGGTGATCGATCAGATTCCGGTATCGCAAAACGCCGACATTAAGGTCGAACTGATCGGCAAAACCGCACCGAACAAGCGCGACCTCGACGACAAGCGGGGGATCCTGGCCTGGGAGATGAAACTGGAACCCGACGAGGAACGCCTGGTTGACTTCGGCTATCGCGTGACCTGGCCGGCCGCCAAACGCATTCTCTACAGCAATTGAGCGGCGCCGGCCGCAAGTGCGGCGATGGAGCATGGCGCCGGGCCTAATCCATTTCTTCCGCGCCCGGCCGCGGGGGGCTATATCTCGCGCACGGCCGGTGGGCATCAACCGCGCTGGCGCGATTCCTGGAGGCTGCCGGCAATGGCGAATGTTGTGGTGATCGGCGCCCAATGGGGAGACGAGGGCAAGGGCAAGATCGTTGACTGGTTGTCGGAACGCGCCGACATCGTCGTGCGCTTCCAGGGCGGGCACAATGCCGGCCATACGCTGGTGATCGGCAATCAGACCTTCAAGCTGTCGCTGCTGCCGTCCAGCGTCGTGCGCAGCGGCAAGTTGGGCGTCATCGGCAACGGTGTGGTGATCGATCCCTGGGCCTTGTGCGACGAGATTGCGCGCCTCAAGCAGCAGGGCGTGGTGGTCAACGCCGAGAATTTGCGCATTGCGGAAAACGCCACTCTGATCCTGCCGCTGCACCGCGAGCTCGACCAGCTCCGCGAAGCGGCCGCCGGCGAGGGCCGAATTGGCACCACCGGACGCGGCATCGGCCCGGCCTACGAGGACAAGGTCGGGCGGCGAGCCATTCGCGCCCAGGACCTCAAAAACCTCAACACCTTGGGGCCGAAGATCGATCGCCTGTTGGTGCACCACAATGCGTTGCGGCGCGGGCTCGGACAGGCCGAGATCAGCAAGCAGGAGCTGATGCGCGAGCTTGCCGAGATCGCGCCGAAAATCCTGCCGCACGTCGACGTGGTCTGGTCGCTGCTCGATCGCGAGCGCCGGGCCGGCAAACGCATCCTATTCGAGGGGGCGCAGGGCGCGCTGCTCGATGTCGATCACGGAACCTATCCGTTCGTCACCTCCTCCAACACGGTCGCGGCGCAGGCGGCCACCGGATCCGGCATGGGGCCCGGTGCGATCGGCTATGTGCTCGGGCTGGCCAAGGCCTATACCACGCGCGTGGGGTCGGGTCCGTTTCCCACCGAGCTCACCGACGAAATCGGCGAGCGGCTCGGACAGCGCGGCCAGGAGTTCGGCGTGGTGACGGGGCGCAAACGGCGCTGCGGCTGGTTCGACGCCTGCCTGGTACGGCAGGTGGCGCGCGTGTCGGGCCTCGACGGCATCGCGCTCACCAAGCTCGACGTCCTCGATGGCTTCGCCGAGATCAACGTGTGCGTTGCCTACGACCTCGACGGGCAGAGGATCGACAGCCTGCCGGCGGGACAAAACGCGCAAGCGCGTGTCAAGCCGATCTATCAGACCTTCGAGGGTTGGACGCAGTCGACGCGCGGGGCCCGCAGCTGGAGCGGGCTGCCGGCGCAGGCCGTGAAATACGTCAAGACCATCGAGGAGTTGATCCAATGCCCGGTGGCGCTGCTCTCAACCAGCCCGGAGCGCGAGGACACCATCCTGGTGCGTGACCCATTCCAGGATTGAGCCGCCTCGGCCTTAAAAGACGAACAAGCGCGTTTAGGCGAGGCTGTGGTGCGAGCAGGCTGGCCGCGCGTTTGCACAGGCCCCGCCCGCTGCCTTAGTGTTCCCCTCTGGCGCGCGGAAAGGGAGTGGCAAGCACAAAATCGTCCCCGCAGCTTGCGCGCGTCCCGCATGGGCCATGAGCATCCCCAACCGGCCTTAACAAGCCTTTAAGCGCCGGCCCGCGCCGGCACGACTTGTGGCGGCAGGGCCGCTCACGGCCCCGGCTTGCCAG
Organism: Hyphomicrobiaceae bacterium; assembly: GCA_035714005.1. Taxonomy (GTDB): domain Bacteria; phylum Pseudomonadota; class Alphaproteobacteria; order Rhizobiales; family Hyphomicrobiaceae; genus AWTP1-13. The sequence continues at coordinate 6,803 of DASTMQ010000274.1, forward strand.
CGGCCGGGATCGCACTCAAGCTTGGGTCCATGTCGGACTACATCTTAAGCGAGGGTTTCGAGGAGGCCGAACGCGGCGCCATCGTCGCGCTGCTCAGCGAATACGAACACCAGATCGGCGTCTCGCTCGACTTTCAGGATTTCGCGGCGGAGCTGGCGGGCCTGCCCGGTGCCTACGCACC
>DASTMQ010000275.1:0-3789 GCA_035714005.1 Hyphomicrobiaceae bacterium
CCCGACATCGAGGGGCCGAGCGAGGCCATGCGACTGGCGCTCGCCGATGCCAAACTGGCGCCCGGCGACATCGATTATCTCAACGCCCACGGCACGGCCACGACCATCAACGACAAGAACGAGACCAACGCCATCAAGAACGTGTTCGGCAAGCACGCTTTTGAGCTTGCCGTATCCTCGACCAAATCGATGCACGGACATCCCCTGGGGGCCGGGGGCGGCATCGAGGCCGTCGCCTGTATCAAGGCCATGCAGGAAAACTGGGTGCCGCCGACGGCGGGTCTCGACGAGCCCGATGTCGACTGCGATCTCGATTATGTGCCCAACGTCGGCCGGGACAAGGCGGTGACCTACGCCATGTCGAACTCATTCGCGTTCGGCGGTCTCAATGCCGTGTTGGTGTTCGGCCCGCCGCCGCACTAGGCCACGGCGAGGTTCGGCTGGCCGCACGCCATCAAGTGCGCGTTTCACCCGCCATCCCCGGTTGACGTTGCGCTGCCAGGCGGCGCGCTCAGCCGATCGGGCGCTTGCCGCCGGCGTGCGGCTCCCATGGCGTGCGGCGCCGCACGCCTGCCGTTGGCGCCGGGCGCGACAAAACTGGGCGTGGTGGGCCCGGCAGGACTCGAACCTGCAACCAGACGGTTATGAGCCGCCGGCTCTAACCATTGAGCTACGGGCCCCCAGGGAAAGCGCCTCTATAACACCCGCGGGCGGCTGCTTGGAATGGCCGCCGCACGGCATGCTTCAGCCAAAAAACCTGTGTATCCTGGTGGCGGCCGGGCTATGACGAGGATGATATGGGTACACACAACTTGGCGGTTGCCCTGGGGGGCGGCCTATTGGCAATCCTGCTTGGTGGGAAAGCGGTGGTGATGGCGGCAGAACCTGGCCAGCAGCAAGATCGCTCGGTCAGCGTCTCGGCAACGGGCAGCGTGGCGGCCGAGCCCGATCTGGCGACCATCTCGACGGGGGTCGTGTCGGAGGCCGAGACGGCGCGCGAAGCCTTGTCGCGCAACACCGCAACCATGGCGAAGGTGATCGAGGGCCTCAAAGCCCTTGGTATTTCCGCCCAGGACATTCGCACCACGGCGCTCAACGTCGAACCGCGCTATCGCAGCGCCAAAGATCAGGCCCCGACCATCGTCGGCTACCAGGTCGTCAATCAGGTGCGCATTACGGCGCGCGACTTGAAGCGTTTGGGTGAGGTGCTCGATCAAATCGTCAGCCTCGGCGTCAATCAGGTCGGCGGTATTGCCTTCGAGGTATCGAAGGCCGAGGAACTGCGCGATGAGGCGCGCAAGGCGGCGATGGGCAATGCGTTGCGCCGAGCGCGGCTTTATGCCGCCAGTGCCGGCGCCGAGATCGGACCGGTGCTGACGATCGCGGAAGATGCGCCCGCAGCCGGCCCGCGCCCGCTGGCGCGCACCTCGCTGGCCGCCGGCGATGTGCCGATCGAACCGGGAAGCCAGCGCCTCGAGGTGAAAATCCACGTCACCTGGGCCCTGCGGTAAGTGGACCTGCGCGGCAGTCTTGCGGCATGGCGGGCACGGTGATCGGCGGCCGGGCGACCAAGTTGTTGCGCGGCAAGCCGGAGAATGGCCACCATCGCGTCACCTTCGTCGAACTGTTTTTCGACCTGGTGTTCGTCTTTGCCATCACTCAGCTCTCGCACACCCTGCTTGAGCACCTCTCCCTGCTTGGTGCCCTGCAAACGGCGCTGCTGCTGCTGGCAGTGTGGTGGGTGTGGATCTACACCTCCTGGGTTACCAACTGGCTCGACCCGGAGACGACCCCAGTTCGGCTGATGTTGTTCGCCTTGATGCTCGTGGGGCTGGTGCTGTCGACCTCGCTGCCCAAGGCCTTCGGCACGCAGGGCTCAGTCTTCGCCGGCGCTTACGTCGCCATGCAGCTTGGTCGCTCGCTGTTCATGCTCTGGGCGCTGGCCGGCCGCAGCCCCAGCATTTTTCTCACCTTCCAACGCATTAGCTTCTGGTTCGTCCTCTCCGCACTGTTCTGGCTCGCGGGTGCCTGCGTCGACCCCGGCCAGCGTCTGATCCTTTGGACCCTGGCGCTGCTGATCGAATACGCCTCGCCGGCGCTCGGCTACTGGACGCCCGGCTTGGGTCGCGCAACGACCGCGGATTGGGACGTGGAAGGTGGCCATCTGGCCGAGCGCTGCGGCCTGTTCGTCATCATCGCGCTGGGTGAATCGATCGTCGTGACGGGGGCGAAGTTCGCCGACCTGGCCTGGACGGGGACGACGGTGGCGGCATTCCTCGTGGCCTTCGTCGGCACGGTGGCCATGTGGTGGATTTATTTCAACATCGGTGCGGAGCGCGCCAGCGCGCGCATCATGGCCTCGTCCGATCCGGGCCGCCTGGCCCGACTGGCCTACACGTACCTGCATATCGTGCCGATTGCCGGCATCATCCTCGGCGCCGTTGCCGACGACCTCCTCCTTTCGCATCCGCTGGACCCCACCGGGCCCGCCGGCATCGCGGTCATCCTCGGCGGACCGGCGCTCTATCTGCTCGGCAATCTCCTGTTCAAACGGGCAACCGCCAGTCGCCTGGCGCTATCCCATCTCGTCGGCCTCGCCCTGCTCGCCGCGCTGAGCCTGGTGGCCGCCGCCCTCCCTCCCCTGCTGCTGGGAGCGGCCTCCACCTCGGTGCTGGTCGTCGTCGCCGCCTGGGAAACCTGGTCGCTGCAGGGCGTCGGGTCCGCGCCCGGCGGTGATCGGCCGGCCTCGTCATGACGCGAGGAGGCGAGCGATGTCGGCAAGGCAGCCTCGAAAGGCGGTGAGCTCGGCCATATCGGCCGTGCCCTGGTGCCGGATCAGGCTGCACCCCGAGGCGATGACGGCCATTTCCAGCATCAGGTTGTCGCTCAGGTCATGGTCCTCAACAGCGCACTCCGGCCGATCGCAATCGGCAAGCGTCGACCGCCGCGCGCGAAAGGCCGTGGCGCGGGCGTGGTAGTTGGCGGCAACGTTGGTGTAAGCCGACACCGGCCGTCCCAGGCCGCGCATAAAACCCACTTCGAAGATGGTGCCGGCATCGGCGGACACGCCCCGGAACGGTGTCAGATTGGCGATCAGTCCAGCGCACGAACGCATGAGCGCGGTGTTGGCGGCAAAAATGCGCTCCGCCTGCGCGCGCTTGCCGAGACCCTCCCGCGCCAGGGATGCATCATAAGGAAATACCCCTTCCAAACCGGCCGCCGCGAGCAAGCGGCATTTTTCGCCGCCGAGGGCGCGAGCGCTCGGTAGAAAGACTTCCGGCCCCGCCAGATAGATGCGTGGCGGCCGCGCGCTCCGGCTCATGGCGCCATCGCGCCGCTGCCGCGGCTCGCCGATCGCGGTTTGCATCCTTTGGCGGCATCCAAGCGGTCTTCCTGCATCCGTCTCTCCCAAATAGCGGGCCGGCAGCATGCGCCGGGCCGCGATGGCACACAACCGCCGGTGGCGGACCTGGGGCCCACCGGCGCACGCATGACAAGAATTTGGCCTCCGCCCTCAACGTTGCCGCGCGCCCCATTGCCGAGGCCTTGCCATTTGGCGTAGGTCGGCTTTGCGCAAATTTTTGTATCTGCTAGCCGATCCGCGCGAGGCTGTCGCCGTGCCAGCCTCCACCGACCTCCCGCCGAGACCCCCTTGCCGCCCGATCAGCCCGTTGCCCCGCTTCCGTCCTCCCAAGCGCCCGCGCACGGCGCGATCTTTTACGGCTGGTATGTGGTCGCAGCGATCGCGCTCATTATGACGACGTCGTCGGGGCTTGCCTTTTACAACCT
>DASTMQ010000276.1:0-4124 GCA_035714005.1 Hyphomicrobiaceae bacterium
CCCTGATGGGGGTGCAGAGCTGCGCCGCAAGCGCTGCCCGAGCCGCAGTCTTCAGCCTTTCACGCCCATGCCGCCGTGCCAATGGCGCCGAGGTTGAGGCGGCTGTTTCGTCGTTCTGGGCCGCATGGGGCCGCAGGACCGCTCGAAACTGAGGAGCCGAGCGGGGTCATCCCGTGCTGACATTCAGCGCTCAGGCCGGCCGCAGGTTTTAGGTTGGCGCCATGGCGTGATCCGTTCGTTTGCTTGGCATCGCGATCAACCACCAGGCTTGCTGACGTAACCGACGGCGGCAGAGGACGCTCGCCGAGGCGAAATCGAGGGCGCCATAACCTTAATTTATCGTTACATTGCTGCCAGACAAGGCCGACGAGACGGGAGCTACCATCGGTTCAAGGCTGTTGGCCTCCCGGCTGCACGGCTGATAGCTTAAGGCGTGCAATCGCCGGCTTTTTTCGGAGCCGGCGATTATCCTTTTGCTCGCTTATCAGCGGTTGCCGGCTGAGCTCTACTCCGCAAGCAGGGACCTTCAGTATTGCGCCGCGCGCTCAGGGCACTGGGGACCCCTCACCTTTACGCCCTTGGGAGCGGAGTTGATACCCGTCTGCATTCGATAGTTGGCGCGATATTGTGAATTCTTTGGGGAATCCATCGCGCCCATCTGCATGGCTCTTGCAGGGTTGCCGGACATAGCTTTCGCCGAGGAGCCCGAAGGCATCTCAGCGCCGGCTCGCATGCTGTCGCCCATCGGCATGTTCATGGCCGCTTTGGACGGCAATGACGGCAGCACGGCGATATCGCGCACGTCCGAGGGAAGCCCCGCAATGCTGCGGCCGACGGTGGTCTTGCCGGTGGCCAGATCCAGCATATAAAGCTTGCCGTTTGCGACCAGCAGGCCGGTATTGGTCCCGGCAGCATCGGCGAGGATGTCGAAGCCGATCCTGTCGATACTTACACCGATCGTACCGATGCTGTTCAGGATGCCATCATTGGGCGGCGCTTGACGGAACAGACCACCGAGGACATCGATATCGTAAAGCGTGGTTTCCTTTGTACCCTTCACCGAATTGCTGTAGGCGCCCGCAACGATCGCCGGCGTGCGCCCGGCCGCCGGATCGTTCGGCGCGAAGCGCAGAGACTGGTCCTCGGTGACCTTACCGCTATCGACATCGGCGCGAAGGTTGGTTCCGTCCGCACCAATTATTCGCAACTTGTCAGCGACCGGGTTGAAGTCGACGGCAATTTGGAAATCCTCTGGCGGTAATTTGTCGAGCTTGGATTTGGCTGTCGCCCTGCCGGTGTTGGCATCGATGGTGGCGATCGTGCCGTCGCGCGTTAACGCATAAAGCTGCCCATCGGCGGGTCGAACGTCGATGCCCAGGACCGGGCCGACGCCGTCTATTTTGACGAGGCTTGTGGTCTTGGCGGTCCGGCTATCGATCGTCGCCAGAATATCTTCGCCAACCAAGGCGACAATGTTCTCCGCGTGGGCGGCGGAAACTTGCACGGCAAGGGCCGCGGCTAACGCTAGATGGTAGCGCATGGGTTCTCTCCGTAACACGGTGCGGGAATTCGCTGCCGTTGGGGAGAGGTACGGGCCGCAGGTGTGCGTGGGATTTCGCGCAGGCGATAACGTTTTTGTGCGTGGGACGTCAACGGGTCGCCAGGTCAAAAGCCCGAAGCGGCCTGGTCATGGCCAATGCGCGATCCGGCGCGCAAGCGCCGAGCGTTGTTGACGATCTGTCCCGGCCGATCTTCGATCCGGGGACTGGCTGTTGCCAGCTTCAAGACGCTTAGATAGCCGCGTTGCACTTCCATTCGGGATGCGTGCTTACCCCGCATGAGAATGGCATGCAGTTTGGGCAGGTTTTAGCACGGTATGTAAAACAAAAGGTGATGCTCGAGGTGGTAGTTGACGAAATAGGGCGCAATGAAAATTCGCTCGATTAGGTTGACCTCAGTCGTACGCGTGTTGCGCAAAGGGTCGTCTGAGTCTGGCACCACGGCGTGCTCCGCTATGTTGCGAATGCGTGTAATGACCATCATCCAAGGAGAGGTACCAACCACAGCAGGGGATAGGCCCACCAGACGCCGGCCAGTGTGAGCCCCGCCAACAGCGCCGCATTGACTGCCATCTGCGGCCCGAGCTTCTCGCAACAATGGCGCAGGCGCCGCGCAATCGGCCAGCAAGGATCGCCCAGCGCATTGCAAAGTTGCGCATTCCTTTGCTCATAACCGGTTTGTCCCGTGCTGTCTCGCCAGAATTTCCGCCGATAGCTTGCCCTCGTGATCGGAAACGGTGCCGAAAGCACGACATCGGGGTCGTTTTCCTCCTGCGTGTGGGCATGGTGGGCGAGGGGATGCGGCGGTAAGCTAGGGTATCAGCAAAAATCGCGTAAGCGCATAGCCATTGACTGAGCGCCATGTTGCGCGCGTCATTGCGCGAGAAGCATCGGGAGGGGGGCTCACGGGGCCGCGCACGCAATGGCCGCATTCATGTGAGACGGTACCTCACGAAACAACCCCCCAAGTACTGTAGCTCGGAATATAAGCCGCCGTTGGCTGCTTGTGGTTGCCTGGCAAAGCTGATCGACCAGTTTCAGCCCGCGCCCTTCCGGCCGCGCTATGCATGGTCGTTCGATGGGCAGAGGTGGATCGTGCAACCGTCGTTGCCACGCTTCTCACCGAATGAACGAAAGTCCATTGAACGATTGTCGGAAGTTCGTGACCTCAACTGCGACAGCCTCGGGATTGCTCGCTCGCAGCGCTTGGGCAATGAGCTTTGCCAATGTCGGCATGTCGCCAGGGCGCATGCCACGCCTCACAATTTCCGGGGTGCCGAGCCGAAGACCGTTTAGATCCCCGGCTACCAGCGCGATTGGCAAGCCGATGCCGCAAGCAAGGATGTTTGCCGTCCGCAAACGCTTGCAAGCAGCCTGCCCGCCGCCGTATTGCGCCGCTTCGATCGCAAATTGGTGCGAGGTGGTCGCGGTGCCTCGCGGGCAGAAGACCGGGATGCCCTCAGACACCAAAGCGGTGGCCAGTGCCTGTGCCGTTTCGACCATCGATGCCGCATAAGCTGCGCCGTGCTGCCGCCAGTCCAGAAGCGAGATTGCGAGCGCGGCCGACTTAGCTGCATCGAAGTTTGCGGTCATGCCAGGAAAAGCGATCGCATCGAGGCGTTGAGCGATCTCGGGCGCATTGGTTAGAACCAGCCCGCCCGCCGGCCCGCCGAGGCTCTTGTAGGTACTCATGGTCATGACATGCGCGCCGTGGTGAAGCGGGTTCTTCCAGGCGCCGCCGGCGATTAGGCCGCATTGGTGCGCGGCGTCGAACAAAACCCGCGCGCCGGCGGCGTCCGCAATCGATCTGATCTCAGCCACCGGGTGCTCAAACAAGTTCAGGCTGCCGCCGATCGATATGATCTTTGGTTTCACCACGCGCGCCAGCTCTGCTAGGCCGCCCACGTCCACGCTATAGCCGTCGGCGCTAACGGGTGCCGCGTGGATGCGTAAGCCATAAAGACCGGCACAGCCGGCCTGATGATGCGTGATGTGCCCGCCGATGTCGGCCGGCGGGACGATGATGGCGTCTCCGGGTTTTGCCATGGCCATGAAGGCGTACAGGTTTGCCATTGCGCCGGAGGCGACGCGGATTTCGGCATAACGCGCCTTGAAGATCTCCGCCGCCAATTCTGCCGCGATTACTTCGATGCGTTCGATAGCCTCCAGCCCCGTTTCGTATTTATTTCCCGGATATCCGAGTGACGGCCGCGAGCCGAGGCCGCGGGCGAGGGCGGCTTCGGCCCTAGGGTTGAGCACGTTCGTCGCCGGGTTGAGGTTGATGCAGTCCACATCGTGGATCTTGGCGTTGGCTGCGATCAGACGTTCGATGTTTTGATCGATGGCAGCTGAAGTCGCTCTAGCAGTGTCTTCGGCAATGGCTTGGACGAAGGTCTCGCAAGATTCGGGCACCCAGGTGCGATGCGCCAATGCAGGCATGAAACCGCTCCTCTAAAGCCTGGCACCCAACAGATGCCTTTTGTGCCGATATTTCGCAAACCGGGCGTTTGCTGCGCCATCCTCCGTCGCCATTGGCGCCCAAGCGTAGGTCGGGGTCCGAGCTTT
>DASTMQ010000277.1:0-10073 GCA_035714005.1 Hyphomicrobiaceae bacterium
CTATCGGCAGGCGATCCTGGATCCGATCTGGCGGGCGCTCAACATTGGCCGCGACAATAAAGGCCTTCTGATCGCCCAGGCGGGTCGTATCATCAAGGTCAATGCGCTGCTGCTCGACTTGTGTGGACGCAGCTTGGGCGAGCTGATTGGTCGCAAGCTTGCCAGCGAGCTCTTTGCCTGTTCGCCTACGGCTGAGCGCTGGCAAACGGTACTCAAGACAGCGGCGGCGGAGCCGATTGCCATCGAGGTCACGCGTCAGTCGCTCGCTCCCGACCTTGGGGAATTCGAGGTCTACGCCATACGCGATCTGCGCGGGCGCCAGCAGGCGTTGGAGAGCCAAGCGCGCCACAGCCGGGCCTTGCGGCAACGCGAAGAGGAATTGCGCCTGCACAAGGAAAAGCTCGATGCTGCCCTCGACAACATGCTGCAGGGCCTTGCCATGTTCGATGCGGAGCAGCGCCTAATCGTCTGTAATCGGCGTTATGCCGAGATGTACGGTCTGACGGCCGAGCAGGTCAGGCCCGGCACTACCGTGCGGCAGATTTTCGAGTACCGGCTGGCAAATGGCTTTTATCATGTGAAGGACAGTGAAAGCTTCGTCGGCAGCTGGACCAGCAGCTTTGGCGATGCCTCCGCGCGCATTCAGGAGCTGGCCGACGGGCGCATCATCAGCGTCGTACGCCGGCAGATGCCAAATGGTGGGCGTATCGTCACCCACGAGGACATTACCGAGCGCCAGAAGCTCAATGCCCAATTGCAGCGGCAACATCAGCACCTGCGGCAGCAAGAAGAGAAATTGCGGGCGCAGAACCTTCAGCTCGACGTGGCGCTCAACAACATGTCCCAGGGCTTGTGCCTGTTCGACGCCAATCAACGCGTGGTGATCGCCAATCGGCGCTACGCCGACATGTACGGTATCTCCCCCGATTTGTTGCGGGAAGGAACAAGCCTGCAGCAAATCCTCGAGGCGCGCGCCAGCGTGGGGCTTTACGACAACGAAGCCGCCAGGCAATGGGCGCACGATGGCCTCCTCAACGCTCACAAGCAGGCGGCCGACATCGTCCCGCTGTCGGATGGCCGCCTCGTCTGCGTGCTTCGCCGCCAGGTGGCGGGCGGCGGCCTGGTGAGCACGCATGAGGACGTTACCGAACGCGAACGGCTGCGCGAGCAGTTGGACACGGCCCTGAACAACATGGCGCAGGGCTTGGCGATGTTCGACGCCGAGCTCCGCCTGGTCGTCGCCAATCGACGGTATGCGGAGATCTACGGTTTCGAGCCGGCAGAGCTCAGGCCCGGCACCCAGCTGCGCCAGCTCGTGGAGCGGCGGCTTGGCAAGGACGGGCACGCCGGCAAGACGTTTGACGAAATGCTAAGACCCCTGGGCGCGGCCGGCAGCAACCGACAGGCGAGCGAGCACGTCACCGAACTTGCCGACGGGCGCTTCGTGGCCGTCTCGATCCAGCCGATGGCCAATGGCGGCATGGTCACCACGCACCAGGACATCACCGAGCAGCGCCGCTCCGAGGCCAAGATCGCCCACATGGCCCTGCATGATGCCTTGACGAACCTGCCCAACCGCGTGCTGTTGAACGAGCGGCTGGAACACGCCTTGGCCCGGTCAAGGCGCGGCGAGATCGTCGCCACTCATATTTTGGATCTCGACCATTTCAAGCACGTCAACGACACGCTCGGGCATCCGGTCGGCGACAAGCTCTTGCAAATGGTCGCCAACCGCTTGCGCGCCTTGGTGCGCAACACCGACACGGTGGCGCGCATGGGCGGCGATGAATTCGCCATCGTGCAGGTTGCACTCTCGCAGGTCGTTGATGCCACATCGCTGGCCCAACGCGTGATTGCCGCCCTCAGCGAGCCCTACGAAGTCGATGGTCATCAGGTCGTGATCGGCACCAGCGTTGGCATAACCCTGGCGCCGTCGGACGGCCTGATCCCCGAGCAACTGATCAGGAACGGAGATTTGGCGCTCTATCGCGCCAAAGGTGATGGGCGAGGTACGTTCCGCTTCTTCGAATCGGAGATGGACGTGCAAATGCAGGCTCGCCGCACCCTGGAGCAAGACCTGCGCAAGGCGCTAATCGCCGGCGAGCTCGAACTCCATTATCAGCCCGTCATCAATATCGCCAGCGGCAGGATCAGCGGCCTTGAGGCCCTAGTTCGATGGCAGCATCCCGAAAATGGTTTGGTAGCGCCGGCAACGTTCATACCCTTGGCCGAAGAGACCGGCTTGATCGTCCCGATCGGGGAATGGGTCATCAGGGAGGCGTGCGCGACCGCGGCGCAATGGCCGGCGGATGTTAGGATCGCCGTCAATCTCTCGCCGGCACAGCTACGCAACCCCGCGCTGCCGCAGACGTTGGTTAGCGCGCTGGCGGCCTCGGGATTAGCACCCGACCGCCTTGAATTGGAGATTACCGAAACCGTCCTGCTGCACGACAGCGCGGCGACGCTCGCCATCCTGTTCCGCTTACGCGAGCTCGGGGTCCGCATCGCCATGGATGATTTTGGCACCGGCTATTCGTCGCTCAGCCATTTGCAGCGTTTCCCCTTCGACAAGATCAAAATCGACCGCTCCTTCATCAACAACATTGCGGCCGACGTCAGCTCGCTCAACATCGTGCGCGCCGTCGCCGCGCTTGCCAGCGGTCTCGGCGTTGCGGCGACGGCTGAAGGGGTGGAGACCCGCGAACAGTTCGATCTCATCCGGTCGGAGGGCTGTACCGAGATGCAGGGCTTCCTGTTGAGCAAGCCGGTGCCATCCAACGAGCTGGAACCGCTATTCCTGGCCAAGGGCATCGAGCGCGAGGCCGCTCGCCAGGTGGTCGCGGCCTGACCCGCGCAGGAAGCCGCTCCGCGAGGGCGCAGGAGCTTGCAAGCGTTTGTCGAACGGCAGCGCGTGCAGCGGCGCCGGGGGCGCATTGACGGTGCGATTGGCCCCCATACTTGCCTTGCCAGCCGGCAGCCGCGCGCAGGGGCTATTGCGCCGCCTCAGCACCCGTGCCGGGCCAGGCAGCGCCGGAAGCGCCAGCCGCCGCGCCACCGCACCCGACATTCCCGATACCAGGCCCGGCAGCGCCGATATTGCACGGGCTCAACCAGGGATTGATGCGTGATCTGGGCCCCGGGCGGGATCACACCGGCAGCGGCGCTCATCTGCGGCATAAAGAAGATCCCGGCGGTGACAATGACACCGGTCAAGGCAAGACGCAGCATGAGGGACGTTCTCCCTAATGAACTTTTCTCGGAGCCTTAAGTCCTGCTGGCAACGACGTGAGTGCGCCGCCGGTTCCGATTAGCCCCGAGAAAATCGCGGCCCTGCTTGCGGAGCTTGCGCCCGAATGGCCATTGATGTTGGCCGCAGCTGTGAGATGATGCGCGCGTTCGCGACGGCAGCAGCCTCAGCTCGGACCCATCGCGCCACTCGGACGTTCCACCGCGGTCTGACGGCTCGCGATGGTAACGATCATCCGCGCGGCGCGTTGGGCGCATAGAGAGTTTATAGGCGCGTTGGGCGTCAGGAGCGTTGGTCGGAGATCTGTTGAGGTGGCCGGACTGTCAAAGGAGATGCTGCAACACCTGATCGCGACGCACGGCTATTGGACTGTGGCGCTCGTCGTCGGCCTGGAAAGCATGGGCATTCCGCTACCAGGCGAAACGGTGCTGGTGTTGGCGGCAATCTACGCGGCCAGCGATCCAAGCCTCAATATCGGCCTGGTGATCCTTGCGGCGGCGCTGGGCTCGATTATGGGAGACAACGCCGGCTATTGGATCGGTCACCGTTACGCCTATGCCGCCGTTTTGCGCTACGGCCGCCACCTGGGGTTATCGGAACCGCGCATCAAGGTCGCCCAGTACCTTTTCCGCAAGCACGGTGGAAAAGTCGTTTTCTTCGGCCGCTTTGTGGCGCTGTTGCGAATCTTGGCGGCCTTCCTCGCCGGGGTGAATCGCATGCCTTGGCGTGACTTTCTAATTGCCAATGCCGCCGGCGCGGTGTTGTGGGCGAGTGTTTTCGGCATTGGGGCCTTTTATTTCGGCAAGCTTCTGTTCGAACTGCATGCGGTGCTGGCGACCGTCATGTTCCTTGTCGCCTTCGCTGTTTTTCTTGGGGCGGGCTACCTGATCAACCGCTACGAGCGGCGACTGATCGAGGTCGCCGAACAGGCCCTGCCAGGACCCTTGCGTTGAAGGGCAGGAGCGAGCCAGTCATAGCAGCAGCGGAGCGGTTCTGAGGGTCCGCTTACTCGGGTGCGTTTGCCGCCAGCAAAGCTGCAACGTTGGCAATCAACTCTGCCTCGCCGGTTGGTTTGGCCAAGGTCGGAACAGTCGCCCACTCCCGCAACAGATCGTGACTGTCCGACCCAGTGAAGAACATGAAGGGGACTTGCTGCGAACGCAGCGCGGTGCAAATCGGGGCGCAGTCGGAGGCGCCAATCTGCACATCGAGGATGGCCGCGGAAACACTGCCATTGACCGCGGCCTCCAACGCCGCCTTGAGATCGTGGGCGGTCACCACGTCGGCTCCCGCATCGCTCAAGGCGTCAGTGACGCCCAGGGCAATCAGCGGCTCGTCGTCGACGACAAGGATCGAGTGTCCCCCAAGCGTGCCCATTTCAGTCCCCATGCTGCCGATAGGCACGAGGGTTAACGGCCCAGGCTGCGGCACGGAATGCGGGAAAACCCTGGAATGGTCCGGGCGTCACTTCGCAAGGGCTCGCCGACCCCGCGCCTTCGTCGGCTGCTGCGGCAAGCGTTTTGACGCGATCTTGCCTTAGCCCTTGGGCGGGTGCGCTTTTTTGCGCCCCGGGGCATCGGCGGCCGCTGGCGGCGCCTCGATCCTTCCGCCATCCAACGGCTGCAAGGCCGCCTCGCGCCGCCGCGCGTGGTCTTCTTCGGCTTGCAGCCATTCCTCGGTGATTTTCTGCCGCGGACCCTTGCGTGCGAGCCAAGCGCGCAGGTGGCCGACCGAGAGGGCCAAGAAGCTTGGACTGCGCCGCGGCTCACAACGTGGCCGCTCCAGGAAAATCATGGCGGCCAGGATGGCGCCACCAACGAGGCTAATGCCTGCCATCAGGCCGACGATAAAGCTTTGAGGGTCCATGCAAGGGCGTCAAGAACGGGAAAAGCTGGGCCGTGCCATCCCCCGTTTGTGGGAGATGAGGGCGATTACTGCGTGCCCGACTGTCGCAGGTCGGCTGCGCGCGCGGCGTGGGGCCGGCTTGGGATGAAGATCAGGCTCAAGCCGGGCGCGCCGGGCCCCCGGCGCTCCGGTCCGGCCCGCATGGGCGCGCTCTCCTTTTGGCCGGCCCTACCAGTCCTTGCCGAGGGGGAGGGCGCGCCGCCTGTGCATGGTCACAGCTCGGTCAAAATATTTCCCCGATGGCGTTGTAGGGTCCTGGTGTTGTGTGCGTAAGTGCAATGTGTAAGTGCAATGCGTAAGTGTAAAACGTGAGTAGCATCCCTTAAGTACTGCCATGCGACTGTCGGCTCGGGCTATGCGAGACCAAACGCCCGGGCCGACATCGTCTTCAAGAACGGCCAGCTTTCGCAGCTGAGCCGGCATGGGCGTGGCCGGCCGAACGGTCGAGCTCCTGCGCTTAGCCAAAGGACAGCGTGGCATGCCCCGGCGGGGCGAGCCCCGCCTTGGCAACCTGCTGGTCGCCCCCACTTGCTGAACTCGGGTGTTAAGCCAAGCGCGGGGATGTGATTGTGGGGCTAGCTGCGGGCGCCTTACAGCTGGGAAATGGTCACGCCCACCTGTGATAAATGCCGCCGACGCAACGTGGTCAGTTTCCAGGTCGAGCCCAAGGATGCCTGGCGCACGGTCGTCTTGAACCGCTGGCGGGCGATCTGTCCCTCCTGTTTCGACGCCGAAGCCGAACGCGCCAGCGTGCGCTATCGCTTTGTCGGCGTGGGCGCGCTCTCGTGGAGCGATAGGCCCGAGCCGGCCAGACGCTACGCCAGAAAACACCGTTAGCACGCGCTTCCCGTCTGCCTTGATTGCGGCTGTTTGGAGCCGGGCCACGCTCGGCTGGCCGAAAAGCCCAGGCGTTACTCACACTAGCGTCCGCCGGCGGCTGCCCGTATCTGCTCTTCCACCTTGCTCAGGTTGAATGACCCTGCCGTCTGGCTGGGCGGATAGTCTTGCATAGTGGTCAGGAACTTCGCCGCCAACTGCTGGATCGGCACGAGCACGAACACCCGATCGAGGAACCAATCGTTGTAGGTGTTGGAATTGTGCTGGGCTTTCTCGAACGGATCGCGGCGCAAGTTGAATAATAACGGCACCCGAAGCTGGACGAAGGGTTCGCGCCAAACGCCGAATTGCTCGCCGCGGTTTTCCAGGAACACCACCTTCCAGTCCTGCCAGCGTGCGGCAACGATCTGCCCATCGTCGTTGACATACCAGAACTCCTTGCGCGGCGACTCATTGCTCTTGCCACTCAGGTAGTCGAGCATGTTGTAGCCGTCCGGATGCGCGCGATATCGCCTTCCCGCGAAGGTATCGCCCTGCATCAGCCGCTCCTTGACATCGGCCATGCCGGCGGCCGCCAGCAGGGTAACCATCCAATCTTCATGCGCCACCAGGCCGTTGAGCGTGGTGCCCTCGGAAAAGTGCCCAGGCCAGCGTACAAAGGCCGGCACGCGGTAGGCGCCTTCCCAGTTGGAATTCTTCTCGCTGCGGAACTGCGTGGTGCCGGCGTCGGGCCAGGCATTGTAGTGAGGGCCGTTGTCGGTGGAATAAAAGACGATGGTGTCATTGGCGATGCCGAGATCGTCCAGCTTCTTCAGCATCAAGCCGACGTGCGCGTCGTGCTCGACCATGCCGTCGCCATACTCATCCTGACCCGAGGCGCCGCGGTGCTCGGCCTTGACGTGTGTTCGGAAGTGCATGCGCGTGGCGTTCCACCAGCAAAAGAAGGGTTTGCCGGCCTTCACCTGACGATCGATGAAGTCGAGCGCGGCGGCTGAGGTTTCGTCGTCGATTGTCTCCATCCGTTTCTTGGTGAGCGGACCGGTGTCCGTGATCGGGCCGCCCGCCGTCGCCTTGATGACGCCGCGCGGGCCAAATCGCTGCAAGAAGCCGGGGTCTTTAGGGTAGTCGAGGTTTTCCGGTTCCTCCGACGCATTGAGATGATAGAGGCTGCCAAAGTACTCATCGAAACCGTGCGCCGTGGGCAAATGTTCGTCGCGATCGCCGAAGTGATTTTTGCCGAACTGTCCGGTGGCATAGCCTCTGTCCTTGAGGAGCGCGGCGATAGTGGGATCGCTCGCCTGCCAGCCTTCCTTGGCGCCGGGCAGACCCACCTTGGTCATACCGGTGCGCACGGGTACGGTGCCGCCGATGAAAGCTGCGCGGCCGGCGGTGCAACTTTGCTGGCCGTAGTAGTCGGTGAACGACACACCCTCGCGGGCAATGCGGTCGATGTTGGGCGTCAGGTATCCCATCATGCCGCGGTTATTGAAGCTGATATTCCAACTACCGATGTCGTCACCCCAGAGCACAAGGATGTTCGGGGGCCGCCCGGTCGACGTGCTGGAGCGCTGGGTCTGGGCGCTGGCCGCTTGCGGTGCCGCCAGCGATTGCAACGCCGCGGCGGTGAACACCGAGCTGCTCCCCAGCAGGATCTTGCGTCGGCTCATGACGTCATTGCCGTCAAGCTCTTCGCCAGCCATTGAGGTCTCCATCCCTGTCGATCAATTGTTTCCGGGCGCCCGCCGCGGAGGGCGGGGCGCGGTGATGCAACGGTAAGCTGACACTTGTCCGAACGGGCATCCGGGCAATCTAGGAGGGCTCCCGCGGGCAAACGCTGACGCTTTGGCTTGGCGGCGCCAGGCCATGCCGGTCTCACCCTTTCCGGTGATCCAGCGCCGGCGTGCCGACCCCACTTGGAGGTCGTGCGGCAATTTTGGGATCACCCCGAATGGACCTCTTCAGCTTTCTGATCTTGCTCCTGATGGCAAGCTTGACCCTCTCGAGCGCGGGCCTGCTGGTTGGCTTGGTCGTGGTTGAGCGGCAGCCAAAGGCTTCGGTGTCCGATCCGCGGCGGTCAAGCCCACGGCGCCGCGCTCGCAAAGGCAAGCGAGGGAACCGCTCACAAGCCGGGCTTGGTTAACCAGGCCGTCTACTGCGCATTGGCGCAAGAAGCGCTCAGGGAAGCCTAGCGGGAGGCCGGCAAGCCCATTGCCGGCCTCCTTGGCTTTTACCTATTGCAAGGCTCTGCTGCCGGCAGCTTTGCGCGCGTTTTCCTTGATCTTGGTTTCAACGTCGCGGGCAATTTGGTCGATCGAGAAGCTCGCCTGTTCCTGGCTCGGCGGATATTCGACGAACGTTTGCAGGAAGGCGCCGGCGCGCATGACGATCTGGGGAAGTTTAAAGTCGTTGCGCGCGAGCCAGTCGAAATATTGATCGGAAACGATGTCCGCCCGTTCGAACGGGTCCATGCGCAGGTGAAAGAGCTTGGGAACGCGCAACGGCGTGAAGGGCTCCTGCCAGACCTGGAACCCGCCCGGCTGCTTCATTTCGACGAACACCGCCTTCCAGTCGTCGAGCCGGAACGCGACCAAAACGCCGTCGTCATTGAAATAGGCGAATTCCTTGCGCGCGCTCTTTGGCTGCTCGCCGGTGAGATACGGCAGTTGATTGTAGCCGTCGAGGTGCACCTTGAAGGTCTTGCCGCCGACGTCGGTGCTCTTGAGCAGCCGCTCCTTGATGTCCGTATCGCCGGCGGCCGCCAGCAGGGTTGGGAACCAGTCAAGACCTGAGAACATCTCGCGTGATATCTTGCCCGCCGGGATCTTGCCCGGCCAGCGCACCATCGCCGGGACTCGGAAGGCGCCCTCGAAATTGGAATCCTTCTCGTTGCGGAATGGCGAAGTGGCGGCGTCCGGCCAGGTCCAGCGGTTCGGTCCGTTGTCGGTGGTGTAAATGACAATGGTGTTGTTGGCGATGCCGAGGTCGTCAATCGCCTGCAACAGTTTTCCGACGTGACCGTCATGCTCGATCATGCCGTCGGCGTAGTAGTTGCCCGGCATGCCGCTCTGCCCGACCATGCTCGGACGCACGTGCGTGAAAAGATGCATGCGAGTGGAATTCATCCAGCAGAAAAACGGCCGGTTCGCCCGCGCCTGCCGTTGCATAAAATCAACCGCCGCGTCGCTGGTCTCGTCGTCGATGGTTTCCATGCGCTTTCTGGTCAGCGGGCCGGTGTCCTCGATGCGTCCGTCGGCCGAGGCCTTCAGCACGCCGCGCGGCGAATTGGCCCTGGTAAAGGCCGCATCGTCCTTCGGCCAGGTCGGGTTTTCCGGTTCCTCCTCGGCGTTGAGGTGGTAGAGGTTGCCGAAGAATTCATCGAAGCCGTGCTTGGTCGGCAGGTATTCGTCGCGGTCGCCGAGATGGTTCTTGCCAAACTGCCCCGTCGCATAGCCAAGCGGCTTGAGCGCCTGGGCAATGGTAATATCGCGGTCTTGCAGACCGACCGTGGCGCCGGGAACGCCGACCTTGGAAAGGCCCGTGCGCTTCGGCGACTGCCCGGTGATGAAGGACGAACGACCCGCGGTGCAACTGTTCTCCGCGTAGTAGTCGGTGAACATCATGCCTTCCTTGGCAATGCGGTCGATGTTGGGGGTTTCGTACCCCATCACGCCAAACGAATAGGCGCTAACGTTGGTTTGACCGATATCGTCACCGAAGATGACCAGGATGTTTGGCCGGCCGGCGGGGCCAGCGGGGGTAGGCTGGCGTGTTTGTGCTTGCGCGGTTTCAACCCCGGCCGTCGAGCCCAAGGCGGAGGCGGCCGCGGCCGTCGAACCGGCCAGCAGGAGCTTGCGACGGCTGAAGTGGTGTTTGCGAACGCCTTTGCGTGCGCTTGTCATGATTGCTCTTTCTCGCTGTGAAAATCCCATGGACTTCGCAAGCGGTAGCCGCCCAGCGACGACCGTGCGTTACGAGGCCCAGCCGAAATTTCGAAGCATGCCTCACCGCATCGCTGAGCCGGGCTCAAGGGCCGATCGCCGATGGCACATGCTTCCAAATGGATGGTGATTTTTGCGTGCGGGCT
>DASTMQ010000278.1:0-6807 GCA_035714005.1 Hyphomicrobiaceae bacterium
GGCCTTGAAATGCTGCTGGTAGCGAAAGTCGATCAGCGTGTTGAGGCCGTCCGCGCATTCGACCACGACGTCGCCGCCGCGCCCGCCGTCGCCGCCGTCGGGGCCGCCGAACTCGATGAATTTTTCGCGCCGAAAGGAGACCGCACCGGGACCACCGTCGCCGGAGCGGATGTAGATCTTGGCTTGGTCCAAAAACTTCATGGGCTCCGCCGCGGCAGGCCGCTCAGCCGGCCCCAATCCGGCCGAGCCAGGTGCGCCAGCGCCGCCGCTCCGCCAGGCCAGCGGCGGTGGGGGCGATCACCAGCAAAGCGCGTTGGCGCTCCAAGCGATAGGTAATGGCGTCAACTTGGTAGCCGCGCGCCGTACAGGCAATGGGCATGCGCTCGACCTCGACGAAGCCGAGCTTGGCCAAGACGCGGCCCGAGGCGGGGTTGTCGACGAAGTGGGCGGACGAAAAGGCCGGCAATCGTCGGTCGCGCACGCCATGGGCCAAGACGGCGCGGGCGGCCTCGGTCGCATAACCTTGGCCCCACCAGGGCTTGCCGAGCCAGAACCCGAGTTCGGCGATGCCCGTGGGGCGGCGGTAGAACCCCGCGCCGCCGATCAGGTGCCGGCCTTCCGCTTCGATGGCAAACCGCACCTCGCCCCGAGCGGGCTTGAGCCAGGCCAGTGCCTGGGCTTCGTCGAAGGGATGGGGGATGTCGCTCGTCATCGAGGCGACCGCCCAGTCACCGGCGAGGCGAGCGAACTCGCGAGCATCGGAGCGTTGGAAGGGCCGCAGGAGCAGGCGCTGGGTTTTGATCGTCAACATGCGGCGTCTTTGTGCGCGCGCCCCGAACCTGGTTTGTCACCCGGCAAGCCGGCGGCGACGTCGCCTGGGCGCACCTTTAGGTGCGCGCACCTCGGGCGTTATTCGGGGGCTCCTTTGGCCGCCGGCTTCACCGACACAAAGATGCGGCCGTTGCGCTTGGTGGCAAATTCGACGTTGCCCTCGGTCAAGGCAAACAGCGTGTGGTCCGTGCCCATGCCGACGTTCGACCCCGGGTGCCAGCGGGTGCCGCGCTGACGCACGAGAATGTTGCCGGCAAGAACGCGCTCGCCGCCATACCGTTTGATCCCGAGCCGTCGCCCCGCCGTATCGCGGCCGTTGCGCGAGGATCCGCCCGCCTTTTTGTGTGCCATGAAAATGATCCTTGCTTGAGCCGGCGCTCAGGCGCCGATGATATCCTTGATGCGAACGGTGGTCTGTTCTTGCCGGTGGCCCCGCTTGCGTCTTGAGTTTTTCCGCCGCCGCTTCTTGAAGGCGATGACCTTGCGGGCCCGGCCCTGCTCGAGGATCTCGGCGGTCACCTTGGCGCCCGCGACGCCGGGCGTGCCAACTTTGGGCGCTTCGCCGCCCAGCATCAGCACGTCGGCAAACTCCACGGTTGCCCCGGCTTCGCCGGCGACCTTTTCGACCGTCAGGACATCATTGGCAGCGACGCGGTACTGCTTGCCGCCGGTCTTGATGACAGCGTACATCTTTGAATTCCTTAGATTTCCCGCTGCAAACGCCGCTCACTCGCGCACACGGGAATCGCGCGCGCGGGATAGCGTGGCTCGGGTCGGCGCGCACTATCGTGGAGGGGCGGCGCAAAGTCAACTTTGCTGATGGCACGCAGGGGCAGCTCGCGGGTTGACAGGTGCGCCGCCTTCAACGATGGTGCGGCCAAATCCAGACGGCCCCGTGACAACGAGCCGCCGCCTGGCATGCGGGTCGGGCCGGTGGGCACGACCGAGGGCCAGGAGGTCAACGTCCGCCAGCGCGTTGCGCCCGCGGGCGCGCGTTCGTATTTGGGGGGGCCGTCGTTCTAGGATGAACCGGATCGGCGCGGTGGCGAGTTTTTGTGGGCTTGGGAGCACGGCTCCCCCCGGCGGGGATGGGCGCAGGTGTGCGCCCCTTGGACCCTGCGCCTGGCGCCGAAGCGCCGCAGGCGGGGCAGGGCGCCAGCGCGCGTCGAACCTCGCGCCCAAAACGACCCGCGCCGCAGGCGCCGGCCCGGCGCGCCCGATCGCAACCGCCGCTGCTGCTGGAGCCTAAATGTTCCAATCGCTGTCAGATCGCCTTTCCGGCATCTTTGAAAAACTGACCCGGCGCGGGTCGCTCAGCGACAGCGACGTGGCCGAGGCCATGCGCGAGGTCCGCCGAGCGCTATTGGAAGCCGACGTGGCGCTCGAGGTGGTGCGCGACTTCACCGAGAAAGTGAAGGCCAAGGCGGTGGGCCAGGAGGTGATCAAGTCGATCACACCCGGCCAGATGGTGGTCAAGATTGTGCATGATGAGCTCGTGCGCATGCTGGGCTCGGAGGCCGAATCCATCGACCTGGCCGCCCAGCCCCCGGTGACGATCATGCTGGTGGGCCTGCAGGGTTCGGGCAAGACCACCACCTGCGCCAAAATCGGCTACCGGCTGACCAACCGCGACAAGAAGAAGGTGCTGATGGCCTCGCTCGACACGCGGCGGCCCGCAGCCCAGGAGCAGTTGCGGGTGCTGGGCGAGCAGACCCAGGTCGACACCTTGCCGATCGTGGCGGGGCAAACACCCCAGCAGATCGCCCAGCGCGCCTTGGATGCCTCACGGCTCGCCGGCTATGATGTGGTGTTGCTCGACACCGCCGGCCGCATTCATATCGACGAAGAGCTGATGCAGGAATCGGCCGAGGTGAGCCGCATCGCGCGGCCGCACGAGACCTTGCTCGTCGCCGATTCGCTGACCGGCCAGGACGCGGTCAAGCTTGCCAAAAGCTTCGATGAGCGGGTCGGCATCACCGGCATCGTGCTGACGCGCGTCGATGGCGACGGCCGCGGCGGCGCCGCGCTCAGCATGCGCGCCGTGACCGGCAAGCCGATCAAGCTCGTCGGTGTCGGCGAGAGGTGGGACGCGCTGGAAGATTTTCATCCCCAGCGCATTGCCGGGCGCATTCTCGGCATGGGCGACGTGGTCAGCCTGGTGGAGAAGGCCGCCCAGACGATCGACCTCGAGAAGGCGCAGAGCATCGCCGAGAAGCTGCGCAAGGGTGCCTTCGATCTGGAAGACCTGGCCGATCAGCTCAAGCAGATGGAGCGGCTTGGCGGCATGTCCAGCATGCTGGGAATGCTGCCCGGCATCGGCAAGATCAAGCGGCAAATCGACGAGGCCAACCTCGACAACAGCATCATCGAGCGCCAGCGCGCCATTATCTCGTCGATGACGCCGAAGGAGCGGCGCAACCCAAAGATGCTCGATGGCAAGCGCAAGCGCCGCATCGCTGCCGGCTCGGGCACCAGACCCGAGGACGTCAATCGCCTGCTCAAGATGCACCGTCAGATGGCGGACATGATGAAGCTGATGGGCAAGCAGCGCGGCGGCCTGATGCAGCGCATGATGGGCATGGGGGGCGGCGCGGCGCCGAGCCCCGCCGAACTGGAAAAAATGCAGGCCGACCTGGCGCGGCTCGATCCCAAGGTGCTGGAGAAGCTGCCCAAGGACTTGCAGGGTGGTTTGCCCAAGGGGCTGTCGGGATTGGGTGGCGGGCCCTTGCCGAAGCTGCCGGGCCTGCCGGGTTTCGGCGGCGGGCCGTCGCGGCTGCCGGGTTTGCCCGGACTGCCGGGCAAGAAGAAGTAGCTGCCCCCCTATGCCCCTCAACAGTTAACAAAGGCTCAACAACCTAGGAGATAAGCATGGCCGTAAAGATACGTCTTTCGCGCGGAGGCACCAAGAAGCGACCCTACTTCTACATTGTGGTCGCCGATTCCGCCTCGCCCCGCGACGGTCGCTACATTGAACAGATCGGCACGCACAATCCGCTCCTGCCCAAGGACAACGCCGATCGCGTCAAGCTCGACGTCGAACGTGCCAAGCACTGGCTCGCCGTCGGGGCACAGCCGACCGACCGCGTGTTGCGCTTTCTCGATGCCGCGGGTCTCGCCAAGCGCACCCAAGGCAACAATCCCGAAAAGGGCAAGCCGAAGAAAAAGCGCATGGAGCGTGAAGCGGCGGCCGCCGAGGCCGCGGCCAAGAAGGCCGAGGCGGGCGAAGCCAAATCGGCATGAGGCGCGCCGTGGCCGAGGACGCTTTCCATCGCATCCTCCTCGGCCGCATCGCCGGCGCCCATGGGCTTAAGGGCGAGGTGCTGATCCACTCCTTCGCCAGGGTACCCGAAAGCATCGCCGCCTACGGGCCGCTCTCGGACGCGGAAGGCGGCAAGATCTTCACGATCACGCGCGCCAAACCGACGGCCAAAGGCGTGGTGGCGCGCCTGGCGGGCGTCGGCGACCGGGAGGCGGCCGAAGCTCTGATGGGGCTCGGGCTTTACGTCGCCCGCGCGCGCCTGCCGCCGCCCGCGGAGGACGAGTTCTATCACGCCGACCTCATCGGCCTGGAGGCCGTCGACCCCGCCGGGCGGGTGCTGGGGCGCATCAGCGCCGTGCACAATTTCGGCGCCGGTGATTTGATCGAGATCCGGTTGGCAGGGTCGGGCAAGACCGAGCTGGTGCCGTTCACCTCAGCCAGCGTGCCGAGTTTGGACGTCACCGCCGGTCGCGCCGTGGTCGTGATGCCGGCCGTGCATCGGGCACCACCGGCAACGGATTAGCCTAGGCAAGGGTTCGGCTCACGTGGCCTTGCCCTCGAAGAATTCCTTCATCTTGGCAAAAAAGCCCGAGGAATGCGGCGACGTCTCGCGATTGCTCTCGCGCTCGAATTCCTCGAGCAACTGACGCTGGCGGGCGTTAAGGCTCTTGGGCGTCTCGACCTCGACCTGGATGTACATGTCGCCCGTGACCTTGGAGCGTAACACCGGCATGCCCTTGCCCTTGAGGCGGAACTGCTTGCCGCTTTCGGTGCCCTCCGGCACCTTGACCCGGGTCTTGCCGTTATCAATGGTGGGAACGTCGATCTGGCCGCCGAGGGCCGCCGTGGTCATGGAAATCGGCACGCGGCAGAAGATGTCGGCGCCGTCGCGCTGAAAGAACTCGTGCGGCTTGATCGACAGGAAAATATATAGATCACCGGCCGGACCGCCGCGTAGTCCGGCTTCGCCCTCGCCGGCGAGACGAATACGTGTGCCGTCTTCAACGCCCGCTGGGATGTTGACAGAGAGCTGGCGCTCCTTGACCACGCGGCCCTTGCCGCCGCAATCGCCGCACGGATCGGAGATGATTTCGCCGCGGCCGTGGCAGCCCGGGCAGGTGCGCTCAATGGTAAAGAAGCCCTGGCTCGCGCGCACCTTACCGATACCGCCGCAGGTGGGGCAGGCGGAGGGCTTGGTGCCGGGGTTGGCGCCGGTGCCCGTGCAACCCTCGCAGGTGACGCTGGTCGGCACCCGGATTTGCGCGGTTTTACCGCTATAGGCCTCCCGCAGGCTGACTTCCATGTTGTAGCGCAGATCGGCGCCGCGTTCGCGGCCGGAGCGTCGGGCGCCACCGCCGCGTCGTCCGCCCATGAACTCGCCGAACAGATCGTCGAAGATGTCGGACATCGAGGAGGCAAAGTCGGGCCCAAAACCGTGGCCGTGCCCGCCGCGACCGTCGAAGGCGGCGTGGCCGAACTGGTCGTAGGCCGCCCGCTTCTGCGGGTCTTTCAGGGCCTCGTAGGCCTCGTTGAGCTCCTTGAACTTCTGCTCGGCGCTCTTGTCGCTGGCGTTGCGATCGGGGTGGCAATCCTTGGCAAGCCGGCGGAAGGCCGACTTGATATCCTGCTCACTTGCCCCTCGGCTGATCCCCAAAACGTCGTAATAGTCGCGCTTGGCCATGGGCCTGAGTATCCAATTCTCGCCTTCTTACGCGGGCAGCTCCACGCGGTCGGCGTACGTGAGGCAAGCCCCCGCCCTACCAGCGCATCGTCTCTATCGCGACTGCTGGCCTGACGAGGGCTTGCATGATTAATCCCCCAGCTTAGGCAGACTTCTTCTTGTCGTCTTTTACTTCTTCGAAGTCGGCGTCGACGACATTATCGCCGCCGCCCCCCTTCTTTTGTGCCTCGCCTGTCCCGCCGCCCGGTGCACCTTCGGCGGCCTGCTGGGCGCCATAGATCGCCTCGCCGAGTTTCATCGAGGCTTGCGCCAGGGCATTGGTCTTGGACTTGATCGCCTCGAGGTCATCCGCCTTCAGCGCGTCTCTCAGCTCGCCGATTGCCGCCTCGATCTTGCTCTTGTCGCCGGCGGCTACCTTCTCGCCCAAATCCTTGAGCGACTTCTCGGTCGCGTGGATCATGGCATCGGCGCCGTTCTTGGTCTCGACCAGTTCGCGCTTCTTTTTATCGTCGTCCTTGAAGCGCTCGGCTTCCTCGGTCATGCGCTTGATGTCGGCCTCGGTGAGACCACCGGAGGCCTGGATGCGGATCGACTGCTCCTTGTTGGTAGCCTTGTCCTTGGCCGAAACGTGCACGATGCCGTTGGCGTCGATGTCGAAGGTGACCTCGATCTGCGGCATGCCGCGCGGGGCCGGCGGGATGCCGACCAAATCGAATTGACCGAGCAGCTTGTTGTCGGCCGCCATCTCGCGCTCGCCCTGGCTGACCCGGATCGTCACCGCGTTCTGGCCATCCTCGGCGGTGGAGAAGATCTGGCTCTTCTTGGTCGGGATGGTGGTGTTGCGATCGATCAACCGCGTGAACACCCCACCCAGGGTCTCGATGCCGAGCGACAGCGGCGTAACATCGAGCAGCAGCACGTCCTTGACGTCGCCCTTGAGCACGCCACCCTGGATCGCCGCACCGACGGCAACCACCTCGTCCGGGTTGACGCCCTTGTGCGGCTCCTTGCCGAACAGCTCCTTGACGATCTGCTG
>DASTMQ010000279.1:0-1695 GCA_035714005.1 Hyphomicrobiaceae bacterium
GTCGAATTCGTGCTCCTCAAGGACGAGCTGACGCTCAAGAGTGCACGCAAAATTCTTGTTGCGGACATGATCCTCGGCATCGCCGCAGGCGTCGTGTTCCTCGTGGGTCTTGGCCGCGTGTTCCATTTCGAGAAAGGGGCCTACTACTATTTTCATAATTGGGCATTCATCGCCAAACTCTCATTGTTCGTTGTCATCGCCATCGCCTCGATCGTGCCCACCAGGGAGTTTTTGGCCTGGCGCGGTGCCGTCAAGCAGGGCGAGGTGCCGGCGGTCGAGGGGGGACGGCTCAGATCAATCCGTTTGATCCTTCATCTAGAGCTCGCCGGCATTGTCATAATTCTCCTCTGCGCCGCCCTGATGGCCAAGGGCGTCGGCACCCGCTTTTGAGCGCCTAGCCGGCTTGCCACGCCCACCAGGCCTGAGCCCGCAGACCCGGCTGGCCGGTCATGGCGGCTGTGCCGCAAGGATCTCATGGGCCTCAAGTTTGACCGCGAGGCGCCTTCCTATTGGGTCAAGCGTGATCCGCCGGACCGCCGCGCGACAGCATGCGCAATCAGTTTTGAGTGCGAGCCAACCGGCGCACGCAACCTTGGAGTGTGAACATGGTCTCCTTCGCCGCCGAACTTTGGCGCTTCCTGGGCGCGCGCAAGAAATTCTGGATGTTGCCAATCCTGCTGGTAATGGCTGCGGTCGGTGGCCTCGTGGTGCTGACGCAGGGTTCGGCCGTGGCGCCGTTCATCTACACGATCTTCTAGGGCGCTGCGATGCGTATTGTCGGACTGTCCGCCTACTATCATGACAACGCCGCCGCCCTGCTGGTCGATGGCAAGATCGTCGCGGCGGCACAAGAGGAGCGCTTTACGCGCCGCAAGCACGACGCGGGCTTCCCCGTGCACGCCCTTGCCTACTGCCTGGCGGAAGCCCGTTTGGATCTGCAAGACATCGACTACGTCGCCTTCTACGACAAGCCGTTCCTCAAGTTCGAACGCCTGCTCGAGACCTATGTGGCCTTTGCGCCCAGGGGTTTGCGATCCTACCAGAAGTCGATGCCGGTGTGGATCAAGGAGAGATTGTTCCAAAAGGATCTGCTGCGCGCCGAGCTGGAACGACTGGCCCCAAGGTGGACTGGCGGGCGCGCCTCCTGTTCGCCGAACACCATATCAGCCACGCGGCCTCGGCCTATTATCCATCACCATTTGACGAAGCGCTGGTACTCACCCTTGACGGGGTCGGGGAATGGTGCACCACCTCGGCTGGTTTGGGGCGCGACAACGCGCTGAGCATCGAGCGCGAGCTGCACTTTCCTCATTCCCTTGGCCTGCTCTACTCCGCCGTCACTTACTACACCGGCTTCAAGGTCAACTCGGGCGAATACAAGGTGATGGGCTCGCGCCCTACGGCGAGCCGCGCTATGCCGGCACCATCCTCGACCACATCGTCGATTTGAAGGCCGACGGCGGCTTCCGGCTCGACCAGTCCTATTTTGACTATTGCACGGGCCTCAGCATGACGTCGCCGAAATTCGCCGCTCTGTTCGGCCAGCCGGTGCGTGCGCCGGAGCATCGACTCAGCCAATTTCACATGGACATGGCGGCGAGCGTGCAGAAGGTCACCGAAGAGGTAATGCTGCGCCTCACCCGCTCGCTGCAGGCCGAAACCGGCGCCCGCAACCTCTGCCTGGCCGGCGGCGTG
>DASTMQ010000280.1:0-9100 GCA_035714005.1 Hyphomicrobiaceae bacterium
GACCGCGGCCAAGGTTGCCGCCGACCTGCCGCTCAGCGCCGACGTCGACGACTTTCGCCGCATCCTCGCCGCCGAGGCGCGGCCATGATGGAGCTTGAGCAACTTTCGGCGCGGGCCCTGGCCCAAGCCATCCGCGGCAAAAAGGTCTCCAGCCTCGAGGCGACGCGGGCAGCGCTTGCACGGCTGGCGGCCGCCCATGAGCGCACCAACTGCACCTTGAGCCTGGAAGCCGAGGAGGCGCTTGCCGCGGCCGCGGCCTGCGATGCCGCCATCGCCGCCGGCAAGCCCATCGGACCGCTTGCGGGCGTGCCCCTCGCCCATAAGGACATGTTCGATCGCACGGGCAAAATCGCCAGTTGGGGCGCGCGCATCCGCGCGGAAAAGCCCGCCACCCAAGACGCCACGGTGATCGCGCGCTACAAGGCCGCCGGCGCCCTGCAAATTGCGGCGCTGCATTTAACCGAGTTCGCCTTCGGTCCGACCGGCCACAACTATGTGCTGGGTCATGCCCGCAACCCCTGGGATCCGACGCGCATCACGGGCGGCTCCTCGGCGGGCACCGCCGCGGCCGTCGCCTACGGGGCCATCCCCGCGGGTCTCGGCTCCGACACCGGGGGATCCTTGCGCCTGCCGGCGGCGGCCTGTGGCGTCACCTCCATCAAGCCGACCTGGGGCAGGGTCTCCCGCGCTGGCGCCATGCCGCTGGCCCCCGCGCTTGATACCATCGGCGTGATTGCGCGGCACGTGGAGGATCTGGCCCTCATGCTGGGCCTGTTGGCGGGTGCCGATCCTCGCGATCCCGCGGCGACCACGCTACCGGTACCCGACTATCTGGCCCGCCTCGATCAGCCGATACGCGGACTGCGGCTTGGCATCGATGCCGGCGTCATCGGCAGCGCTCACCCGCAAGTGCAAGGCATGCTGCAGCAGGTGACCAAGATCCTGGAGAGCCAAGGTTTGGTGACGGCGGCGTGCCGGTTTCCCGACTGGCAAACGCTCGACCACCTGGTGCAGTTGACGCAGATGCCCGACTGCTCGGCCGCGCATGCCGCCTATCTGCGGTCACGGCCCAACGACTATGGTCCGCAGGTGCGCGCCAGGTTGGAGCTCGGCCATTTCATCGGCGCCGTCGATCATCTGACGGCCTTGCGGGCGCGCGGCAGCTACCTTCGCCGCACGCTCGAGGACACCTTCAAGGACATCGATATCGCCGTTCTGCCGATCCTTGCCGACCCGCTGCCAACCATCGTCGAACTCGATATCGGCGGCGGCCCAACCCTGCAGGCGGCGATGGCCCGGGTGGTCAAATATACGCGCCCCATCAATTATTTGGGCCTGCCGACCTTGGCGTTGCCGGTGCCGCGCGCGGGCGGGCTGCCCAATGGCATCCAGCTCGTCGGGCGCCCCTTTGCGGAGGCGCAGCTCCTCGCCGTTGGGCAGGCCTACCAGCGCGAGGTGCCGCCCGAGGTCGCCCGCCCGCTGGCGTGAGGGGCGCGGGGCGGCCGTTGCCGCTCAGGCTTAGGGCGCCAGGGTGAAGGGCGGCGGGGGACCCTCGCTCGGATCGCGCTCGTGGCTGGCGAGGAGGTCGCGGACGCCGTCGCGGCCATAGATGTCCGGACGGAAGACGACGCGGCCATCGGGCTCCGCCCATGCCGTAATGTAGGCGAAATATACGGGCACCGGCTGCTTCAGGGTGACGTCGAGCGGCTGGCCAGCATCGAGCACCTCGCGCACCCGACCCAGCTGCTCCCATCCTGACTCGTATTTCAGCACCCATTCGACCAACTGGAAGACATCCTGCACGCGCACGCAACCCGCGCTGAAGGCGCGGCCGCGCTGGTTGAAAAGCGGCTTCATGGGCGTGTCGTGCATGTAGACGCCGTGCTCGTTGGGCATGTCGAGCCGCACCAGCCCCAGCGCATTCTGCAGACCCGGATCCTGGCGGAACTTGATCTTGCTGACGTCGGCCTGGCGCCAATCGATGTTGTTGGGGTCGAGCTCCGGTCCGTTGAAGGAGCCGGTCAACACCCGGATCTGCTCCTTCTGCAGGTAGTCCGGCTCTTTGATCAGCCGCGGCACGAGGTCCAGGCTCGCCACGCTGTCGGGCACGCGCCAATAGGGGAAGAAATTGACGGCCTTGATGGAGGCGCGCACGGTCGGGGTCTGCCGCTCCGGCTTGCCGGCAATGACCCGATGCCGGAGCTCGACCTGATGGTGATCGACGGCCTCCAGCTGGAAGGCTGGAACATTGACGAGGACGTAGCGCTCCTCGAGCCGCTGCATCGACAGGTCCTTGATGCGCTGCAAATTGAGGCGCAGCTGCGCCAGGCGGGCGACGGCTGGCACGTTGAGCGCCTGCAGGGTGGCCTTGTCCACCCGACCCGTGACGCGCAGGCCGTTGTTCTCCTGATAGCGGCGAATTGCGGGCTCGATGTCCTCGTAGCTCGAACCGAAGATGAAGGAGGAGCTCTCCTTTTGCCGGCGTGACAGCTCCCCGGTGATCATCAAGCGCTCACGCAGCAGGGGCAGGCGCTCGTCGTCGTCCTCGGGCCGGATCATGCGCGTGCCGGGGATGGTCGGCCAGCCGCCGCGGGAGGCGATCAGTTGGTAGCGCTGGATGGCGGTCTCGAGCGCTTCCACGATCGCCTCGCTCCTGAGCGGGGCGGAATTGGGCCGCAGGTCATTGGGCGGCGGCTCGGGCTTACGTCGCGGATCGTCCTCGCTCGCTCGACGGGTTTGGTAGGCCGGGGAGGCGAAGATCGGCGTCCCGTCCCACCAGCGCCATTCGCCACTTTGCGCGAATGCCGGCGAGCCGGTCGCCGCCCAAAGGAGGCACACTGCGAGGAAAACAGCGTGCCGCCACTGCCTAAAGCCGCCCGTCATGCGCTGGTGCTCTCCCTCGTCCTGGCGCGGGTCGCGTTGCGCTCCCCCGTCCTCGCCTCTAGTGCGCAAAAGCACCGATAGCAAGTTGCGTGGCGTCACGCGCCCTTCACAACAGTGTAACATCGTGATTGAGGCCCCCGCGGGGCATCGGCAACCCAAGGAGCCAGGATCGCCCGGGGTCGCCAAGTTAGGCGCCACACAGATGTGGCCAAAGGAAGACGGGTCCGCCCGCCCGGCCCGCTCGGCCAGATTTTTGCGCTGACGATGCCGAGGCGCCATACTGGGTCCTAAATCGTGCGCGGAGCCAGGGCATGAGCAATCCCCCCATTCTGTCGAGCGTCGATCCTCGCGGGGTCGCCAGCATCGTGCTCAATCGACCCGAGGTCGGCAACGCCTATAACGGCGAACTGATCGCGGCCCTGCTCGAGGCCTTGGCGAGCCTCGGCGCCCAACCCGGGCTGCGCGCCCTTGAGTTGCGCGGCAATGGCCGGCATTTTCAGGCCGGTGCCGACCTCAACTGGGTGCGCGCCATCGCCGCCGGCACGCTTGCCGACAACGTCGAGGCGAGCCGGGCGACGGCGGCCGTCGTCGACCGCCTCAATCGGTTGCCCATTCCAACCGTGGCCCTGGTCCAGGGGGGCTGCTTCGGCGGGGGCACCGGCCTCGTTGCCGCCTGCGACGTGGTGATTGCCGCCGACGATGCCATTTTTTCGATCGCCGAGGTGCGCTGGGGTCTGACGGCAGCCATCATCATTCCGCAACTCAGCGATGCGATATCGGTGCGCCAGCTGCGGCGCTACGCCCTGACCGGGGAGCGATTTGGCGCCGCCGAAGCGCTCAGAATTGGGCTCGCCCACCAGCTCGTGCCGCGCCCGGAGCTGGAGGCGGCGGGTGAGGCGATGATCGCCAACCTGCTCGGCAACGGACCCCAGGCGATGGCCGAGACCAAGGCGCTGGCTCTCAAGAGCGCCTGGGGCGGCTTTGCCCCCGACACGCTTGAGGCGCTGGTGCTCGGCCATGCCGGCAAGCGCCGCTCGGCGGAAGCCAGGGAAGGCCTGGCCTCCTTCCTCGAAAAGCGCCCCGCCCGCTGGACCTCCTCGGGATCAGCTATTCGGCGGCCTCGGCCAGGGTGACGGGCGCTTCGGGCTTGCCGCGGGCCGCGAGCCTCCTGCCCGTCAGCCTGCGGATCACCACGTAGAACACCGGCGTGAAGACGAGCCCGAATAGCGTCACCCCGATCATGCCCCAGAACACCGCGGTACCAAGGGCGATGCGCATCTCCGCGCCGGCGCCGGTTGCCAAATAAAGCGGCGTCACGCCGAGGGTGAAGGCGAGCGAGGTCATGATGATCGGCCGCAGCCGCAGGCGGCAAGCCTCGATGGCCGCCGAGATCGTATCCTCGCCGCGCTCCTCGATCTGGCGCGCGAATTCGACGATCAAAATCGCGTTCTTGGCGGCGAGCGCGATCAGGACCACGAAGCCGATCTGGGTCAGGATGTTGATCTCGCGCCCGTGCAACCAAACGCCGAAGGCGGCCGAGAACAGACACATGGGTACGATCAGCATAATGGCGAGCGGCAGCGCCCAGCTTTCGTATTGGGCCGCCAGCGCCAGGAACACGAAGATCACGCTCAGGACGAAAATGTAATAGCCGGTGCGGCCGACCTTGGCCTCCTGGTAGGACAGATCGGTCCACTCGAAGGTGATGCCCTGCGGCAGCGTCTCCTGGGCCAGTTTGCGCATGATGTCGAGGGTTTGACCCGAGCTGACGCCGGGCCGGGCGGATCCGTTCACCTCCGCGGATGGGAACAGGTTGTAGCGCGGTACGCGCTCCGGTCCGGCGATCTCCTTGAAGGTGACGAGACTGCCGAGCGGGACCATTTGGCCATCAGCGTTGCGCACCCGGATCTTGGCGACGCTCTCGGGGTCGAGGCGGAAGTCGCCGTCGGCCTGGGCCGTGACGCGGTAGGTGCGGCCGAACATATTAAAGTCGTTGACATAGGCCGACCCCATGAACACGCGCATGGCCTCGAAGATGTTGCTGATGGGCACCTTGAGCATCTGCGCCTTGTCGCGGTCGACGTCGACGAACACCTGCGGGGTTGCCGATTGGAAGGTGGTGAAGGCGTTGGCAATCCCCGGGGAGCGGTTGGCCGCAGCCACGAATTCCTGGGTGATTTGGGCGAACTCGTTGGAGGGCAGACCCATGGTGTCCTGCAGCCGCATGGAGAAGCCGGCCGACGCCCCCATGCCGCGCACCGGCGGCGGAATGAACACCAGCGACTGCGCTTCCTCGATCTGGCCCAGCTTGGCACGCACCTCGCGGGTGACTTTGTCGATCGACTGGCCCTGCTTGTGCCGTTCCTCGAAGTCGTCGAGCACCAGGAACAGCAGGGCCGCGTTGGTTGCCGCCGTGAAGGTGGCGGCGTTGCGACCGGTGAAGGCATTCGAGAACTTCACGCCCGGCACGGACAGCACCAGGTCGGTGGCGCGCCGCACCACCGCATCGGTGCGCGCCAAGGAGGCGCCCGGGGGCAACTGCAGCGAGATGATGACGATGGCGCGATCGAGCGTGGGAATGAAGCCGGTCGGCTGGTGCTGCAAAAACCAGCCGCCGAACACAACCAGCAGCAGGTAGACGGCGAGCACGGGCAACCAGGCGCGCGCCAGTCCCCGTACCAGCCGACCGTAGCCGCGGGCTATCGCATCGAAGGCGGCGTCGAAGGCGTTGAATGCGGCGTGCACCGGCGCCATCAGCTTGGCGGTTTTGCCATGGCTCGGTGCGTGCGGCTTTAACAGCAGGGCGCACAGCGCCGGGCTCAAGGTCAGCGATACCAGCAGCGAGATCGCCGTCGCCGAGGCGATGGTGACGGCGAACTGCCGATAGAATTGGCCAGTGATGCCGGTGATGAAGGTGGTTGGAACGAACACCGCAAACAGCACCAGGGCGATGGCGATGATGGCGGCTCCGACCTCGTCCATCGAAACGCGCGCCGCCTCCACGGGCGAGAGCCCCTCCCGCAGGCGGCGCTCGAAGTTCTCGACCACGACGATGGCATCGTCGACCACGATGCCCACCGACAGCACCAGGCCGAACAGGGTCAGCATGTTGAGCGTGAAGCCGAAGGCCTGCATGACGACGCAGGTGCCGATCAGCGACACGGGAATGGCGACGACGGGAATGACCGTGGCGCGCCAGGTCTTGAGAAACAAGAGCACGACCAGGACCACCAGCACGGTGGCCTCGACAATGCTGCCGTAGAGCTTGGCCACCGACACTTCGATGAACTCGGTCGGATTATAAGTCAGGCGGTATTCGAGACCCTTGGGGAAGCTCTTGGCGATCTCCCCCATGGTCTCCTTGATGCCTTGCGTGGCGCGCACGGCATTGCTGCCCGGTTGCTGGTCGACGACGATGACGACGGCCGGGTAGCGATCGGCATAGCCGTTTGCCGAGTAGCTGAGGGCGCCGAGCTCGACCCGGCCGATGTCCTTGAGGCGCACCAGGCGGCCGTCGCTGCCGATTTTGACAATGATGTCCTCGAACTCATCGGCATTGCGCAGGCGACCCTTCATCTGCAGGGAGACTTGGAAGGCATTGTTGTAGTCGACGGGCGGCTCGCCGAGGGCGCCGCCGGCCACCTGCACGTTCTGGGCACGCAAGGCATCGAGCACCTGCTCGGCCGTAAGCCCGCGCAGCGCAATGCGTTCTGGGTCGAGCCAGATGCGCATCGAGTATTCGCGCACCCCGTAAAGCGAGACGTCACCCACGCCGTAAAGCCGCATCAGCTTGTCGCGGACGTTGAGCAGGCCGTAGT
Organism: Hyphomicrobiaceae bacterium; assembly: GCA_035714005.1. Classification (GTDB taxonomy): domain Bacteria; phylum Pseudomonadota; class Alphaproteobacteria; order Rhizobiales; family Hyphomicrobiaceae; genus AWTP1-13. The sequence goes on from DASTMQ010000280.1 coordinate 6,702, forward strand.
TGGAGATGTAAACCTGATCGTAGGTGTTGTCGGGCGAAATCAGGTGGATCGCCAACAACAGATCCGGCGAGCGCTTGCGCACGGTAAGCCCGCTGCGGCGCACCTCATCGGGCAGGCGCCGCTCGGCGGCGCTGACACGGTTTTGCACCAGCACCTGCGCCTTGTCGGGGTCGGTGCCGACGTCGAAAGTGACGGTCAGCGACAGGTTGCCGTCGGCGGTCGATTGCGAGGCCATGTAGATCATGCCCTCGACGCCGTTGACCTCCTGCTCGATGGGCGCGGCAACCGTGTCGGCCACCGTTTGCGCGCTGGCGCCGGGATAGCTGGCGCTGACCGTGATCGTCGGCGGGGTGATGTCGGGCAGCTGGTTGATGCCGAGCCCGAAATAGGCAATGCCGCCGATGATGGTGATGACCAGCGATAGCACCGCCGCAAAAATCGGCCGATCGATAAAAAAGCGGCTGATTCTCACCGCCGATGCCCTCCAGCCCTCGAGCCGCCTTTCATTCCGGCACCTTCGTTGCTGCGGTGGGATTGGCCGGCAGCGAGGATGACACGGTGAGGGCCACGCGGTTGGGCGCCACGCTCTGGCCGGGCCTGGCGCGGTGCAAGCCCTTGGTGATGACCCAGTCGCCGCCGGCAAGGCCCTCGCGTACCACGCGCAAGCCATCGACCAGCGGTCCCAACTGAATGTTGCGGCGCGCCACCATGCCGGTGTCGGCCACCACATAGACGTATTTGTTGGTCTGGTCGGTGCCGATCGCCTCGTCGGGTAGCAAGAGGGCGGCATAGGCGGCCGTACCGGTGACGCGCACGCGCGCAAACATGCCCGGCGAAAACAGCCCCGCCCCGTTGGCGATTACGGCCCGCGCGCGCAGCGTGCCCGTGCCTTGGTCGAGACGATTGTCGAGGAAATCGAGCTTGCCCGTGTGGGGGAAGCCGCGCTCATCGGGGAGCGCCAGCTCAACGGTGGCGCCGAGATCGGCGGCCCCCGCGCCGCTGCCGCGTTCGGCCAGGCGCTTGTACTTGATGTAATTGTTCTCGCTCACGTCGAAGTAAATATAGATGGGGTCCTGGCTGACGATGGTCGTCAGCAGCGTGCTGTTGCTGACGCCGCCGGCGCTGACCCAATTGCCGGCCGTGACCATGCTGCGGCTGATGCGGCCGGCGATCGGGGAGATGACGCGGGCAAACGACAGATCGAGCTCGGCGCTTTTCACCTTGGCCTCGGTGACCTTCACCTGGGCCTGCGCTTCGCGCACCAGGTTCTCGCGATCATCGAAGGTCTTTTCCGAGATGATGCGCCGTTCCAGCAGGGGCTTGCCGCGCACCACGTCAAGGTTGGCGTTGTCGACCTTGGTTTGTGCCTGCAACAATTCGGCGCGCGCCTGGTCGAGGCTCAATTCGAAGGGCCTGGGGTCGATGTCGTAAAGCAGTTCGCCCTGCTTGACGGCCTGCCCGTCCTTGAAATGCACGGTGGAAAGATAACCGGAGACCCGGGCACGCACCTCAACGGTTTCCACCGCATCGAACCTGCCGGTGTATTCGTCCCATTCGACCACCTGGCGCTGCAAGGGCTGGCTGACGGAAACCGTGGGACGCTGCTCGCCACCCGGCGCCTTGGCCTGCGTCGGCTGCGGGCTATCGCAGCCCGCCCCCGCCAGCAAAAGGGCAAGCCCAAGTGCGCCGGCAAGTGCGCCGGATGGACCGCGCTTAAGGAAGCTTCTCGCCATCTTAAGGACTCACCGTAAGCGAGGCCGGCCCTGGGCGCGCCCCATCTTTAAACCCAAGGGGTGCCAAGACCCATCCCACCTCGAGTTTATCGTCTAACATCTTACGGGAGGCTTGTAACCAGCCGCCCGGCCGAAAGGCTGCAGCGGCGGCGAGGGCATCGGCACGCCCAAAAACTTGGCGGCCAGCGGCGGGGCGAGCGCCCATGAAGCTTATGGGGACGACGGGGGACGACGGGGACTGGGGGACTCTGGGGACTGGGGGACTGGGGGCTGGGCGGACGGGAGCGCCACCCCCGGCCAAGCCGAGGCGCGGGCCGTCGGGCCGTGGCGCTAAGGCCTGAGAACAGCGGCGGCAGCGAGCCCCCCCGAACACGGCGTCCGGGAAAAAAAGCGCACGCGCCTTAGAATTTGAACAGCAAGTCGAAAAGGGACTTGGGTTTGCGCTGGCGCTGTTCTGAGCCCCAGCCCCAAGGATCGGCGGCGCGCTTGGGCGCCTGCGCCACGGGTAGCTTGGCCTGACGCAGTTGGAACTCATCGGTGATGCCGTCGGCGTTGGCCACAATCACCTTGCCCTCGTCCCAGGTCCAGGTGGCAACCTTGGCGCCGAGGCGCTGCATCTCGATGGCGACCACGGCGTTGGCCTGCAGGTCGATGATGGCGGCATAT
>DASTMQ010000281.1:0-10514 GCA_035714005.1 Hyphomicrobiaceae bacterium
CACACATTTCGCGCTCGACTTGCCATTGCCTGGCAAGAGCGCGATCACAGCCCTGCGTTGAGATCAATGTCGAGCGAGCGTATCCGCATTGCGCCATTAACGGTGACGGCCGCTGGCGCATGCGCGGCGCGCGCGGCAACCGCCAGGCCCGAGCCGCCACCGGCGCCGCGTTCGACGCAACCGCTTCGAAGCGGGCGGCCGCTGCGCTATCCTGTTTGCCACCCCGCCAGGCAAAGCCATGGCCTTGCGGGCAGCGGGTCGAGCAAACGACACCCCGCGCACAGGCCTCAGTCACGGCTCAGTCACGGATCAGGGCAAGAGGGGTCTGCACCCCATGACACGACGATACCTCGATCAACGGCTCAGAATCTCGCTGCTGCGCGCCGTCGACGCCGTGGAAACGCATCGCAGCCTGCTTGCCGCCTCAGCCGCGCTCGGGGTATCGCAGCCGGCGCTGACCAAAAGCCTGCACGAACTGGAGGACATCATCGGCACCCGCCTGTTCGACCGCCATTCGCGCGGTGTGCGGCCGACCGCGGCCGGCGACGCCTTCGTGCAAACCGCCCGGCGGCTGCTGGCCGAGTTGCGCCGGCTCGACGACCAACTCGACCAGCTTGCAAGCCCCGGCAGCGGCGCCGTTGCCCTCGGCGCCCTGCCCGTGGCTGCGGCCGGCGTGCTCCCAGGCACCTTAACGCGGCTCAAGGCGGCCCACCCAGACATCAAGGTTCGGCTGCAGGAGGGCCGCACGGGAGACCTGCTGCCGCTACTGGCCACGGGCGAGATCGACCTGATCGTGGGGCGCCTCTATGAGCCGGCGGTACCGGATCGCTTCCAACGCGAGCCGCTCTGGACCGAGCCGATTTCAATTCTGGCCCGCACCGAGCACCCGATCTTTGCCGATCAGGTTACGCCCGAGGTGCTGCGCCGCTACGAACTCGTGCTGCCAACCGTCGGCCAACGCGTCGGGCTCGAAATCGAACATCTGCTGGCGCTGCTTGGCCTGGCGCCGGCCAGCTCGCTGCGCTCCAGCTCCTACGGCTTCATCCGCGAGATGCTGCATGCCACCGACCTCATCTCGGTCATGCCCCGGCTGATGATGGTCGGTGATCTCCTCAGGGGAACCCTAAAGGTCGTGCCACTGCCGATCCCCGCCCCCGATCGGCCGGCCGGGCTCATTCTGTCGAGCGACCGCACGCTGCCTCCGGCGGGGCGCGCCCTGGTCCAGTGCCTGCGCGCCTTTGTTAAGGAGATCGCCGAACGCGGCGTCGCCGATATCACCGGCAGTTATAGCAGCGCCGCAATTAGCGATACGACACGGGCAGCCGATCGGGGCTAGGAGGCGAGCGCGCCCGGCGCACCACGCCTCACCCTTAACTTTCGCTGCGGATCGTGGGGGCGCGCCGCAGGCGGCTGGCACGCAGGTCGCGTTATCGGGCCGTGTTATCGCGCCACGGTATCGGGCCGCACCGAAGCCAACCTGCCACCGCCCGCCGAAGCCGGCGTGCGGTTCAAGCCAAGGTGCCGCTGCGCGACCGGGAGACGACGTCATGCACGATGAACCGATCATGGACGTGGCCCATCTCGCCCATCTTGAGGTGCTCACCCCGAAGCCGGAGCAAAGCCTGCGCTTTTTCGTGGACGTGCTCGGCATGACCGAGAGTGGCCGGCAGGGCGCCTCGGTCTACCTCAGGGCCTGGGACGACTATGAGCGCTACTCATTAAAGCTCACGGGCTCGAGCACCTCCGGCCTTGGCCACGTGGCATTCCGAGCCCGCAGCCCGCAGGCACTCCAGCGGCGGGTCGAGGCGCTACAGGGCTCCGGCTACGGGGTGGGGTGGCACGAGGGCGAGTTGGGACACGGGCCCGCCTATCAGTTTCACGATCCCGACGGGCACCTGATTGAGCTCTACTACGAGACGGAGTGGTACCAGGCACCGCATGCCCTGCGGCCGGCGCTCAAAAACCAGGCGCAGCGCTTCCCGGCGCGCGGGGTGAACGTGCGCCGCCTCGACCATTTCAACTGCCTCGCCGTCGACGTGCAGGCCAACCGCGAGTTCTTCGAGCGCTATCTGGGTTTTCGCCTCACCGAACGCATCGTGCTCAACGACGGCACGGAAGCCGGCATGTGGCTCACCTGCACGAACAAGAGCTACGACTTTGCCTACACGCGTGAAGCGCACGGCGTCAAAGGTCGCTTCCACCACGTCACCTATGCGCTCGATAGCCGCGAGGACGTGCTGAGGGCGGCCGATATCTTTTTGGAGAACGGCGTCTACATCGAAACCGGGCCGCACAAGCACGCGGTCCAGCAAACCTTCTTTCTCTACGTCTACGAGCCCGGCGGCAATCGGGTCGAGGTGGCCAATGCCGGCGCACGACTGCTGCTGGCGCCGGACTGGAAACCGATCACTTGGACCGAGGAGGAGCGCAAAAAAGGTCAAGCGTGGGGCCTAAAGACGATCGAGAGCTTCCACACCCACGGCACGCCGCCGCTGCCCGGCCAGCCCGGCAGCGACCGGGGTGCTGAGCGGGACGAGCAAGCAGACGAGGGGAGCACAGCATGACGACGGCAACAAAGACGGCTCTGGTGGTGAGCGCACATTCAGCGGACTTCGTGTGGCGAGCCGGCGGAGCGATCGCGCTGCATGCCGAGCGGGGTTATGCCATAACGGTGATCTGCCTTTCCTATGGCGAGCGCGGCGAGTCGGCCAAGCTTTGGCGCCAAGGCGGCATGACGCTGGAGCGGGTCAAGGCGGAGCGCCAGAAGGAAGCCGAGGCCGCCGCCAAGCTTCTCGGGGTCGCCGACATTCAGTTCTGGGACCTCGGCGACTATCCCATCGGGCTCACGCAAGCATCCCTCTACCGGCTTGTCGATGTCTACCGGGCCCTGCATCCGGCCTTTGTGCTGTCGCACTCCAGGGCCGACATCTACAATCACGATCACCCCGCCACCACGGATTTTGCGCAGCACGCGCGCATCATAGCGCAGGCGCACGGCCACAACCCGGACCAGCAGGTCCTGGGTGCCCCGCCCGTCTTCTTGTTTGAGCCACACCAGCCCGAGCAGTGTGACTGGAAGCCGACGGTATTGTTGGACATCACACCGGTCTGGGACAAAAAGCGCGCCGCCATCGAATGCATGGCGGGGCAAGAGCACCTATGGGAGTACTACACGCGTGTCGCCTTGCAGCGCGGCGCGCAGGCGGCCCGCAACTCCGACAAGAAGATCACCTACGGCGAAGGCTACGAAAACGTCTTTCCGCACGTGCTGGAGGCGCTGGCATGAGCCTCGTCGTCACCAATCCACCCCGCGTCGAGCGCAAGATCGCCGAGGCGTTTGCGCGCTTCGGAGTTGCCACCGTGCACGAAGCGCAGGCGCGCAGCGGCCTGCTCGCGGCCTCAATGCGACCGATCTATGCGGGCGCCAAGATTGCCGGCAGCGCCGTCACCGTCTCCATTCCGCCCGGTGACAACTGGATGCTGCACGTGGCCGTTGAGCAGTGTCAGGCCGGAGACGTGCTCGTCGCCGCACCCACATCGCCCTGCGATAACGGCTATTTCGGCGAGCTTCTCGCTTGCTCGCTGGCCGCCCGCGGCGTGCTGGGGCTGGTGATCGAGGCTGGGGTGCGTGACGTTGCAGGCCTGACGCAGATGCGTTTTCCGGTTTGGTCGACGGCCGTCTCGGCGCAAGGCACCGTGAAGGAGACGCTGGGCTCGGTGAACGTGGCGATCGTATGCGCCGGCCAGATCGTCCGCCCCGGCGACCTGATCCTTGGCGATGACGACGGGGTTGTCGTCGTGCCGCGGACGTTGGCTGCGACCGTGCTGAGCCAGAGCGAGGCGCGTGAGGCCAAGGAGGCGCAAACGCGGACACGCCTCAAGGCTGGCGAGCTGGGGCTCGACATCTACGGCATGCGCGCGAAGTTGACCCAAAAAGGTCTCCGCTATCGCCCAGCGGACGTGGAGGGCTGATCCATGCCGGATCGCGACGGCGGCCGAGCGCCGGCCGAGCGCGCCGTGCTTCGCGCGGCCCTCGGCGACTATCCGCATACCGCCGCCCTCAGAGAGGGGCGCATTTCCTCCGATCTGCTGGCACTCGATTTTGTCGATATCGCACCGATCAACCGTGCCTTCGCACCGATGCTGCGCGAGCATCGCTTCGACGTCAGCGAAATCGCAATCGCCAGTTTCCTGCAAGCCAAGGCCTACGGCAAACGCTTCGTCCTGCTTCCCGTGGTGTTGGCCGCACGTTTCCAGGAGCCAGCGCTTTTGTGCCTCGCCGGCAGCGCCATCCGCGGCCCTGCCGATCTGGCGGGCCGCCGGGTGGGGGTCCGCGCCTATGGCCAAACGACGGGGGTTTGGCTGCGCGGCATCCTGGCCGACGCCTACGGCGTTGGGCCCGAAGCGGTACGCTGGGTCACGTTTGAGGACGCCCATGTCGCCGAGTACCGCGATCCGCCCTGGATCGAGCGGGCGCCCCTTGGCGCCGACCTAATGGGCATGCTGCGGCAAGGTGCCATCGACGCCGTCATCGTCGGCAACGACCTGCCCGCCGATCCGACACTGCGCACGGTCTTTCCCGATCCGACCGCCGCGGGCCAGGCGTTCTGGCGCGGGCATGGCATCGTGCCGATCAACCACATGGTCACGGTGGGGAGCGATCTGGCTGAATGCCGGCCGGATCTCGTCGTCGATCTTGTGCGCATGTTCCGGGAAGCCGCGGCCGCCGATCCGGACACTGCAAAGCGCCTGCCCTACGCGGTCGATGCGGCATCGCTCGCGCCCGCGCTTGCCCTTGCCCTGCGCTACGCCGGCCAACAGGGTTTGCTGCCGCGCACCTTGTCGGTTGCGGAGCTCTGGGCGGGGCTGCCCGCCCCGCTGCTTGCGCCGTACCAGCGAGTCTCAGCCGAGGCTAAGGCATGAAACGCGAGCGTCCTGCCGACGACATCAGGCGTCGCGCCATCAAGGCGCGCCTCAAGGGCATGCCCAGCCGCGAAATCGCGCGGAACCTCGAGCGCAGCCACGATACGATCAAGGGCTACCTTGGCAGCTGCGGCGTCACCATCAAGGGCACCTACTATTTGAACGCCCTTGCCGCGGAAGCCTTGTTCAACCAAAACGAACTGTTGGAGTTGGGTGCCGTCTGGAATGGCCGCTGTTGGGTCGGCCCCGGTCACATCTCCCCTGCTGATGCCTCCGACAACTAACACGCCTCGCGCAACGCTGGCGCGGGCGCCCGGGGGTGGCCACGGTCGCGAAGCCGCCTGCAGCCGCCACCACGAGCAACCAGGCCTGCATTCGTCAGCGGCTAACCGCTGCTGCTGCCGCTGCTGCCAACGGCCCGCGGGGTCCTCGGGTCGCCTTCAGGCAGTATTTCGGGTGTCGTGAAGGCAACGCCATCGGGTGTCGGGTTTGGCGTCGACGTGACGGCCGCCTGCGGTGAGCCCGCCAGGTTGCTCAGCAGCTGCATGCGCATCAGCATGGCGAAGTCCTCGTGCACGTTGTTGTGGCAGTGCTGCACGTAGGATCCGCCGTATTCGCCAAACTGCACCTGGAAGGTGACCGAGCGGTCGCCCGTGGTGCCGACGCGCCAAACGTCCTTGCGTGCGAGCCGTTCGGTGGCAGCGATTGGATCGCGACCGTTGCGCCCTCTAAACAAGGTTAGGCCTTCTTCAAAATGCAGATGCATGGGGTGGTCCCAGCCTCCGCCGCCGTTGACGACGGTCCAATGCTCCACCTCGCCCGGCCGCGGCAGCAGCATCGAGATGCGATTGGCGTTGAAGGTATGCGCCTGCCGGCCGTCGACCTTGATCGACCACGGGAAGATGGCTTCCTCGGCGCAATCGGGGACGCATTCACCGTTCGGCCCGCGCGAGTCCCCTCCCCCCGACCTTCCGATCTCGATCAGCCTCGTCCTCAATGGCTCACCCCGCTGCTGGCTGCACCTCCGTCTCTTCGACACATAGCTCCGCCCGGCGGCTCGGCTGATAGACCTTGGTCTCACACGCTAGCGCGCGTCCACCTGCGCTCGAGCTGGCGCGCAAGCCATCGCAGGCGCACTAGGATGGCTCGCCCCAGTTCGCCGACGTTCGCCGAGCCAAATTTTGTCTCAAGCTCGACCTGGTGCTTTCACGCCAGGCTGTGCGCCCGGCGGCGGCTCCGGTCATTTGGCAAGGGCTGACGACAATGGTGGCGGCGGGCAGATGCGCCTCACGAGCCAAAGCAAGGTTCGATGCCTGACGCGTAGCCGGCGGCCGGCGCGGGCGCTTTTTTCTCGGCAGCAAGCCCCGCGCACGGGGCCGCGCCGCCGACCAGCTCGCAAGGGTTCCAAGATCAAACGCATGCGAAGAGTTGCGGGTGTCCGCCAACTTTCATGCTAGTCTCCGCGGCAGCGGGCTCGCCACTACCTCGTTGTGCAAGCATTTTGCGTTGGCAATTTCCGGGGCAATTTTCCGGGGGAGGGCATTCATGACGATTTCGGCGATCATTCGCGCCGTGCTGACGGCGCTCGCGCTTTTCGCCTTACCGCAGCTCAGTGAGGCACAAACCGCCGCGTCGCCTTGGCCGGCCGGTGACGAACTCGGCATGGCCAACACGCTCGGTTCTGCCACCTGGCAGCGCTGCGCGCCGCATCTCGCCAATGCCAAGTCCAAGTCCTACGAGCTGTCGCACCTGCGCTCAAACACCATGCCGCAGTCGCCCTTCGGCACCCCGCTCGTCGACAAATACCGGCCGACGGTCGGCATCCCCGGCACCTTGCACGCCTTCAACGGCGAGGAAACGGTCAGCGGCGAGCCGGGGGCGCAGGGCACCCAGATGGATGCAATCGGTCATTTTGCGGTGCTGCCCGAGAAATGGGACGGCAAGTCGCCATTCCCGGCGGACAAGGCGAAATACTACGGCGGCTTCACGCAGCAAGACGTGAAACCCTCACCCGACTCGCCGCTCAAAAAGCTCGGCATCGAAAAAGTGCCGCCGATCGTCACCACCGCCGTCCTGCTCGACGCCAAAGCCTTTCTCGGCAAGGGCAAGGCCATGCAGCCTGGCCAGCTGATAAAGGCCGCCGACATCCAGGCAATGCTCAAAGCGCAGGGGCTCGCCAAACGCGGCATTCTCGCCGGCGATGTGCTCTACATCTACACCGGCTGGGGCGACAACTGGAAAGACCCCGACACGGAAAAGTTCTACTACACCAAGGGCCCGGGGCTTGCCTACGACGCGGCGAAGTACATCGAGGGCAAGAAGGTGGTCCTTATCGCGCTCGACAATCCGTTCACCGACCCGGTCGCCGACGGCTTCCTTGAGGGCAAGGCCGCGCCGCCCGAGGGCGCGCCGGACGGCCTACCGTTCGTGATCCACCACTACAATCTGGCGCATTCCGGCATCCACCAGATTCAAAACGCCCGCCTCGGCGAGCTTGCCAAGGACAAGGTCTGGCTGTCGTGCACCATGATCCTGCCGCTGCGCGCACAAGGCGCCTCGGGCTCGCCCGTGCGACCGGTGTCGATCGGCGCCCCGTCAAAATGATCAACGATGCCGCTGCCTTGAAGGTCCTGCGTCCCTTGTGATCATGAGAGAGGGGCAAGGCGAGCATCGCCAACAAAGGGCCTCGACAGGGACAGTCGAGTATCGGGGGGAGGAGGGAGGGTGTCCGTGTCGAGGCCAGGTGCCTGACGAGTGACGAGTGAGCGAAGGGTTCGTCAGGTCGCCACAGGATAGGCCCGCGCGGGCAAGCCCGACAACCTAACGAGAAGTCCCCCACAAAAAGGGAAGGGGCGAGAGCGGGCGTCGGGGGGAACAACAACGCGCTCTCGCCTTGGGCCACGGCCATCGAGGGTAGGAGGGCAGGCCCGGCGCCAGTCAGGATCGAGGGAGAAACCTGCTTCGGCGCCGTTTCATTTCTGGCAGCAAGCGCGGTCGATATCTACACGGAGGAATACCGACTAGGGTTCAGATATTTCGCGGGAAAGCCGCGCCTCAAATACCCTGAGCAGCACACCGCCCCTGGGGTTGCGGCGCTTTCTGCCCAGCGCTGGCTGGGCCAGGGCATGGCGCGCGCGCGCGCAAAGATCCCGTCACGCGGACGGCTTAGTGCTCCAGATTTCGGTGAAGGCGGAACTACCCCCAGGCAAGGAGCTGGATCACGCCGGGCCTGGGGGCGGCTCCTTGTGCGTCTCAAGCGATGACAACCGCAAAGGGAGCACGAGCACAGACATCATGCGCCAACGGATGATCGTTGTATATCGGGGTTAGCTGGTATTGGCGCCACCCTCAGACCGGAAGTGCGAACCCGCTCCATCGCCTTGCCGGCCTGAGAGTGGCGCCGTGTTGGGAGGACCAAGGTCCAAGCCATAGCCCTTGATCGCCCTCTACCCCGGCTGCAGTACTGAGGGAGAACCGCAGCTCGAGCGTTAGTCTGGGCGATAGCATCGGCATTCGCCTATCCGGGATAGACCTGAGAGCGGCTCTGGTCATTAACCGACACCGGTGGCGTCGCGGTTGCGCAGCGTGCGGCGCGCGAAGGCTCGCAAACCAAGGGCTCGCGCCAGCGTCCAGCAGCGGCCGCGTCTTGCCACCCGCAAACGCTCCAGCGCCTGAGGATCTCGTGAGGATCTCGTTGCCCCCAAGGTGACAACTGCTCGCCAAGGGGCGTTGCCGGCTTGCCGCCGGCACTCCCCTGCAGGGGAGCGCGGGCACCAACCCGCCTGGGGGGCAATTCGGCCCGCGCCTGCGACCTCACCCTTTTCGGTGATCCGAACGGCCGGGCCCGTTCTTATTTTCCAGCCGCAAGCGCGCGACACCCCAATCCTTACGGGACGGTCACAAATCGTTGGGCATCATGGACCAAACTTGCCAGGCCCCCGGCTGCGGGGCGCAAGCGGCATCAGCCTTCGCCGCCTACTGCCGCTCCCATAGAACGGCGTTGCGCCGCCACGGCGCCGTCGATCAGAAAGCGATCAGCACGGCGCAGCTCAAGCCATACCTGGAACTGGTCAAGGTCCGCATTGCCAGGAACCCCGACAATCAAGCTTGGCAGACCTTGGACAATCGCTGGCGCGTGCTGGTGCAGCAGGCCCAAGACATCATTGCCGACTTCGAAAGTGGCAAAGCCGGCAACAGGTACGAGCTGCTGGCCGCGCACGAAGTCGTAAAGCTGGCGCCGGAGGTGGGACCACGCGACGTCGTTGAGGTGGTGGGTGCGATGGTCATGATGAGCATCATGGACCCGCATTGCTTCAAATCCGACGCGGCGCTTTGGATGCAGCTCGCGCGCCGTGTCCGAGGCCTCACGCATCTGCACGTCGGCGAGCATTGGGATCACAGCCGCCAACGCCTGCGGCGGCGCTATCGTGAGCCCACCCCAAAGGCCGCCCTATTTCTCGGCCAGTGGCTGGCCACGGGGTTCGGCGTCGCCGGGCAAGGGTTGGCGAGGGCGGAACAGGCGGAGCGCGATCGGCGCGCCCAGGAAAGCCGAGAGCTCAACGAAGCGCTCTCGAATTTGGTTTGAGACAGGGATCGCGCCAATGAAAAGGGCTCAGTCGAGGCAGACGGAACTCAAGCACAGCCGCGCGGCGCTGCGGACGATCCGGCAAGCGGTCGAAACCGTGACCCACAGCATCCAGCAATTGAAGCTGCTGCGAGGTCACCTGCATCGGGGACACCGAAAGGCCCTCTGGGCACTCCACACGGCCCGGCACCATGCTCTCGCCGACACCGATATCCGGCGCGTTGAGGATATGGTTCGCGGCTACGCGCAGGTTGCGGACTGGCCGGCCACGATGCGCGCGCGCAATCCCCACGAGCAGCTAGCGCGGCCCTTGAGCGAGACGGAGAGCAGCGTGCTCGCCAGCCTGGCGGGCTCGGCACTCACGGTCGCGGCTGGAGCACTCTCGGTCTCAGAGCAGCTCGACAACTGGTACGGCGGGCTGGCAGTAACGGCAGCGGTGTCGGCCCGGTTAGCGCAGGCAAGCGTGACGGAGGAAGCGCACAAGCGGCGGGCCGACAAGCTCATGCTGCGACTGGAGCAGCTTTGCGCCAACGATCAGATCAATTGGGCGTTCGTGGCGGCCGCGGGCCGCTCGGCTGCTGCCGTTCGACCGCCGTTGCAGCGAACGACCCTGCACTGAGCCGGTAGAGCGAGCGGCCCGCAGCCGCCAGCCGACGCTTTCCGGGCTTCGGCCCCTTTGCTTTTTGCGGCAGGGACCACCGAGCGGGCGCGACCAGGGGCGACTTGGCCCCCCTTTGGGGCGCGATGGGCGCTGGCGGCAATCGACCAGGCCGGCCCGGTGGCAGCGTGCTCATGCTGCCATGAGACGCGAGAGGTGGCCACCGCGCCCTGCAAGAAACCTCCGCAGACGCTCAGGGTAGTCGGCGCCGACCGCATCTCGGACCGACGGTCGGGCGCCAAGTGCCGCGCGCCAGTATTCGAGCTTCGGCTTGCCGGCGAGAATGCGGAAGTCGCCAATGCCATCAAAGACATCGAAATAGCGAAACACCGGGCCGAAGGCGGCATC
>DASTMQ010000282.1:0-17714 GCA_035714005.1 Hyphomicrobiaceae bacterium
CAGCAGCAGGTCGATCTTGCGCGCGCGGTTCTGGTCGCACTTCTTCATCACAAGGCCGCCCTTCATCTCGGGCATCTTGCCGCGCATGTGATAGGCCTCGGGAAGATCAAAGTCGCGCGGCTCGCGCTCGCCGCACTGGGCCTCGGCAATGGCCGAGATCTGCGATAAGGCCGGCGGATTGGGCACCCACTCGTGGCCCTTGTAGCGCAGGAATAGACCATGGACGATCTCCGCACCCGAGCAGGCCACGCCTACGAAGGTGACGGCGCGATGCGGATCTTCCACCGCGAGCTGCAGCGCCACCCGCAACTGATGCGAATAAAGCGAACGATGACAGGCCTGCTCCTGCCAGCGCGCATTCTCCTCGATGAATTTCTGATCGCCGATCGCCTTCCAATCGCCGATGCGGACCGGGTAGCCGACCAGACTGGAATCGTAGTCGGCCGTGCGATCGGGCGAGAGCCGCACCGGCACGTCGGGATTGCCCTCGCCGGAGGCGAAGCTATCGCCCATGCCGACGATGAAGAGATCCTCGACCCGGGCCAAGGTCTCCGCCACGCGCCTGCCGCCGATCTCGACCACGATCCAGGTCCCGCTGGGATAGGGCACTTCGAGTTCCACGGGGGTGTCGCAGGGTAGCGTCACCGCCTCCCCGCGGCCGCCGCGCCGCGGCGACGTCAGCCAGCTGCAATCGACGACTTGGGCATCCTCGAGCCCTTCCATTGTCGCCAGAATGGTGTGGCTCTTGGGCGCCAGATAGTCCGGCCGCTCGCGACAGCCGTACTTGTTTTGCTTGGCATCCCAGCAGGTCTTGTCGAACATGGTGGCGCTCCAACCGTCGGCATGCCGGCGGGCGAGCAAGCGTTCGGCCGACAGCACGGGTTGGCGTCGCTCGGCGTCCGACAGGTGGTCGAAGGTCGCCCGGTGCACCTCGGTATCGACCGGGTCGAGAAAAAAGCGAAAGCCGTTCTCGACCCGCCACTGAATGCGCGGCTGCGCCTGGGCGGCGGTGCCCCAGCCGATCAGCATGAGCCCTATGAGCGCGATGCCGCGCCAACACCCCCTCACGACCAATCTCCCCAAAATTGCCTCTCCCGGCGCGGGACTGCGGTCACCAGCGGCCAAACCAGTGGGCACCCGCGATCCTCAAAACACGGGTCAGTGGCGCGACTTGCGGCAGGCGCTGCGGCGGACCTGCCTCTGCGCGCACGCTGGCCCGCACATAGGACTCGACCAAGGCCAAAGGAAGGACAGCGATCGACGTTTCGCGTGGCAATTTCGTGGCATCGCGCCGCGCACGCGCGAGGCTGTCCAGCGCCTCCCGGGCAAGGTCGCCAACCAGGCGGGCGCGCGCCGATGCCGCCCCGGCGGCGATCAACGCCTCGGGGTCAAGCCCCACGCGCGCCAGCCGCGGGCGCGGAATGGGGCAGCGGCCGCGCGCCAGGGCAGCCTTCAGCCCGAACAACAGGCGGGCTAAACCGTAAGCTTGGCCGGCCCAAGCGCTCCAGGCTGGAGCGGAGCCGTCCGCCGCGAGGCCGAGGATGCGGGCCGACGCGCTGAACAAGACCCCTTCGGTCATTCTCAGATAGTCCTCGAGCGCCGCCTCGCTGGCGAAGGGCACAGGCTCAAGGTCGCCGGCGTGCGCATCGATGAGCCCCATCAGGTCGGCCCGGGCGAGGCCGTACCGCTCCATCAGCGCCCGCAGGCGATCGGCGATCGGATGCCCCGACCGGGCGGCGGCGGGCAGCGCCAGGGCCTCGCGCCACCATTGCCAACGCAGCTCGGCCATCGCCGGCTCCCGCATCACCGCGTTTGCAACCCTGGCGAGCTCGGCCGCAAACGCCGCCAGCGCCAGCAAATCGCCGCGCGCGGGGGCCGCTGCCAGCAAGGCTGCGAGGTAGCGGTCCGGCTCGCCGGCGCGGGCAGACGCTGAGATGGCGGCGTGGATGGGCTCAAGCCTGCCGGCGTCGGGCCCCACGTCAATAAAGGTGGGCGGCGGCAATCATCCCCAGCGCGACCGGCATGGCGATGATCAAATTGAGCCGAGCAAACAGGATGACGCGCGCACGTGCCTTTGCCTTGGCCTCGCCATCCCCGCGCCTGAGCCCCAGCACCACCTGCATATTGGGCCAAATGTACATGTGCACGAACATCCACATGGCAAGCGCGCCCAGCACGGCGGTCCACAAGGCGACGGCCTTGGCGGCGGGGATGAAGACGCTGCTGCCGTAGATCAGCGACGGCAGCAGGTAGCCGCTAAAGACCAGCAGCACGAGACCGCTCAGCACGGTCAGGGTCGAGGCGTGCCGGAACCACCAGGCGACACGCGGCACGATGGCGCTGTCGAGCACAGCGCGGGCGGCCTCATCGGCCTCCTTTAAGGCAACGAGTTGCACGAAGTTCACGAAGACGATTAGACCGATCCAAACCATAGCGGCCAGCACGTGCGTGAAGCGCAGCAGAAAGGCGATCAGCCCCACCCGATCCGTCTCGCTGGCGAGCAGCGAACCGATCAGCAGCAGAGCCGCGAGCGCCAGCCCGGTGCTCAGGCAGGCTCGCGGATTGTCGATGATGCCTGGCATCGCGCGCCCCTTGCTCCCTTACTCGACCGCGATCAGCGCCGCCGCGACGCGTCGCGCCTCGGCCAACAAGACATTGTAGGTGCGGCAGGCCGCACCCGTATCCATGGCCTCCACGGCCACGCCGAGCTCGCCCAAGCCCTGGCGCAGGTCGGGAGCCGGCGGCACGCCGCCTCGCCCGGTGCCGATCAGCAAAAGCTCAAGCGCGTCTCGCTCGCTCAATGCCGGCTGCAGGGCGTTAAGCGTAATATCTTCCGCCCGCGCCGGCGGCCAGGCGTAGATGCCGCTCGGCAGACAGAGGATGGAGCCGCGGTGGCTCATGCCGGCAAAGCGGAAGCCGCCGTTGCCGTAGGCATCGATCGGGGCCCGCCCTGGATAGCAAGCGGGTGGCGCGCTCATTTGCTCGCTACGTTGAGGCGTTGTGAGGTTGGCTGAGCCTGGCTCTTCACCGGCTTGGCGGCCGGCCCGCCGCTCCAGTCGCGTCTCACGCCAAGGTAACCCAACAACGGTGCGGCGATGAAAATCGAAGAGTAGGTGCCGATCACGACGCCCAGCAGCATGGCGAGGTTGAAATTACGGATCACTTCACCACCGAAGGCGTAAAGCGCAACTAGCACGGCAATGGCCGTGCAGCCCGTCAGAATCGTGCGCGACAAGGTCTCGTTGATCGACAGATTGAGCAGCTCGTTCAGCTCCATGCGCTTGAACTTGCGCAAATTCTCACGAATGCGGTCGGACACCACGACCGTGTCGTTCACCGAATAACCAAGGATCGTCAAAAGCGCGGCGACAATGGAAAGGTCGAACTCCAGCTGGAAGAGCGAGAAGATGCCGGCCGTCACCAGCACGTCGTGCGTCAGCGCTACGATTGCGCCCAAGGCAAACTGCCATTCGAAGCGGAACCACACGTAGGCCACGATCGCCAGCAGGCCGGCGGCCACCGCAATGAACCCGGTCATGCGCAGCTCGCTCGACACCGCGGGGCCAACGACCTCGACCCGGCGCTGGGTATATTGAGTGCCGAGCGCCTCCTGCACCTTCTTGAGCGCGGACTGCTGCTCGGCTTCGCCGCCCGGCTGCTGCTCGACGCGGATGAGCACGTCGGTGGGACCGCCGAAGCTCTGGATCTGCACGGCCCCGACACCCAGTCGATTTAGGCGCTCGCGCAAGTGCGCCACGTCGGCCGGGCCCTGGTTCGATTGCACCTCGATCAGCGACCCGCCCTTGAAATCGACGCCGTAGTTGAAGCCCTTGATGCCGATGATGGCGAGCGAGATCAGCATCGCCGCGATCGACAACCCGAAGCAGAGCCCCTTGTAGCGCATGAAGGGGAGACGGGTGTCATGCGGGAAAAAATCAAAGCCTTTGAAATTTGGGATCAGCCGCATCGTCGCTCGTTCCTAGACCGGGACCTCGGCACCGCGACGGATCCCCCGGTTCGATCGCAACCAGTAGTAGATCAGGAGCCGCACGACGGTAACGGAGGCGAAAATGGAGGTGAGAATGCCGATCGTCAGCGTGACGGCAAACCCGCGGATCGGGCCGGCACCCAGCCAAAACATGACAAAGGCGCAGGCCAGCGTGGTGAGCTGGGAGTCGGCGATTGTGACAAAGGCGCGCGTGAAGCCGGCATCGATGCCGGCAATCGGTGATTTGCCGGCGCGCAACTCCTCGCGGATGCGTTCATAGATGAGGACGTTGGCGTCGACCGCCATGGCGATGCCGAGCACCAGACCGGCAATGCCCGGCAGCGTCAGCGAGGAGCCCGCCAGGGTCATCAGGGCCACGGTCAGGACGCCGTGCACCATCAGTCCGACGCAGGCAAAGATGCCGAAAGTGCCATAGACCAGAACCGTGAGCGCGATGGTGGCGATCCCCCCGACGATGCCGGCGAGCTTGCCCGACTCGATGGAATCGGCGCCGAGCGATGGCCCCACCGTGCGCTCTTCCACGATGGTCAACTTGGCGGGCAGCGCGCCCGAGCGAAGTTGGATGGCCAGTTGGTTGGCCGTCTCCACCGTGAAGGAGCCGCTGATTTGCCCCGAGCCGCCAAGGATCGGCTCGCGGATCACCGGCGCGGAGATCACCTGATCGTCGAGGACAATGGCGAACGGCTGGTTCACGTGATCCTTGGTGAAATTGCCGAACTTGCGCGCCCCGGAGTTGTTGAAGCGGAACGAAATCACCGGTTCGTTGGTGCGGCTGTCGAAGGCCGGTTGCGCATCGACCAGTTCATCACCGCGCACGACGGGGGTTTCGCGCAGCAGCTGGGCGCCCTCCTCGCGGGAACCCGCCTCATAGATGCGGTAACCCGGGGGAACGCGGGTTTGGCGCGCCTCGCTCGCCGAAATCGTCGGATGCACTTCATGGAACGTCAGTCGCGCCGTCTTGCCGATCAACTCCTTGAGACCGGCGGTGTCCTGCAGGCCCGGGACCTGGACTAGGATGCGCTCGCGGCCTTCGCGCACGATCTGCGCCTCCGCCGTGCCCATGCTGTCCACGCGCCGGCGCACGGTTTCGATGGCGGCGCCGATGGCGTTGGCGATCCGGTGCTGCAGTCCGGGCTCGGTCGGGGTGATGGTGATGAGGCCGCCCTCGCCGCGTTTGATTTCAATGTCGCTGCCGGAGGAGCCGACCAGCAGATTGCCGATCGGCTGCACCATGCCGCGCAGCTCCTTGACCGCGGCCTCGGCGTCTTCGGGCTTGGCCAAGCGCACCTGCACGGCGTTGTTGGCAACGCCCAAACCGGTGACGCCGATCTTGGCCTCGCGCAGTCGCCGGCGCGCGTCATCGCGCAGGGTGTCGAGCCAATCCTTGCGCACCTCGCTGGTTTCCATCGCCAACAGCAGGTGCGCGCCGCCGCGCAAGTCCAGGCCGAGGCTCAGCTGCTTGGTCGGCACCCACCTCGGCCAGCTTGAAAGCGTCTCCTTGGAAAAGAAGTTGGGCAAGATCAGCAGCACGCCGATGAGGCATGTGATGATGACCGCCGCCTGCTTCACGGGAGTGAAATGCATCGAGCTAACTCACACTTTCTTGCTGCGGCCCGGCCCCGGGTGCCGGGCCTTTATAGCGCGCCTGCCTGCCGCGCCCGAGGCCTAAGCCCCGGCCGTCTGCGGTGGCGGCCGGGCCCTTGAGGTGGGAACTGGGACCCTCGCCCGGGCGCCAGACGCCGGCCTGCCGCCACCCGCGCCTCATGCGGTTTCCTTTGCCGGCTCGCCCTTGACGCGAACCTCCGTGACGGTGGCCCTGATCACCCGCACGCGGGTGTTCTCGGCGATTTCGACCTCGATCTCATTGTCGTCGCGCACCTTCGTCACCTTGCCGATGATACCACCGGAGGTGACCACCGTATCGCCGCGCCGCAAGTTAGCGACCATCTCCCGGTGCGCCTTGGCGCGCTGCTGCTGCGGCCGCAGCAGCAGCAGGTAGAAGATGACAAACATCAGCAAAATCGGCACGAGCTGAATGATAAAGTCGCTGCCGCCCCCAGCTGATTGGGCAAAAGCCGGTGAGATGAGCATTGGGGTCGCTTCCTCGACAACGGGGCGGGGATCGGGGCCAGGGTGCCGGGACGGCTCGCGCGCTCCGCCTCGGCCTCGGCGCGGGCCCCGGTTCAATTTTGGCCCGGAATATAGTGTTCTCGCCCCTGTTTGCAACCAATCTCGGGGGGAGGCGATGACGAACCGCCCGCGCTGCATTATAGAACGCCCGGCGCACGCTGCGCACGTCCGCACAAGGAAAAAGTTGGCGCATGAGCGATAGGAAAAGCCTAATCGTGTACCTGGAGCGATTGGCCGCGGCCCTGGAACGCCTGGCGCCGCTGGCCCCCGCCAAAGCCGACTTCAGCCAAGCCGAGGCTTTTGTGTGGCAAACCTCGCCGGAGGCCTTCCTGCCGGTGCCCCGGGTCAACCGGCAGCCGCTGGAGCTGCTCAAGGGCATCGACCGAGCCGCCGAGCAACTCCTCGATAATACCCGCCGCTTCGCCGTAGGCCTGCCCGCCAACAACGCGCTGCTGTGGGGAGCCCGCGGCATGGGCAAATCTTCCCTGGTGAAGGCGGCCCAGGCCGAGGTGCGGCGCAGCTTGGGCCTCGGTCGCGACAAGGGCCGGCCGGATCTCAAGCTGGTCGAGATCCATCGTGAGGATATTGCCGCTCTGCCTCAGTGCCTGGCGCATCTGCGCGCCGCGCCCGATCGCTTTATCGTGTTCTGCGACGATCTATCCTTCGACAAGGATGACACCTCCTACAAATCCTTGAAGGCCGTGCTGGAGGGTGGCATCGAGGGGCGCCCGGACAATGTGGTGTTCTATGCCACCTCGAACCGGCGCCATCTGATGCCACGCGACATGATGGAGAACGAAAGGTCGACGGCGATCAATCCATCGGAAGCCGTCGAGGAGAAGGTCTCGCTGTCAGACCGCTTCGGCTTGTGGCTCGGGTTTCACAACGCCACCCAGGACGAATACCTGGCCATGGTGCACGGCTATGCCGCCCACCACCGGCTCAAGGTGGCGCCCGACGACCTCAAGCGTGAGGCGCTCGAGTGGTCGATCACCCGCGGCGCGCGCTCGGGCCGGGTGGCCTGGCAATTCATTCAGGATCTTGCCGGCCGTCTTGGCCACAAGCTCAACGCCTGATCGGCCGCGCTCACACCGGCAAGCCTTACCCGCGGCCGGCGCGGGCCGACACCTGACCTAAAAAAACATCGCCACCGCCAGCCTTAGCGGCCGTTGCGAGCCTCGCGAGCGACCTCATCCATGCGCGCTTGCATGAATTGGGCCGTGTCCTCCGCCAGCGACTTGCCGAGCTTGGTCATCTGCTCGAACTCGGACTGGTAATCCGCGACCGCGGTCTGGAAGAACTCGCTGTAGACGCCGTACATGTCCTGCACCGTCTTACAGCCGGCCAGGTTCTGCGGCATCGCCAGCTCTTCTTTCAAACGGCGATTGAGGAAGGTCACCCAATTGCGGTTGATCGCCGCCAGATTGTCGTAGACCTTGCCGTTCATCTGAGCCATCGCCGTCAGCGCGGGCCGTTGCATCTCCATCAAGGCTTCGAAGCCGAGCGGCATAGGCATCGGCATCAATCCGTTTTCCGCTCGCCCACTGCTGGTCTTGTCAGCCATGCACGTTGTCCTCCGCTGCTGGGATGCCCTGGCAAACGATTCTAGCTGCCCATTCGGGCGGCGCATCAGGAATCAAATCAACTCTTCCGGAGGAAATTTGAATCCTGTGGATAACTTGGCTCGACCCGCAGCGGGGCCAGGGCTCAAGCCGCGTGCGTGGACAAAAAAGCCGCCAATTCGCTACGGCTCGGCAAACCGGAGCGTGAGCCGAGCCGTGTGCACTTCATGGCCGCCACACCGCTCGCCAACCGCGCGCAGTCGGCCACCGGCCGGCCTTCCGCCAAAAACAGCGTCAGGGCCCCGTGAAATGCGTCCCCCGCGCCGGTCGTATCCGTGACCGACACCGCAATGGCCGGAACGTGCTGGGCCTCGTTGTCATCGCGCCAGAGATAACCCTCAGCCCCGAGCGTCACCCCGGCATAGCGAGGCCCGAGGCTCCGCACGGCGGCAAGGCGCTCCTCGTCGGTGCCCGACGGCACCAGCTCGCGCAGGGCCGGGGCGCTGAAGATGGCATAGTCGGTGAGCCGCAGAATGCTCTCCAAGGCTTCGCGGGCGCCGAGATCCGCATCGAGCACGGTCGGTATGCGCTCCTGCTTGGCGCGCGCGAACACCGAGCGCAGCGCCTCGAGCCAGCGCAGGTCGCCCAAGACCGCGTCGGCCTCCCGCACGCGCTCGAGTGGCAGCCAGCTCGTGCCCGACGGCATGCCGGCATCGCGCTGGCCCACGATCAAACGCTCCCCATCCCTGTCGACGATGATCGCCGACGTCGACGTGCGAGCGCCCTCGAAGGCTTGCAGATAGCGCACATCGACGCGCTCGGCCTGCAGGCCGGCGCGCACGCTGGAGCCGGCGGCATCATCGCCGGTCCGGCTCCATAGCTCGGCTCGGCCGCCCAGCCGGGCGATGGCCACGGCGGCATTGGCGGCCATGCCGCCGCCCGTTTCGATGTGCTCCAGGGCGCGTACTTTGGTGGGCTCCGGCGGAAACGCCTCGATCCGATAGATGCGGTCGAGCGCCGCGTGCCCCACACAGATGATGCTCCTGCCCGCTACCATGCCTTCGCCCAGTGCCGCGAGGGCCTGAGACCCCTTGGAAAATACCACCACCGCGCACGATAATGCCCGCTATGGGCGAGGGAAAGGCCGGCATGCCGCCGAGCCTGATCCAAGCCGGGCCGGCGGCCGTATCCTTTGGGCAACGCTGCAAGGATTGGCTATGGTCGGCGATTGGGTGTCCTTGCGGGTCAGGCCCGGGCCCGCGGTGAGCTTAAACGCCATGACAGAGCTCTTGGCCCGGATTGCCCGGCGCACCGACCCTGCCGCTTTTCATGAGCTCTATCAGAGCTATGGACCCAGGGTGAAGGTCTACCTGGTACGCCGCGGCGTCGATGCGGCGACCGCGGAGGACCTCGCGCAGGAGACGCTGCTCACGGTCTGGCGGCGGGCGGCGCTGTTTTCCAGCGAAAGGGGCAGCGCCAGCACCTGGATTTTTACCATTGCCCGCAATCTATGGATCGATCGCTTGCGTAAGGAGGTGCCATGGCAGGAGCTTCCCGCGGCCCACGCCGCGGAAACCTCGCCGGAGCCTTTGCCCGATGAAGTCATCGCCGAAAGCGAAGTGCAAAAGCGGGTGCGGGCGGCGGTGGCCGAGTTGCCGGCCGAGCAGCAGCGCGTGATCGAACTGGCCTATCTGGAAGGATTGTCGCACGGCGAAATCGCCGCCCGCCTGGGTGTGCCCCTAGGCACCGTCAAGTCGCGCGTGCGCATTGCCTATCAGAGGATGCGGGCCGCGGTCGAGGATCTCAAATGACGATAACGCATCATCTCGGCAGCGAAACCCTGCTCAGCTTCGCCGCAGGCACGCTGCCCAGCGCCTTGTCGGCCGTCGCCGGCGCCCACGTTGCCATGTGTGGCCATTGTCGAGGCGAACTCGTCTGGTGCGAGCGCATCGGCGCGGCCTTGCTCGAGGGCTTGCCGGCAATGCCGCTCGATGACGCGGAGCCCGCGGTCCGCTCGCTGCCGGAGGCCGCGCGGCTCGGCGGCAATGCCTTCAATCCCATTCTGCGACTGGCCCGTGACGATTTTGCCGAGGTTGCCTGGCGCCGCATCGGCATCGGCTTGTGGCACCGCCCGCTGCCGCTCGCGGGTCGGGGCGCCCTGCAGCTGATCAAGGCCGCGCCGGGCGCCGCCGTGCCCGAGCACGGCCATGCCGGTGGCGAGATCACCTTGATCTTGCGTGGCGCGCTCAACGATGCCACCGGGCGCTACGTGGCCGGCGATGTTGCCGACCTCGACGAGGCGATCGAGCACACGCCCGTCGCCGACGGGGACGCGGGCTGCGTCTGCGCCGTCGGCAACGAAGTGCCGACGCGCTTTCATAGCCTGCTGGCGCGCCTGCTGCAGCCCTGGCACGGCCTCTAAAGGCTGGGCAGACGCTTCACCAGCGCGTCGATCGCCATCAGTTCGCCCAGCAGACCTTCAAAGGCCTTGAGGGGAACCATGTTGGCCCCATCGGAGGGTGCCCGATCCGGGTCCTGGTGCGTCTCGATAAAGAGCCCGGCGATGCCGACCGCCACCGCCGCCCGCGCTAGCGTCGGCACGAAGCGGCGCTCCCCGCCCGAGGCGGTGCCCTGCCCGCCCGGCTGCTGCACGGCATGGGTGGCATCGAAGATCACCGGACAGCCGATCTCGCGCAGGATCGGCAGCGCCCGCATGTCGACCACCAGCGTGTTGTAGCCGAAGGAGGCACCCCGTTCGGTGACCAGCACGTTGGGGTTGCCGCTGCCCGTCACCTTGGCAACGACGTTGCGCATGTCCCACGGCGCCAGAAACTGCCCCTTCTTGACCTTGACCGGTCGGCCGGTCCGGGCCGCCGCCACCAGCAGATCGGTCTGTCGGCACATGAAGGCGGGGATCTGCAGGACGTCGACGACCTCGGCAACCTCGGCGCATTGGCTGGCTTCGTGCACGTCGGTGACGACGGGAAGACCGAAGCGAGCGCGGATTTCGGCAAACACCGCCAGGGCGCCGTCGAGACCGAGGCCGCGTTTGGCCCCAAGGCTCGTGCGATTGGCCTTGTCGAAGGAGGTCTTGTAAACGAGGCCAATCCCGAGCCGGCCGGAAATCTCTTTCAGGGCGGCGGCCATCTCCAAGGCATGCTCGCGGCTTTCCATCTGGCAGGGCCCCGCGAACACGCCAATCGGCCGCTCGTTGCCGAAGGCTAGGTTGCCGATGGTGACCTGGGCGTTGGGCTTGGCGGCGTCTTGCATGGCCCCTGCTATAGCATGCGCCGCCAGCGGGGACAGCAGCGCATCGATCGCCTCCCCTTGCCGTTGGCGACGAATCGGGTGTGCGCGCGGATCTTGACCGCCGGCCGAAAGCTGCACCAAGCCCAGCACGGCCACATCGTTGCCGCCGGCAGCTCGCGCCTCTGGAGCACCGCGCGCGGCCCGGTTCAATCGTCGCCTGCGGGACCTGAGCGACACCGACCCGCGCCGGCCCAAGCGGCGCCGACGCCGCCACGTTGCTTGCGCTTGGGTTGGCCCCAAGGCGTCGCGCTAACCGCGGGCACTTATGCTAGGGCGTTTCGCCGCCGAGGCGGCCCTCACGCCGCATCTGCTCCCACCACTGGCTGGAACCGATGGGCATCTTGTCGGCCAACAGCTCGCGATACCGCTCCGGTTGCGGCCCGCTGGCGGCCGCGGCAGGGGCGCCCGCGGCATGCTTATGTGTCTTGCGCTTTTTGTCGCTGGCGCCGGCATCGGCGATGACGGCAAAGCTCATGAGCACAGACAAAACCCATAAGATGGCGAGCCGCATCGGTCTTGATCCTCTCGGGGCTACCCAATCCTCAATCGCGATCCCGGGCGCGCGTTGCGCCAACGGGCAAATGACTAAAGCACGTCTTGGGGGTGCGGTGGGCGCGGCAAACGGCATCGTGGTCTTCAAAAATACGCGATGAGACGCCCGCAGGCAGCGGTTGCAAACCAGATTGTCAACGATAGCACGGCACACACTTTGGCCGCCGTCGGCAACGGCTCGAAGGCGTGGGTTTCATCGAGCGCTTCGCGCAGCAGTCGGCCTGCCAACAGCGCGTTGAGGATCCCGAGCACGATCAAGACCGCCTTGATCTGGAACACGGGATTGCCCGCCACATGCGTTGCCTCGGCGGCGAACAGCATGGAGCCGGTCGCCGCCATCAACACGAGGCCCAGCGCCGCCAAACGTCGGGCCGGCCGCACCACGCTCGCCGGCGGCGCCGCGGCGAAGGCCCCAAGCAGCCGCGCGTCCATGACCACGACCGCGCTCACAAACACCATCAGGGCCAGAATGTGCCCGACGTTGGCCGTCATATAGGCCCAGGAGGACTGCCGGATTGCCGACGCCAGCGCCGATTGCTCCAGCGCCACCAAGAACTGCGGCGCGTCGTGCAGCATTAGCGCAGCTCGACGGTCTTGCCGTCAATGGTGATGCGCTCGGCCCGCATCTCATCCTTCTCCACGGTCGAAGGATAGCCATAGGCGGACACGACTTTGCCGACGGCGACGAACTCGGGCGGGGCGCCGCGCGAGCGCATGCGTGAGGTCGGCGCCAACGTCACCGTCCACACCTTGTCGGGCGCCTTGACGGTGATGAGCGCGTGGGGATTTTCGTATTTTAAGGTCTCGATGGCGCCGGCCACGGTGATCGGGTGGGCGGCGTCATAGCTGCCCCAGCCGTGATGGGCGAGTACCGCCGTCGGCACCGCCAGGCCCAAGCCGATGAGGGCGAGCATTTTATGCATCTTAAGCCTCCGTCAGGTGCTGCCTGTCCAAGGTCTGCAGAAATAGGTGGCGATGGTCGGCCGCGCAACGCCAGGCCGCAGGCAGAGCGCGGTCAGCCGCGGGGACCGTTGCGCACCGGCTTGGCGCCCTTGCCCGCCGTTGTCAGGTAGCGCGGCAGGTGATCGGCGACGTCGAACCAGGCGAGCTGTTCGCCGATAAAGGCATGGCCCGTCGGCGGCCACTGCGCCGGATCCTCGAGCGTGCCGTGCAGGAGGTGGATTTCGTCCGGCCAATGCGCACCCGTGTAGGCCATCGGCGTGCCACAGGCGCGGCAAAAATGGCGCTCAACGCCGGCCGAGGAGGCGTAGGCGGCAGGCTCGCCCGCAAGATAGCGGAACTGCGCGCGCCGAACGCCGATATAGGTCGCAAGCGGCGAGGACACCGCGCGCCGACAGCTCGCACAATGGCAATGCATCACCCACTTGGGTGGACCCTCGAACGCATAGCCGATGGCCCGGCACTGACAACGGCCTAAGGTGGTGCTCACCGGCGTGACCCTCGCTGGCTAATGGCCCGACCTCGAGAAGCGTTGGCAGGCGCGAGTGTAACGGCGCCACCCCCCTTGCGCCAGCAGCGACTTTTGCCGAGCATGAGCCAAGGCGCGCGGCCGGCAATGAGGAAGAGAGCATGCCGAAGGCAGGCAATATCAGGGTCGGTGTCGGCGGCTGGACCTTTGAGCCCTGGCGCGGGGAGTTCTATCCCAAGGGTCTGGCGCACGCCAAGGAACTCGCCTATGCGAGCTGCAAGCTCACCACCATCGAAATCAACGGCACCTTTTACCGCACGCAGACGCCCACCACTTTCGCCAAATGGCGCAAGGAGGTGCCCGACGGGTTCGTGTTCTCGGTCAAGGGGCCGCGCTACGTCGTGCAGAAGCGGGTGCTGGCCGAGGCCGGCGAGGCGCTGGAGTTCTTTTTCAAGTCCGGGGTCAGCGAACTGGGCGACCGGTTGGGGCCGATCCTGTGGCAGTTCGCTCCGAGCAAGAAGTTCGATGCCACCGACTTTCAAGCCTTTCTTGCCATGCTGCCGGCCAAGCGCGACGGGGTGAGCCTGCGCCACGTCGTGGAGGTGCGCCATCCCTCCTTTGCGACGCCGCAATTCATCGCGCTTTTGCGCCAGCACAAGACACCGGTGGTGTTTGCCGAGCACGACACCTACCCGGCGATCGCCGATGCGTCCGGCGATTTCATTTACGCCCGCCTGCAAAAGGGTAGCGATGCGGTGCCGACCGGCTATCCGCCCAAGGAGCTCGATGCCTGGGCCAAGCGCGCGCAAACCTGGGCCGCGGGTGGCGCGCCGGCGGATCTGCCGTCGCTCGATGCCAAGTCGGCCAAGAAGGTCGCGCGCGACGTCTTCCTTTACGTGATCCACGAAGGCAAGGTCCGCGCCCCCGCCGCCGCCATGGCGCTGATCGAGCGGCTGGGCGGCCGCCGCCGAACCTCCGAGCGCTAGCCGCTCGGGCGCCCCAGGCGCTGCGCTGAGGCGGCCAGCGCCTCAGGCAGCCGCTTCCGGCAGCAAACCGCGCAAGAACGCCGCGCGTCGGGTCGCCGCCTCCACCAACAAACTGTGGTCGCTGGCGCCAAGGATCATGCGCGCGCCAAGCCCGATATAGCGGCTCGCCACCTCCTGATCGTAAACGCCGCCCATGCCGAGCACCTTGCCGTGCTGGCGACAGGCCGCAGCGACCGTCTCATAGGCCGCCCGCACGCGCTCGTGTCCGACCTGCCCCGGAATTCCCATCTCGAGCGAGAGGTCGTTGCTGCCGATCAGCAGCACATCGATGCCTTCGATGGCGGCGATCGCGCTCGCATTCTCCACCGCTCGCGGCGTCTCGATCATCGGTACCACCAGGATTTGCGCATTCAAGGTCTTCTGGGCCTCCGCCGCCGACGGCGGCCGATAGCCGAAGCAGGCATTCGAGCCGCCGGTGCTGCGGTGTCCCATCGGGCTGAAGCGGAAAGCTTCGACGAGCTCCCGCGCCTGCTCGGGGGTATCCACGTGCGGCACCACAATGCCAAGCGCCCCATTGTCGAGCGCCCGCGTCCCCTCATCCAGGGCGCCGCTACAAATGCGCACGATCGGCGCCACGCCCATGGGCAGCGCGGCCATGGCAATCTGCGCGATTTCCGGCGTCGAAATGGCGCCGTGCTCGGCATCGATAAAAAGCCAATCATATCCGGCGGCCTTGGCGAGCAAGGGAACGGCCGAACCGCGCAAATGGTTGACGCCAAGTCCCAGCGCCAGCTTGCCATCGCGTATGCGTTTCAGTGCTTCGCTGCCGTAAAGAGGCATGACCGCGTCCCTCGCTGTGTGAGCCCGATTGCGCTGTCGCCGAACGACCCCAAGGGGATAGCACTTCAGGGGCGCGCTCGAAAAGGCGTGCGCGCGCCCCAAGCTGAGGCTCCCAGGCTCGGCCGCCGCCTTGGCTCAGGCCCCCGCACGCGGCGCGCGCTCGCCTAGGCGTCCGCTGGCTCGCCGCGAGGCGGCAGACCCTTGCTCCAGGTCGACGGCGTGCCCTCGAAACCGGAAGCGGCGCGTTTTGCCAGCCAATAGGCGTAGGCTGGAGGCACCAAGCTGAACTGGGGGTCCACCCCCAGCTTCTGCGCCGCGTCCATCGGCCAGCTCGGATTGTGCATGATCTCGCGCGCCAGCGCGACGAGGTCGGCGCGGTTCTCGCGCAAAATGGCCTCGGCCTGATCGGCATGCACGATATGGCCCACGGCCATCGTCATGATGCCCGCCTCGCGGCGAATTCTTTCCGCGTAGGGCACCTGATAGCCATACTTCTTCGCCCGCACCCCCTCCATCGGGGAGTGCGCCAAGGTACCCCCGGACGAGCAATCGATGACATCGATACCCGAAGCTTTGAGCAGCCGCGCCAACCTGATGCTTTGCTCGAGGTCCCAGCCCGCATCGTCCTCGCAGGAAAGCCGCATAAAGAGCGGCTTGTCGTTCGGCCAGGCAGCCCGCACAGCCTCGGCCACCTCCAGGGCAAAGCGCATGCGATTGAGCTCCGAGCCGCCGTAGGCGTCGCCGCGCAGGTTCGCGCGCGGGGACAGAAATTGGTGCACGAGATAGCCGTGCGCGGCGTGGATTTCCAAGACGTCGAAACCCGCCTTGACGGCGCGTGCCGCCGCCGCGCCCCACTTCGCCACCAGCTCACGCACCTCCTGCAGCGACAAGGCGCGCGGGATCGGCGAACGCTCGGTGTGGGGCACGGCGCTGGGCGCCACCAGATCCCAGGCCTCCCAATCGAAGACTTCCGCCTCCGTGCCCGTCAACGGCTTGCCGCCTTCCCAGGGCCGCGTCAGGCGCGCCTTGCGACCGGAGTGACCGAGCTGCAGGCCAGCGACGGCGCCGTGCGCCTTGATAAATTGGGCACAGCGCGCGAGCGGCGGGATGAAGGCGTCAGCCCACAGGCCAACGTCGCCGACCGTGCCACAACCGTTGCGCGCGATTTTGGTGGATTCCATGATCACCAGCCCGGCCCCACCCTGCGCGTAGCGTCCGGCATTGACGAGATGCCAGTCCGTGGCGTGTCCACGCACGGCCGCATATTGATGCATCGGTGCGACCACCACGCGGTTCTTCAAGGTTACGCTCTTCAGCGCGAGCGGCGTGAAGAGCAGGGGCTCGGTCATGTCTTGAGGGTCCATTCGAGGTGCAAGGGTTTGGCTGGCGCGGCGCGAACGCGAGCTCTACATACGGAAGACGCCAAAGCGCGGCGGCGGGATTGGCGCGTTGAGGCTGGCCGAGAGTGCCAGCGCCACTACCCGTCGCGTCTCCCCGGGGGTGATGATGCCATCATCCCACAGGCGCGCGGTGGCGTAGTAGGGATGACCCTCGCGCTCAAAATTCTGCAGAATTGGCGCCTTGAACGCCGCTTCCTCTTCCGCGCTCCAGGTTCCACGCTCCGCCTCGATGTTCTCGCGCCGCACGGTCGCCAGCACGCCCGCCGCCTGCGCGCCGCCCATCACCGAGATGCGCGCGTTGGGCCAGGTGAACAAAATCCGTGGCGAGTAGGCCCGCCCGCACATGGCGTAGTTGCCGGCGCCATACGAGCCGCCGATGATCACCGTCACTTTCGGGACCTGCGCGCACGCCACCGCGGTCACCATCTTGGCACCATCCTTGGCGATGCCCCCAGCCTCCGCCGCCCGGCCCACCATGAACCCCGTGATGTTCTGCAAGAACAGCAGCGGGATGCGGCGCTGGCAGGCAAGCTCGATGAAGTGGGTGGCTTTCAGCGCCGTCTCTGAATAGAGAATGCCATTGTTGGCGAGGATCGCCACCGGCAGCCCTTCGATGTGCGCGAAGCCCGTCACCAGGGTCTGCGCATAGTTGGTCTTGAATTCATCGAGCTCGGAGGCGTCGACCAGGCGCGCGATGATCTCGCGCGTGTCGTACTGCGTCATCAATGAAGCCGGCACGACACCGTCGAGCTCGGCGGGGTCATAGGCCGGCGGTCGCGGCTCGCGCAGGGTGATGTCCACCTGCTTGGCGCTATTCAGGTTGGCAACGATGCTGCGCACGATCTCGAGCGCATGCTCGTCGTTGAGGGCGTAATGATCGGCCACACCCGACTGGCGCGTGTGCACTTCGGCGCCGCCCAACTCCTCCGCGCTCACCGTCTCGCCGGTGGCGGCCTTCACCAGCGGCGGCCCGCCGAGAAAAATCGTGCCCTGTTTGCGCACGATGATCGACTCATCCGACATGGCAGGAACGTAAGCCCCACCGGCCGTGCACGAGCCCATAACGCAGGCAATCTGCGGAATGCCCAGCGACGACAGCGTCGCTTGATTGTAAAAAATGCGCCCAAAGTGCTCGCGATCCGGAAACACCTCGGTGTGCTGCGGCAGGTTGGCACCGCCGCTATCGACCAAATAAATACACGGCAGGCGGTTCTCGCGCGCGATCTCCTGGGCGCGCAGGTGCTTCTTAACCGTGATCGGAAAGTAGGTACCGCCTTTGATGGTGGCATCATTGCACACGATCACGCATTCACGTCCCGCAATGCGTCCCACGCCCGTAATGATGCCGCCGGCGTGGATGTCCTTGCTATAAAGATCGTAACCGGCCAAGGGCGACAGCTCGAGAAACGGCGAGCCCGCATCGATGAGGCGCAACACCCGGTCGCGAGGCAACAGCTTGCCGCGCGCCGTGTGCCGCTCGCGCAAGCGCTCTGGCCC
>DASTMQ010000283.1:0-2722 GCA_035714005.1 Hyphomicrobiaceae bacterium
CGGATGCGCGCGCCCCAACTGGCGATTTTGCCCGTGCGATCGAACATGTCCTTGTGGGCGAGGGGCACCCCCGCAAGCGGTCCGATGGGCTTGCCGGCGGCCATGGCGGCATCGCAGGCCGCAGCCGCGGCAAGCGCCTCCTCGGCTTCGAGGCTCAAGGTGCAGTTGGTGTGCTCATGGGCGGCCGCCAGCCGTCCAAGCGCCGCCCGCGTCGCCTCGAGGCTGGAGACTTTTTTGCCGCGGATGGCTTGGGCCAGGGCCCGCGCCGAGAGTTGCTCAAGCTCCATCATGGCCGCGCCTCGGCGGCGAGGATGCGGCGAAAGTCGTCGACGTCGGCGCCGAGCGGCAGGTCGGCGGCAACCTTGGCCGCGGTCTCCGAGAGGAGGGCGGCGTGCGCCATGGCGGCGCGACGCCGCTCGGGCGGCATGTCCAAGGCAGCGGCAGGGCCGGCCTCGGCGGGTTCACGCTGGGGGATCGGTTGCTCAGCCATGGTCGAACTCCTGGGACGCGCGCAAGGGACCCCAAGCCTAGCCGGATGCCGCCGCACTCTCAACTGAAGCAGGCGTGCAACTAAAGCAGGCGAGGTGCGACGGCGTGGCTCGCAAGGGCGAGAGCCGACGCGCGCGCTTTTTTCAAAAGCAACCCTAGAGCAACCCGAGTTCTGCCAGCTGCTTGCGCAGCTTTGGCGGCATTGCCGTGATGCCGCTGGCGGCCCCGCGTTTGAGATCGGGCGGGGCTTCGGCTTGGCTCAGGTAGCGCCAGCCCTGAAAGGCGCGGCGCGGCGTAGGCCGCACGGCGATCAGCTCGTTTTTCAGGATCAGCAGGCAACAGGGCGTGCCGTCTTCCTTGCTGCCCTCGGCGATGTCGAGCAAGGGCTGGCGCACCTGCACGATGCCCTTGATGACCCAGTAGAGCGAGCCGCCGTCCAGCAGTTCGTCCCGTCGCTTGGGGGTTTGGAAGGTGCGATGGAATAGGTTTGGCCGCTTTTCGCCGGCGCGGCGGCGTGCCTGCAACCGCTCCGCCTGCCAGCTGGCCAGGTCCTCAATCGTGTCGGTGCCGACGCACAGCTTGATCAAATGCAACGCCATCGCCGTCCTCGTAGCGGTCCGATCCCGCCACAGATTTACCGGAACCTTATGCTTCCGGCGAGTGACCCACCAGCATAAGCTGGGGACAGCATCAGCTTGCCAGAAGGATCAGCCCGATGCACACTTTGTCCCGTCGCTCGTTTCTTGTCGGCACCTGCGGCTTAAGCATGGCCTCGCTCATGCCCTCCGCCTTCGCTCAAAGCAAGATCACGCCAGGGTCCGATACGGCCCTGATCGTCGTCGACGTACAAAACTGTTTCACCCCCGGCGGCAGCCTTGCGGTCAAGGAGGGCGATGAAATCATCCCGCTCATCAACCGCTTGGCCAAAGCCTTCCAGAACGTGGTGCTGACCCAGGACTGGCATGCCCCGGGACACGTCTCGTTTGCCTCCTCGCATGCCGGCAAGAAGCCGTTCGACAGCGTTGAGCTCGCCTACGGCAAGCAGATCCTGTGGCCCGATCACTGCGTACAGGGCACGGACGGCGCCGCCATCCACAAGGACATCAATATTCCCCATGCCCAGCTGATCATCCGCAAGGGCTTCAATCGCAACGTCGACAGCTATTCCGCCTTCGTGGAGGCCGATGGCCGCTCCAAGACCGGGCTCGATGGCTATTTCAACGAGCGCGGCATCAAATCGGTCTACGTCGTGGGTCTTGCCACCGACTTCTGCGTCGCCTGGACGGCGATGGACGCGCGCACGCTCGGCCTTGCCGCCACGGTCATCGAGGATGCCTGCCGCGGCATCGATACCCAGGGATCGCTCGCCGCCGCCTGGAAAGGCATGGAGCAGGCCGGCGTTAAGCGGATTCAGTCGCGCGACATCGCACTGCCGGGCTGACGGTGGGGCCCATCAGCGCCCCTGATAGGCCGGCGTGCGCACGATGAGGCCATCGAGCTCGTCCGTCACCTTGATTTGGCAGGAGAGGCGCGAGTTCGGTTTGACGTCGAAGGCGAAGTCGAGCTGATCCTCCTCCTCGGGCGTGCGTTCGCCGACGCGGTCCTGCCAGGCCTCGTCGACGTACACCATACAGGTGGCGCAGGTGCACGAGCCGCCGCATTCGGCGACGATGCCCGGCACGCTTTTGCCCAGCGCCGTTTCCATAACGCTGTCTCCGATCGCGGCATCGACCGTATGCGCGGTGCCGTCATGCTCGATGAAGGTGATTTTCGGCATTGCAGGCGTTGCGGTTGTCCCCGTGCGCGGCAGGCAGGAAAGCAGTTGGGCACCCAAACTAATCGTTCTCGGCGGCCGGCGCCAGGGTGGCGATCGCAGCGCCGAGCGTGACTTGTTGTCCCTCCTTGACGGCGAGCTTGGCCACCCGACCGGCACCGGGGGCATGCAGCACGTGCTCCATTTTCATGGCTTCGACCACGGCGATGCGATCGCCTTTGGCCACGCGCTCACCCTCGCGCACGAACAACTTGGCCACGCGCCCGATAATCGGCGCGCGCACGCTCATGTCGTCGCTTCCCGCGCCAGCGACGGACGCATCGAAGGTCGGCCAGCACAAGGTGGCCTGGCGCATGCCGTTGAGGACGTAAATGGGATTGCCGTCGCCGACCACGAGCGTGCGCGCGATCACGGCGGGCGCCTCGCCGTTGCCAACGCCCACGACGCGCGGTCCGCCGC
>DASTMQ010000284.1:0-27332 GCA_035714005.1 Hyphomicrobiaceae bacterium
GCGGTGATGCCGGCGTGGTTCATGACGGCGCCGGTAAAGGCGGTCGTCGACTTGTGGCAGCTCTCGCAGGCCGCCGTGGTGGCGATGTGGGTCGCGGGCTTGCCGCGCGCCGCGGTGCCGTTGTGACAGCTGGCGCAGCCCGCGGTGATGCCGGCGTGGTTCATGACGGCGCCGGTAAAGGCCGCCGTCGACTTGTGGCAGCTCTCGCAGGCGGCAACGGTGGGGAGGTGGGTCGCCGATTTGCCGACCGCGCTCGTGCCGTTATGGCAGCTGGCGCAGGCCGCGGTGATGCCGGTGTGGTTCATGGGCGTGCCGGCAAACGCCGTCGTCGACTTGTGGCAGGTCTCACAGGCGGCCGTGGTGGGAATGTGCTTGGCCGATTTGCCGATGGCGCTGGTGCCGTTGTGGCAGGAGGCGCAGTTGGTAATGCCGACCGGGTGATCGAAGCGAGCGCCGGCGAACGAGGCGGTGCTCTTGTGGCAGGTTTCGCACGGAGCGGAGGTGGCGATGTGGGCGGTTGGCTTGCCCGGCGCCGTGGTGCCGTTGTGGCAGGAGGCGCAGTTGGTGATGCCGACCGGGTGATCAAAGCGGGCGCCGGCGAACGAGGCGGTACTCTTGTGGCAGGTTTCGCAGGGGGCCGAGGTGGCAATATGCGACTTCGATTTACCCAGCGCCTTACTGCCGTTGTGACAAGAGGCGCAGCTTCCCGTAATGCCGCTGTGGTCCCAGCGTACCGCAAGGAAGGAGAAGGTATTCGTGTGGCAGCTCTCGCATGGGGCGGCGGTGTCGATGTGGCTTGGGGGCTTGGCGCGGGCATGGGCGCCGTTGTGGCATTTGGCACAGGCGCCAGTGATTTGGTTGTGATTGAAGCGCACCTGCACCCAGGTCGCGGTGGTATGGCACGCCTCGCAATTGGCGGTGGTCGGCCCGTGCGTGCCGCGCTGCCCGGGGGCAATACCGCCGTTGTGGCAGCCGATGCACTGCCGGGGCGTGCCCTTGAAACGGCCATTGACGTGGCAAGACGTGCAATCGACGCTGTAATGACTGCCCGTGAGGGGGAAGCCGGTCATGAAATGATCGAAGGACCGCTGCTGCGCCTCGGCGCGCGCGCCCAACAGCTCGACCCCGGCCAGCCCGAAGCAGAGCAGGATCGCCAACCCCCTCAGCAGTCTATTCATCAGTTCACAGCCTATAAGCTCCGTTCTAGTTTTGATGATTTTTGATTTTGCCCGCGCATTTGGCCTGCCGTCCCGGAGCGGCGCTTTGCGCGCAGCCGGGACGGTTGCCGGACCAACCTAGCGGGGTCGCGACAAGCGGCGAGGATCGTCCAGATGGTGCTGGAGTAACGGCAATCCGCGCTGAGCGGTCGCCCGACCGACCGTCAGATGTCTGCCAATTTGCCGACCGTTCCGTCGTCCGTAAGCACCCTAGTTTGGCGCACGTGCGTCTGCCACGCGCACCAAACATACTTGCAACCACAACGCGCCCTATCCGGGACTATTCCGTCAGCAAACGGAAAAGTTTTGCCAATCTCTGAAGCCCGGCAAGGGTCGAGCGCACCCGGCGGCGCCGGGGTTGCGGTTTTGAGAATTTTTGGGATTGTCGGCCCCAGGCGCTTGGCTCAGCGCGCACGGGGCAGCTTTTGGCGCCACCCCTGTGGCGCCGGGCGCCAAGGCGTCCGGCGGCGCCGACCCTAGGACGCCCCGGTTGGGCCGTGGGCCCCGGATCTTAGGTCCCTAGGGTCCTTGCCCCGGCGCAGGGCCTCGGCGCCGTGCCAAAAGCAAAACGGCCCGCCGACGGTCAATGCCGTCACGGCGGGCCGTCCCCCAAGATTTCCTCTGGACGTTTGCCTCTGGACGTCCTGGTGCCGGTCGCGGGCGTTCGCTTACTCGGTCCAGCCCGCAACCAGTGCCGCCTTTTCCTGCGCGTCGGGATAGAGCCTGCCGCCGCTGGCGGCGCGAATGGCGGCCTCGAGCGCCGCGTCGGCGGCATCGACGTTTGGTCCCGACGCCGGCGTGAAGTTCGTGCCCGGGTTCACCGGGGCGGCATCAAGTCTCGCGTGCGCCTGGACGGTCCACTGACCATCGCCGCCGCGGCAGGCAAAACCGGCAAAGTGCGCCTGCGCTGTCATGTCTCTGAGCTCGTAGCGCCGGCAGGGCTGCTGGCCGATGGAGCGGAAGGTGAAGGCCGCCTCGAGCTCCCAGCTGCCGCCGCCGGCGAGCTCCGCCCGCACCGGTATGCCGCGGGCGGTATGCTCGAGCAGGTCCTGCAAGGGACCCTGGGCCGTCAGGCTGCCGTCGCTGACGCCGATGAAGCTCGCCGTTGGCACGGATGAGGCGGCCCGGGGCTGGAGCAGCGAGCCCAGGCCGGCGCCGATCAACAGGGCCAGGGACGCGGCGATCGCCATGGGATAGTACTGGTGCCAGGGATGCCGGGGGGCCCGCATGGGTCGGGCTTGCGGCAGGTGCCGGACTTCGCTCGGACGCGTGGGCAGCTGGGCGGGCGCCAAGTCGCCACGCCGGATCCGCTCGATCAGAGGGTCGAGGCGATCGACCCCGATCGAGGCCCGGAATAGGTCTTGCAGCGGAGAAAGCGTGGCGCGGAACTTTTCAACTTTCTGTCTCAACTCCGGGTGCCTTTGCAGCACCGCCTCGACGGCGTCCCGCTCGGCGGGGTCAAGGACACCATCG
Organism: Hyphomicrobiaceae bacterium; assembly: GCA_035714005.1. GTDB lineage: Bacteria > Pseudomonadota > Alphaproteobacteria > Rhizobiales > Hyphomicrobiaceae > AWTP1-13. Next base: position 2,691 of record DASTMQ010000284.1, read on the forward strand.
GCATACGCCATCAACACTTCATCTGACACTACGGACACGACGAGTCTCCATTGTCGTGGTCGCCTTCGCAGGCGCCCCATTGATTGCATCGTGGATCGCCAGCCGCGCCCGAGCCAAGCGGCTCATGACCGTACCGACGGGGACCTTCAGCACTTCGGCTGCCTCCTGATAGGTTAAGCCGTCCACACAAACCAAAGCGATCAGCACCCGATGCTCAGGCGAGAGCTGCTCGAGGCCGCGAAGCACCGCGGCGAGCTCCAACCTGTTTTCCACAACCGCGCGTCCATCGCTTCCGACCAGCGTGTCGACCGCCTCGACATCGACGGGTTCGCCGCGGAACCGATCCGCACGCTTCCGGTCGAGCCAAAGGTTCTGTGCAATGCGAAACATCCAACTGTCGAGCCGCGTCCCGGGCTGCCATTTGTCCCTATTGGCCAAAGCACGGGCACACGTCTCCTGCACAAGGTCGTCGCGCTGATCTGCATTTCCCGTGAGGGCATATGCAAACCCGGCAAGGCGCGGCAAGAAGGCGATCATCCTCTCGCGAAAATCGTCGCCGTCGGCCTCACCTTGCGGGCCTGCCACATAACGCGCGGGATGCTCGCCTATTCCCTGGCGGGTTCCGCTCCGATGCGAAGCCGCGGCAAGCGAAGCCTTTGAACCCGTGGTCACTTTCATTGCCTGGCCAGTCCTTGCCTGAAAGAAACGGTGGTGTGACATTTTTCGCACGCCCGGCCGAAAGCTCCGTCATGCACGTCATCTTGGCCGTGGCAGGCATGGCACGTGCTGGGGGCGCCCACTTTCGCGCCCGTGCTCGTCTTGTGACAGGCATGGCACTGGAGGGCACGGTGGGCGCCGGTCAGGGGGTAGGAGGTCTGCTTGTCGTGGTCGAACCTCCAGCGCGACCACCCGTTGGGGTTGTGGCAGGTGGCGCAATTGGGGCCCAAACGTCCGGCGTGGTGCACATCCTTGTGGCAGCTGGCGCAGGCGCGGGAGGCATCCTTGAAGGAGGGGGTGCGATGGCAGGCCTCGCAGGGCACGGCGGCGTGCAGGCCGATGAGGGCAAAGCGCGTCAGGTCATGGTCGAAGGCCACCGCCTGGCGCCAGCCGGTCTCCTTGTGGCAGCTCTCGCAGGCAGCCCCGAGCTGGCCCTTGTGGGGATCATCCTTGCGGTGGCAGGCGGCACAGTTGGTAGCCAACCGGTCGCGCCGGGCATCGCCGGTGTGGCAGCGTTCACAGGCGAGCTTGGCATGGCCGCCGCGCAAGGGAAACCGGGTCGCCTTGTTGTGGTCAAAGCTGACGGCAGACCATTTGGTGGGCGCATGGCAGGTCTCGCAGCTGCTGCCATTGCGCCCCGCATGCTTGTCCTGCAGGCCGTGACAGGAGCTGCAGCTGGTGGCCAAACCCTGGTAGCGCTCGCCGGCGTGGCACTTGGCACAGGCGACCTCCTTGTGGGAGGCCACCAGCGCGAACCGCGTCTTGGAATGGTCGAAGGGTTTCACGCGCCTCCAAGCCTCCTCGCCGTGGCAGCCTTCGCACTTTTCGCCCAACCGGCCTTTGTGCGCGTCGTTCGACCTGTGGCAGTCGAAGCAGCGCCCGGGCGTCTCGCGGTATTTCGTGTTCTTTAGATGGCAACCATCGCAGCTTGCGCGTTTGTGAGCCCCCGTCAGGGTGAAATTGGCAAAAGCGTGATTGAAGGTTTCGCGGTTGAGCTGAACGATATCGAAGGTGCGGCCCTTGTGGTCGGTATGACAGGTCTTGCACTCGCCCTTGAGGGCTTCGGGGTGGCGGCCGTGGTAGTTGCGCTTGGCCTGGCGATCCGCCGCAATCGGCTTGTGGCAGGCCAAGCACAGCCCGGATTGGGATTTCTGGGCAAACGGCTCATGGCAGCTCTTGCACGTCGCCTCGAGCTCAGAATGCGCGCCGACCAACGGTCCTGGCATCACCAGCTTTTCGAAGATGCCCTGGGCACGTGCCATGGAGAGGGTCGCCAACAGGAGCAAAACACCCAGTAAAATCAATGTCCCGTGCCGTTGCACCGGCGTTCCGATCAGTACAGATGAACGGCAACCACGTGGATGACGGCTGCGAACAGGAGGATGGCAAACAGCGGCAGGTGCAAGACGTGCCACAAGCCAAACAGGCGTTCGAAGAACACGAAGGCGGCGGTCTTGTTGACCGCGGCGAGGTACTCAGCAAGGAGCCGGCGCACGGCCTTGATATGCCGACGCCGCACGCGCCACGACCAGCCGAGCCGCTTGGCCTCGGCGCCAATGTGCCGTTCGGCTACCCGGCTGAGCCGGGCCCTGAGGCCGAGCGAGGTCAAGCGCAGGTTGATTACGCCAATGAGCGAGGACAGCACGCCGCCGCGGCGGGGGTGGGCGGCCTCGGCGTGTCGGTCGAGCGCGGCGAGCACGTCGGGCGGCAGCGACAGCTCACCGGTGATGGCGCCCTTGAGGGCGGCAACGTCGGCTTGCAATTCGGCGATTTGCGCGCGCCGGCCATAAAGGCCCAGGTGGATGCGGCCATAAAGATAGCGACCGATCAGGCCGCTGAGGGCCACCGTCAGCATGGCCAACAGGGCGACGTTGCTGTTGAGCGAGCCCAGCTTGAAGTTCGCGTGCAGCAGGATCAGGGCCGGCCCGATCACGCCGAGCATCATGTGGAGCCGGAACCAGCCGGTGACGCCACCAAGGATCTTCAGGCCAGTCAGGCGTTTGCGCAGCGGATAACCTAGCAACAGCAGCATGGCGCCGGCGCCGCCGATGCCGAGCCAGTAGCCGACGCCGGTTTCCGGCGTCAGGTGACCCTCATCGCGCATCTGCCAGCCGTAAATCAACGCTGCCGCCACGATGATTGCGAACGTCAGCGAGGGAAGCTGGCTGGCGAGCGTGGCTGACGGGCGCGACGTCTTGGGCGGGGAGCGCCGAGGCGGCGGGCGTTGAGCCTCGCCCGCCTTGGCCGGCGTCGGTTGCGCGGTCCGGGGCGTTGATCGTGCCGCTTGGCCTGGAGCCGCGGCGGCAGCATCCGTGCGCCGCGGCATCGGTAAGGAGGCTGAAGCGGTCATCGTCCCCCCGCGCGCGCCAAGCGCATCTTCTCTCCCCAAGCAGGCTGGGTCCGGAAGCAGCGTCCCGGTGGCTCGCTCGATGGTGGCGCCCCCAATCGAGACCCCAACACTACTTGACACAAGCAGGCGCTTTTGTGGCCGAAGCTTGGCGAAAGCATCCGCTGCGGGCGCGGGCATGCCGGCAGACTTTGCCGAAGGCGCTCGCGCATTCTCCGCGGCGGCGCGGATCGGCACAATTTCGCGCCAATGCAAGGGAATAGTCGCTTGGCAATATCGTTGTGCCGGCGATATCGGCGCGCCGCGACGAGACGGATCGATGCGCCTGCTGACGAAATCGTTCACAACAAAGACCATCGCAATCGAGCCGACGATGGCATTAACTATAGCAGCAGCATTTTTGGAGCCGGCACGATGACCCCCTCGCTCGCCTTGGGCCTCACTCTCGCTGGCGTCGCTGTGGCGGCGCTCGTCTTTGTTGTTAACCGCGCCGGCGGCGGTGCGAGCAGCGAGCTATCGCACGCGCTCGCCCAACTCGGCGTCGTTCGCCTGAAGGAGCTTGAGCGTTCGTGGCGCGGCAGGACCGACGAGGCCCGCATCGAATTGCTCCGTCAACTGCTGGAAGAGGCGCGCGGCTCGCGCGCCTGGCGCTGGAGCGGCCGTGCCAAGCCGGCGGTGCTGGTCAGCGCCAGCTTGTTGGCGCTCATTTTGTGTGGCCTCACGCTGTTCGGCCTGGCCGATGAGCCGGCGGCAACGCCGCGCGCCGGCGAAGCCACCGGCGTGCTGGCGCAGGATCCCGACCTTGCGCGCCTGGAGCTCTACGCCAAGGCGAAAGCGCCGCGCCCGCCGGCGAACGCCTCCCCGGCCAAGGCGGCCGAGCTGCCGGACGTCGACACCATGATCGAGCGGCTGGCGCTGCGCTTGCAAAAGAAGCCGGACGATGTCCAGGGCTGGCGCATGCTGGGCTGGTCCTATTTCAGCGTCCAGCAGCCAGCCAAGGCGGTGGAGGCCTACGCACGCGCCGCCGCCTTGGAGCCGCAGTCGGCGGCGATCAAGGGCGCATTGGGCGAAGCCATGGTCGCTGTCGAGAACGGCACCGTGTCGCCGCAAGCCGCCGAAACCTTCAATGCCGCGCTGGCGCTCGATGCGAAAAATCCCAAGGCGCGCTACTTCGTGGCGCTGGCACTGGAGCAGACCGGCAAGAAAAAGGAGGCACTCGACGGCTGGCTCAGTCTGCTGGCGGAGCCAATGGATGATGAGCCGTGGGTGGCCGACCTGCGCCAGCGCGCACAAGGCCTGGCGCGCGAGCTCGGCGTCACTTTGCCGGCCCAGCCCGTGCTGGCGGCGCAAGCGAGCGGCGAGAGCGCCAACGCCGCGGGCAAGCCCGAAGCCAAAAGGGGCCACGGCACGCGGGCCTTGACGGCGGAGGAAATGCGGCTGGCGCAGGCGCTGCCGGCCGATCAGCAGCAGGCCATGATCCGCAGCATGGTGAGTAGCCTGGCAGACCGGCTCGAAAGCAAGCCTCGCGACGAAGAGGGGTGGATGCGGCTGATCCAGTCGCGGGTGGTACTCGGTGAGGAAGGCGCCGCGCGCGAGGCGCTGGCGCGCGCGCTCGCCGTGTTCGCCGATGATGCCTCCGCAGGCGGCCGCATTGCCGCCGCCGCCAAGGAACTGGGCCTCACCAACAACTAGGTTGTCGCCGAGATCGGGCAAGACGTGCCGCTCACCTTCGATCCCATTTTGGCCTTTTACGCCGTCCCGCTCCTGGTCGTGTGGACGGTCTATCTCGGCATGCGCAAGAAGGTCGATGTGCGCAGTCGCTCGACCCAGGCCGAGGCAAAGGAAGCGGGCCTGACGGAACCCGCCTCGCTGCATCCCCTGATCGACCCCGTGCTGTGCTTGGGCTGTGGTGCCTGCGTTCGCGCTTGTCCGGAGGTTGCTTCCGGGCACCCCGTCCTCGGCATTATTGATGATAGGGCCGAACTCATCGAGCCCGCGAGCTGCATCGGCCACGGCGCCTGCAAGACCGCCTGTCCGACCGACGCCATCACCTTGGTGTTCGGTACGGAAACGCGCGGCGTCGAGCTGCCGATCGTCAAACCCGACTTTCAGACCAATGTGCCCGGGTTGTTCATCGCCGGCGAGCTTGGCGGCATGGGCCTGATCCGCAATGCGATCGAGCAGGGACGGCAGGCGATGGAGTCCGTCAAGGGCTTGGGCGCTGGCGGACAGACAGGCGACATGCTCGATGTGGTGATCATCGGCGCCGGGCCGGCCGGCTTTTCCGCAAGCCTCGGGGCCCTCGGGCACAAGCTCAAATTTGTGACCCTCGAGCAGGACAGCTTCGGCGGTACGGTTGGGCACTTCCCGCGCGGCAAGCTGGTGATGACCGCACCGGCCATGCTGCCGTTGATCGGCCGCATGCAGTTCCGCGAGGTGAGTAAAGAGACGCTGATGGCGTTTTGGCACGATGCTCTGAAGAAGACCGGACTCACGATCCGTTATGGCGAGCGCGTCGAATCGGTGACGCGGCAGGGGGCGGGCTTCATCGTCAAGAGCAGCGCCAACAGCTATCAGGCGCGCAGCGTCTTGCTTGCGATCGGTCGGCGCGGCACGCCGCGCAAACTGGAGGTGCCGGGTGAAGAGCAATCCAAGGTGGTCTACCGCCTGATCGACCCCGAGCAGTATCGGGGGCAGCACGTCGTCGTGGTTGGCGGCGGGGATAGCGCGCTCGAGGCGGCCGCGAGCATCGCCGAGGAGGCGGGCACGACCGTTACCCTCTCCTACCGCAGCGAGGCGTTCGGCCGGGCCAAGCAAAAAAACCGCGTCCGTGTCGATGCGGCGGTAAAGGCGGGCTCGCTCACCGTCATGCTCAAATCAAAGATCAAGGCGATCGGCGAGAAGGACATCCAGATCGAGCACGACGGCAAAAAACTCACCCTCAAGAACGATGCCGTCATCGTCTGCGCCGGGGGCATTCTGCCCACGGCCTTTCTCAAGAGTTGCGGTATCGAGGTGGAGACCAAGTATGGCACCGCCTAGGTACGCCATGCCCTTCAGCGCTTTGGTGGGCTTTGCGCTGGCCCTGTCGCTGGCAGCCCAGGCCGGCTTGGCCCAACAATCGGCGAGCGCTGAGGCCGATGCCGCCTTGCGGACGGGTGCCTTCGCGCGCGCGGCCAACTTGCTCGAACAGCAGGCGAGGGCCGGTGACCCGGAGGCGCAGTACAAACTTGCTGCGCTCTACCGCCTAGGCCGCGGCGTCGAACAGGACGAGGCGGCGGCGTTCCGCTGGATGAAATCGGCCGCCGAGCGCGGCCACGCCGAGGCTCAACTCAATCTCGCCAAGATGTACCTGGCGGGCCGCGGCGTCGCCGTCAACGTGGCCGAGGCCCGCGCCTGGTTGGCAAAGGCGGCGGCCAACGGCCGCAGCGAGGCCGTCGCGCTCGCGCGCGAGATCGACCAGCAACCCCGCCGCGAGACGCCGAAGCAGGCCCTGGCATGGTCGGCAACCGTGGGGTCCTCGGCGACCGGTCCAGAATCGGCGGCCGGTTCGTCGGCCAGTTCGTCGGCAGGAGCGACGGCAGCTTCGCCGCCGAAATCGGCGGCCGGATCGGCTGGGCGGTCGGCGCGCAAAGACCTCGCCGGCGGGCGCAATGGCTTGCCGGCGGTGCTCGATGCCGCCTGGCGCGGCCAGGCGCAAGCGCTCGGTCAACTGATCGCGGCCGGTGCCGCGCTGAGCGTCACCGATGAGGACGGCAACGCCCCGCTGGCGCTCGCCGCGGCCGCCGGCCATAAGGCAAGCCTGGAGCTCATCCTGGCTGCCGGCGCCGATGCCAACGCCGCAAATCGGGCCGGCGAAACCGCCCTGATGCTGGCGGCAGGAAAGGGCCACACGGACAGCGTCAGCCTCTTGCTGGCGCGTAACGCCGCCGTCGGCCATCGCAGCGCCAGCGGCGAAACGGCCTTGAGCAAGGCCATTCGCGGCTGCAAGCTGGACGCCGCCAAAGCCTTGATCGGCAAGGGCGCGCGCGCCGGCGGTACGGTGGAGGGCGGGGTGACGATGTTGATGCTGGCGGCGGCTTTTTGCGCCGAGGCCATTCAACTCCTGGACGCCGGCGGCGCCTCACCCGTCAATGCCGTGGACGATCGCGGGCGCACGGCGCTGTGGCACGCCGCCGACCGCGGCAACGGCGCGGCGGTGCGGGCGCTCATCGGCAAGGGGGCCGACGGCCGCATTGCCGACCAGCAAGGCCTAGGGCCGCTGCTGCGGGCGATCGAAAGCGGGGAAAAAGAGGCCGCCCAGCTGCTTCTCGTCAAGGGCGCCGAGCTCGATCGGCGTTCCGCGGCCGGCAATAGCGCTTTGATGCTGGCCTCGCAGGGCGGGCAACTCGAGGTGGTACGCGCGCTGATTGAACTTGGTGCCTCGGCCGATCTCAGGAACGAGCAGGGCTATACGGCGCTGATGCTGGCCAGTGCGGCGGGCCACGGTGAGGTGGTCAAGGCGCTGCTTGCGGCGGGTGCCGACCGTGGGCTCAGGAATAAACGTCGGCAGACGGCCGTCGACATTGCCAACGCTTCCGGGCAGACGGCGGTGGCGGAGCTACTGAAATAGCCCCGGCCGGCTCATGCGCGCGGCAATGCGCCGAGCTAGCGCGCTCGTGGTGCAGGGCACCCCGGTTGGTACCCACGACGTATTGTTGAGGAAAAGATCGCAGCGGGTGAGCTGGCGACCGAGGTGCGTGGTCATGCATACGGTATCGCCAAGGCGATAGGCTGCGCCCTGATAGCGGCACAGGCACGGAATGGGCTGGCCGGTGGCGCCATCGATCACGCCATGGAAGGGAGAGCTCGGCCATGCCGGTGGCGGGCCGGAGCCTGGCGTGGGCGCGGCCTGGTGAGCTTCCTCGGCGCGCGCCGGTGACAATAGCGAGGCGATGATCGTCGCCAGCGCGAAGACCATGAGGCGAGGCCGCGAGGTTTTCTTCGTCATCCCATGCGCCTGACAAGCTAGCACGTTCGCCGGGGGCCGCGGAAGCGGCGACCACGAGGGCTAACGTCTTTCGCGTTTGTGCCCAATCGCCGGCCCGAGCTGGACTAAGAGACTGGCGCCAAGGATGAGGCCGGCGCCGACCCAACCCAAGGCGCTCAGTCGCTCGCCCAGCAGCAGATAGGCCGCGGCGGCTGCAAACAGCGTCTCGGTGCCGACAATGATCGCCGCCTCCGAGGGCGGCGTGTGCTGCATGGCGATGGTGAGCAGCGTAAACGTGAGCGCGCTCGAAAACAGCCCAACGAAGGCGATCTCGACGGCGGCCGCGCGCACGTGGGCAAGGCTCAGTGGCTCGAGGGCGAGCGCGGCCAGGCCGGCTAGAAGCGCCACCACGCCGAATTGCAGGGCGGTGAAGCCGACCGGGCGTCGATGCCGCGTGGCGCTCGCCGTGATCACGACCTGCACGGCCCAAAAGAAAGCCGAGATCGCCACCATGATGTCACCCCGTGAAAACGCGCTGAGCGTGCCGCCACCGAGCAGCCAGGTGCCGATCGCCGACATTGCCACCGCCGGCCACACCAGCACGTTGGGCATCTTGCCGCTCCAGCACAAGACGATGAGGGGCGTGATGACGACGTAGAGCGCGGTGAGAAAGCCGGTGTTGGTGACGGTGGCGGTTTCCAGTCCGGCTTGCTGCAGCCAGCCGGCGATGAGGAAAGCGGCGCCGCCGAGGCCGGAGGTCAGATAGAAATCCGAGCGGGCCGGCGCGGCCGCGCGTGCGCTTTCGCGCACGGCCAACGGGGCGAGCGCGACAAAGGCCACCAGGCCGCGCAAGGCAAGGAACGCAAGCGGTCCGATATGGGCCGTGGCCGACTTCTGGAACAGGAAGGCGATGCCCCAGATGGCGGCGGTAAAGAGCAGCAACAGATCGGCGTTGAGGCGAGACATTGACTTCTTCATCGCCGCGGTGTGCCCGTGCCAACGCTCAGTGGGGATTGGCGCCTGCAAGGGAGGCTGGACATTTAGCGGGCATCCTGGCGCGCTGGTGACCAAGGGACCGCCAAATCCGGTGCCCGCGGCCCGCCTGCTTCGTCCCGTCACGGCTCCATCTATAGGTTAGCCAAGCGGCTTGCCAGCAGGTGCCTGCGCGCAAAGCGCTTGCCAACCTAGTCCAATTGCCGCACTCCTGTTTTGCATGGTCCGGCTGGCACGCGGCATGCTGCCCAGCGTGCCGCGTGCAAAAGAATGTGCCGGCACAAGGGAGATGCAGCCATGAATCGTCGCAGATTCTTGAGGTCTGGTGTGGCCGCTGGCGCGGCCACGGCCGCGAGCATAGCGGCCCCGCAGGTGGTATCCGCACAAGCCAAGACTTTCAGTTGGAAGATGACCAATGCCTATGGTCCCGGGGCGCCGTTCTACGTGCAGGGACCCGGCAGCCCCACCGACTTCATCAAGATGGTCGATACCATGTCGCAGGGCCGCTTGAAGATTCAGCACTTCGCGGCCGGCGAGCTGATCCCGGCGCTTGAAGGCTTTGATGCCGTGTCGAAGGGCACGGTCGAGATGAACTGCGCCAATGCCTATTTCTGGGCCGGCAAGACGTTCGCGGCACAGTACTTCACGGCCGTGCCGTTCGGTTTCAATTTTCAAGGCATGAATGCCTGGCTCTACCACGGTGGTGGCCTGAAACTGTGGGAAGAAGTTTATGCACCTTTCAATCTGGTGCCGCTGCCGATGGGCAATACGGGCGTGCAGATGACGGGCTGGTTCCGCAAGCCGATCGAGAAGGTCGACGACCTGAAGGGCTTGAAAATGCGCATTCCCGGCCTGGCGGGCAAGGTCTATGCGCAGCTGGGCGTGGACGTGAAACTGCTGCCAGCCGGTGAGATTTTCCCGGCGCTCGAGCGCGGCGTGATCGATGCTGCGGAATTTGTCGGCCCGTACCAGGATCGGCGCCTGGGTTTGCACAAGGCCGCCAAATATTACCATACCACGGGCTGGCATGAGTCCTCGACGGTAACGGAGCTCATTGTCAACAAGGCGGCTTGGGAGTCGCTGCCGACGGATTTGCGCGAAATCGTCAGAGCCGCGGCCGGCGCCTGCAATGCCATTAGCCAAGCCTGGTGCGATGCAACCAATACCGAGGCGCTGGAAGATCTGATAGCCAACCAGGGCGTCAAAGCCTCACCGCTTCCCGCCGAGGTGCTCGCCAAGCTCAAGGACGCGACGATACAGACACTGGCCGAAAGCGCCGGCAAAGACGCCATCGTCAAAAAGGTGCACGACAGCTACATGAATTTCAAAAAGGGTTGGGACAAATGGGCCGGCATTTCGGAGGGGGTTTATCACAGCCAAATCCGCGGACAAATCTAGCCTCGCGCGCTCTTGTGCCTGGGCCCACGCTGCGTCGCCGGCTCGCCGCCGGCGACGCAGCGCCTTGCGACAGATGGGGATGCCATTGATCAATTGGCTCGCAAGGGTGGCCGGTGCGCTCGACGCTCTGATCGATCGGATCGGCCGCGTCACCGGCTGGTGTTCATTCGCGATTGTCCTGGTGATGGCTTACAACGTGCTGCTGCGCTACTTCTTGCACACGGGTTCGGTCGCCATGCAGGAGCTTGAATGGCACCTGATGGCGCCAATCTGCATGCTTGGCCTGTCCTATGCGATCCTCAAGGACGGCCATGTGCAGGTCGACATCTTGTTTGGCCGCTTTCCCAAGCGCGTGCAGCGCCTGATCCAATTTCTGTCGACGGTGCTGGTCGTTGTCGTGATCGGTATTTTGCTTAAACTTTCCATCCCCTACGTGCTGCAATCCTACAACATTGGCGAGCAATCGCCCGACCCCGGCGGCCTCACGCATCGCTGGATCTTGAAAGCGATGTTGCCGATCGGGTTCACGCTACTCCTGATTCAAAGCATTGCGGCGATGTTGCGAGCTCTCATCCCCATCATCGATCCGACGGCCACGGTCACCAGCGCGACGCACACGGTCTGACATGGTGTTAACAGAGTTGCTGGCGATCCTGTGCATCGTCTCGTTTTTCGTACTGCTGGCGATCGGCTTTCCCGTCGCCCTGACGCTGGCCGTCAGCGGTCTATTCTGGGGCTATCTTGGCTTCGGGGCCGGTCTGTTCGATCTACTGCCAGCGCGCATCTATGGCGTGACCGCCAACTACACGCTCATCGCCATTCCGTTGTTCGTTTTTATGGGGGTGATGCTGGAGAAATCCAAGATTGCCGACGATTTGATGGATGTGATCGGCCATCTCGCCGGCGGCCTGCGCGGGGGCTTGGGCATTGGCATCATCATTGTCGGTGTGCTGATGGGGGCAACAACGGGCATTGTTGGAGCCACAATCGTGACGCTCGGCCTGATCACCCTGCCGGCCTTGATGCGTCGCGGCTACCATCTGCCGACCGCGTGCGGCACGATTTGCGCCTCCGGCACGCTTGGTCAGATCATTCCGCCCAGCACCATCCTCATCTTGCTTGCCGACATTCTCGGCCAGTCGGTCGGCACGCTGTTTGCCGCAGCGTTGTTTCCGGGCCTGGTGCTCTCGGCGATCTTTTGTTTCTACCTCTTCCTGCTCGGCATCTTCCGCCCGAGTATGGTGCCGCCCGTGGCATTACAAGAGCGAGAAGCCATGTCGAGGCCGGCGCTCCTGGCGGCGACGCTGCGCGTGGCGCTGCCCCCGATCGCTCTGGTGTTGGCCGTGCTGGGATCCATCATCGGCGGTGTGGCTGCGCCCACCGAAGCCGCCTCCATGGGCGCGCTCGGTTCCATTCTGGTGGTCGTGCTCGCGGGCCGGTTCAACTTCGCTGTGCTGCGGGAGACGGCGCTGGGGACGACGCGCATTACCGCTGGCATGATGTTCATTCTGATTTGCGCGCAGGTCTTCGCGCTCGCGTTCCGCGGCCTGCATGGCGAGCAATTGGTGGCCGACCTCTTCACCGTCGTGCCGGGCGGCGTCGATGGCGTCCTCATCTTTATGATGGTCTTGATTTTTGTGCTGGGCTTTTTCATCGAGTGGATCGAAATCAGCTATATCGTGGTGCCACTGTTCCTGCCGCTGCTGCTCAATCTCAACGTCGATCTGGTGTGGCTTGCATCACTGATTGCGCTCAATCTGCAAACTTCGTTTTTGACGCCACCATTCGGCTGGGCATTGTTTTACCTGCGCGGCGTCGCGCCGCCGGAGGTGCCGACGCTTGCCATCTACAAGGGCGTCGTGCCCTTCATCGGCTTGCAGCTTCTCGCTCTGGTGGTACTCTATATTTATCCAGGCCTGGCGACCTGGTTGCCGCGGGCCATCGGTTGGTGAGGCACAAGGAGACGGCTCGAGCGTGCCGATCGCCTAAAGCCCGCGCACCAAATTGCCGACCATCAAGACGATATAGGCCACCATGGCCAGCCAATATTCCTGGTGCGGCAGGTAGCGCGGCACGTTGATGCCGATGGCGCCGAACTTGGAGATCAGCGCCAGGCCCGCCAGCAGCAGGGAGATCAGGAATACGAAAATCGATGGCGGGTTGAGACGCATGAGGTGCGCACTCCGGCAGCGGCAACAGGGTCAGCTGCCCGGACTAGTACGGGGTCAAACGGCGCGCGCAAATAACGATCTGGGTTGGGCAAGGGGCGGGCGCCTGCCGTGCCTCTGGGCGCGCGCGGCGCCCGACCCCCGTGTCGGTATGAGCACTGGGACGCGTGCTGGTCCGAGGCGTCCGACTAGGCCCTAGAGGGCGCCTCGCTTGCTAGAGGGCCTTCGCTTGCATGGGAGGCGCAGCCTCCGGGGATGGCATCTCAACAATGAAGCGCACCGTGCGCTGATCGCGGCCACCGGCATCGATCAGGCGGCAGACGACGAGCATCAAGCGGCTCGAGGCCAGGTTGCCGTCGGCCGCCGGGTGGGCTCCCAGCGCCTTGATCGCCGTGACCTCGAATTGGCGGTTGTCACCGTCGGTACTGGAAATGGCAATGCGGTCGCCGACCAGGAGCGGCTTGGCAAACGGGCTTGAGCTGTCGGTGCGGGCGCGCGTCAACCAGAAGCCTTCATCACCGACGGCACTGCCGCCTCTCGGGGTCGCTGGTGGGGTATCGAAGGACAGCTCCGAGCCCGATTGCTGCAGCGCCGAGCCGAGGCCAAGACCGAGCAGCACGTCGGTGCGCAGGACGGCGGCGCCGGTGGCGGCGGCAATCAGGCACGCCGAAACCATCGTCACCCGGCTCTTCCAAGCGGTTAGCTGCATGGTTGCCCTTTGTCTCATCAGCTCGGTCCCATCGGTCTTGCGCACACACTACAGCAACATTGCAATAGTGTGGAGGAGGGTGGGGGAGAAGACCACCCTGACCTGTCATCCCCTCCTCCACACACCACGCCGCGGGGAGGCATATGCGCGGCGCAGATGACGCCAAATGGCAAGGTTGAGCGCTACCAGGAGCGCAAACGCCAAGCTGAGAAGGCCCAGGGATTGGCGCGCATTCGGCGGGTTTGGACGGCTGCCGCGCGACTCGAAACTGAGCAGCGTTAACCTGTTCACCCGCTCGGCTGGGGTCTGCACCCCCTGAGGGCTGGCGTAGAGTGGCACGGCGTGAGCTCTGCCATCGTGAGTGCTGAGCGCGAAGGTCAGCAGCCAAAACAGCATCAGCGCCAGGGCAAAGTCGAGCGCCGCTCGGCGGAGCGTTGTTCTGTTGACATGCCCGTACATGTCCTTCATCCCGCACTCCCTCGCGCTTGGTGCCGGCTCCGCGACCCGACCCGGCTCCTTGGCGCAAGGCATATGAACCAGGTTAGTAGGGCGTGGATACGCCGACAATATGGCCAATCCGTTTGATCCTGTGTCGGAATTAAGTGCCCTTTGGACCGAGATCTCCCAGCTCAAAACGAACGCCAAAGCGGTAAACAATCCGTCGCCGCCGGCGCCGGCCTCACCTCTCACGCGCCCGTGAAGAGCCGGCCCCCGGCAGGCACGGCGTCCGCCGGATCCCGTGCACGGCGACCGCGGGATCCGTTGTGAGGGCGGTCGGATTGGCCTACAACTTTTGCCGGGCAGGAGACCCAACACAGGAGCGGGCCATGCAGCTCACAGCGCAGCAACTCGTGGATTTCAACGAGCTCGGCTATCTGGTGCTCCCCAACTGCTTTTCCGCCGAGGAGATGGGGGTGTTGCGCTCGGAGGCGGAGGGCATATTCGACAGCGACCGGCAGGAGGTGTGGCGGGAAAAGTCGGGCGCGCCACGCACGGCCTTTGCCGCCCACACCTACAACAAGGCCTTCGCCATCCTCGGTCGCCACCCCCGCCTCATCAAGCCGCTGGAGCAGTTCTTCGGCGAGCCGGTCTACATGCACCAATTCAAAATCAACGCCAAGGCGGCCTTCGATGGCGAGGTCTGGCAGTGGCATCAGGACTACGGCACCTGGAAGCGCGACGACGGCATGCCGGAGGCGCGGGCCATGAACATCTCGGTCTTTCTCGATGAAGTCATGCCCTACAACGGGCCATTGATGTTCATTCCCAAGAGTCACAAGCGCGGCACGCTCGAAGCCGGGCACGACAAGGCCACCACCAGCTATCCGCTTTGGACGCTCGACAAGGCCATGGTGACGAAGCTTGTGGAAGAGGGTGGCATCGTCGCTCCGACTGGCAAGCCCGGAACCGTGCTGATGTTTCACGGCAATCTGGCCCACGCCTCCCCACCCAACATCACGCCTTATCCGCGCAAGATCGTGTATCTGACGCTGTGTGCGGTCTCCAACCACATCACCAAGTTCAATCGCCCGGAGTTCATCGCCCACCGCGATTTTGCGCCGATTAAGGCCTGCGCCGACGACGCTCTGCTCGAATTCGCCCGCAAATATCGGCAGGCGGCGGAATAATTGGCGCCGGCACGCCGGCCAAGCGCGACAGCCAAGCGGCCTGCGGTGGCACCTCCCCGACCGGACCTTGTCGGCGTGGCCGTGGCGAAGTGAGCCCGGCGGGCGGTGATGATAGGCTTTGCCTTCGCTCAACCCCACCCCCGCAACGCGCAAAAAAAACCACAAAGCGCGAGCAGAGCCTCAAGCGCAGAGGGAGGGCGCGCTCGCCATCTGGATGAACCAAGGCTCGGCGCGCCTCGAGATGGCATTGCTCCGAGACGGTCTGTTTTCGGGGTTTCGCGGGGGGCGTCTTGTCGGGCTCCTCGCATTTCCCTTAAGCGTCAGGCGGACGCCGTTCCCGGCGCGGCCGCCAACCCAAAGCGTGGGCGGCAGTTGCGGGCGGAAAGAACGACTTACAGCGCTTCGGCGCGACCTTGGTTGGTCTCCCCTGGCGTCGGCCTTAGCACGCCTTGCCGCCGCGAGCGTTGCCAGGCCGCCGCCTCGGCGGGGCCAAGGCATTTTTTGTCGTTGCCGCGGTGACACATTCGGCGCCATGCTCTGGCCACATGAGAGAATCGAAATTAGCCGTTACTGACAGCTTTGTGATACCGACCGTTCAACCAATCATTGCTTAGGGCGGAGATTGCCTTTGATTGCTGGCCGCTGGAGCGTGCTTGCCCTCCTGTTTGCCGTGCGTGCGACCATGGGGTTCCAGTATCAAAGCGTGGCCGCGGTCGCCCCGCTGATCGCGCGCGACATGGGGCTGACGCTGGCGGACATTGGCGTCCTGTTTGGCCTCTATCTGGCGCCAGGCATGGCGCTCGCCTATCCGGGCGGCAGCGTCGGGCGGCGTTTCGGCGATCGGCCGGTCGTGCTCGCCGGTTTGGCGCTGATGGTGTTGGGCGGCGCCATCATGGCCTTCGTGCCGAGTTGGGCCGGCCAGATCGTTGGGCGTCTGGTGGCCGGTGTTGGCGGTGTGCTCCTCAACGTCTTGATGTCGAAAATGGTGACGGACTGGTTCGCCGGCCGCGAAATCGCCACCGCCATGGCGGTCTTCGTGAATTCCTGGCCGGTCGGCATCGCCGCCGCGCTGGTGGTCTTGCCGCCCATCGCGGAGATGCAAGGACTAAGGGCCGCATACCTCTTTTCTGCCCTGCTCGTGCTGTTGGGCCTGGTGCTGCTGGCGCAACGCTACACCGCTCCGCCGCGCGGCAGCGAGGTCGCAGCCGAAGAAACCTTGGTGCCCGAGCGCGCCGCGCTGAAGGCGGTAATCGTCGCCGGTAGCATCTGGGGTCTCTACAATGCCGGGTTGGCAATGGTGTTTGCCTTCTCCCCCTCATTGCTGGTGGAGCGCGGCTGGCCAATCACGAGCGCGGGATCGGCCGTCAGCTTAATGCTGTGGCTGGCCATCTTCTCCGTGCCGCTCGGCGGCTTTCTGGCGGACCGCCTGCGATACCATGCGACCTTCATTATTGCGGGCTGTCTGGCCGCGGGCGTGCTGTTGCTGCTCGCGAGCCGGGAACCGCATGTGGTGGCACTTTACGCCGTGCTCGGCCTGGTCGCCGGTTTGCCGGCGGGGCCCATCATGAGCCTGCCGTCGCGCGTGCTGCGGCCGCCGTCGCGCGCCATCGGCATGGGTGCATTCTTTAGCGTCTTTTACGCCGCCATGGTGGTGGGGCCGGCGCTTGGCGGCTGGCTTGCGGCGCTGCGAGGGAGCGCGGCGGCGGCCATCGACTTGGGGGCGCTGTTGCTTTTTGCCTGCGTGCCCGGCATTTGGCTTTTCCACCGCTTAACGACGGCGCAACGACCCGCGCTCGCCACTTGAGGCTTGAAGCCAAGGTCGAGCTGCCGCAATTTCAGCAAAGTGCGCGTGGCCAATGGGTTGCGCGCGGGGTCGCGCGAGCGCGGTGTTGGGGCGCGCGCTAGTTTTGGGGAACTCGAGGGAAAGTCAAACATGCGGGTTGAGCGTAGCCTCTCGGCTGTTGCAGCCGTGCTTTTGATTCTGAGTGTGCAAGGCGCCTCGGCGCAATCGGCTTCACCGGTAAGCCTGCAGCGCGACGGCGCCATCACCATGGCCGGGCGCGCGCTCAAGTGCGGCTCGGTGCGCAACGTGCTCGACAACCGGCTGCCCAACCTCGGCATCGCCTCCCCGGGCGTATTGGTGATGAACCCGCGCCTGTTGACCCGGCAGCCGCAGACGGTTCGGCTGTTTGTCTTCTACCACGAGTGCGGGCACCATCACGTCGGCGGCAACGAGTTGAAGGCCGACTGCTGGGCCGTTGGCGAGGGCGTGCGCGAAGGCTGGCTTGATCGCAAGGGTCTGACGCAGGTGTGCGCCTCCTTCAACGACGCGCCGCCAACGCCGACGCATCCCTCTGGACGCGCACGCTGCGGCAATCTCGAGCGCTGTTTTGCCTCCGCCACGCAGCGCCAGCGGACCGCCGCCGCCACGGCGGCGACCAGCAAGCCTGCCTCGCCGAAGCTGACCTCCGGGCCGACGCTGGTGCGGCCTGGCGTCGTGCCCGAACCGGACGCCCCGGCATTCCAGGCCCCGCCGGCGCCTTGAGGCGCGGCTGCCTCAGGCGGCGCGCACCGCCGCGCCGCGCTGGGCCGCGCCGGGCCACACCGCGGGGGCGACGCGGGCATACTGGGGCGGATAGCTGATCGCGGCTCCGAGCCGCTCGGCGGCATGCCAGACCCAGCGTGGATCGTCGAGGAAGGCGCGCGCCAAGGCCACCATGTCCGCTTTGCCGGAGCTGACGATCTCCTGGGCCTGCGCCGGCTCCACGATCATGCCGACGGCGCGCGTGGCGAGCCCGGAGCCCGCGCGAATCGCCTGCGCCAACGGTACCTGGAAGCCCGGCGCAAATGGGATTTTGCTGGGCACGACGTTGCCGCTCGAAACACACACGTAATCATAGCCCTGCGACTTGAGGGCGCGGGCGAAGGTCGTCGCCTCCTCGATAGCAAAGCCGCCCTCGGCCCAGTCGCTGCCGCTGATGCGCGCTCCGAGCGCGATTGAACCCGGCACCACGGCACGCAGCGCGGCGGCCGCCTGTAGCGGAAAACGCATGCGGTTCTCGAGGCTGCCGCCGAAGGCGTCGGTGCGTTTGTTGGCGAGCGGGGAGAGAAACTGATGCAGCAGGTAGCCGTGCGCGGCGTGGAGTTCAATGGCATCAAAGCCAATACGGACCGATCGTTCCGCCGCCGCCAGAAAGCTGGCAAGGGTGCGTTCGAGGCCCGCCTCGTCGAGCGCTTGCGGCGTATGCCAGCCCTCGCTGAAGGGGATTGCCGAGGGCGCCAGCGTGAGCCAGGGGTCTTCGCTCGATTTGAGCGGCTGGGCGCCGTCGAAGGGCGGCTGCACCGAGGCCTTGCGCCCCGCATGGGCGAGCTGGATGGCAAACGCGGTGCCCGGCGCGGCGATCGCCTTGGCCGCCTTGATCACGCGCGCGAGCGCCGCCTCATTGGCGTCGGAGTAGATGCCGAGGCACTTGTGCGTGATGCGGCCGACGCGCTCAACGGCGGTGGCTTCCACCACCACCATGCCGGCACGCGCGATGGCAAACTGCATCAAGTGCTGAAGATGCCAATCGGTGGCGCTGCCGTCCTCGGCGGAGTATTGGCACATCGGCGACACGACCACGCGATTTGCTAGCGTGAGCGGTCCCAGCTTGAGCGGCTCGAAGAGATTGGGCACGGCGCATCGGCTCCTGTGTGAGGTCGGCAAGAGGCGACACCATCACAGCGGCGCGGCGGCTTCGGCAATGCGAAATATGCGCACGGGGCGCGCGCGGGCGCGCGCGCGGCGCCCGGGAAACCCGGCGGCGGGTCGCCGCGGGCGCAGCCGGCATCAAAGCCCGCTGAACCAGTTGTAGCCCTGGTCCTCCCAATAGCCTCCGGTATAGTTGTTGAGCACGGTCATTCCGATCACGTGCTTGGGGTTCTTGAAGCCGAGCTTGGTTGGGATGCGGATGCGCATGGGAAAGCCGAACCGCGTCGGCAGGGTCTGGCCGTCGAAGGCCAGCGTCATTTGCGTCTGCGGATGCAGCGCGGTCGGCATATCGATGGAGCTGGAATAGCCTTCGGCGCACACGAAATGCACGTACTTGGCGGTGAGATCGGCGCCGACGCGTTCAAGGAAGCTGCGCAAAGGTATGCCGGTCCACTTGCCGATGGCACTCCAGCCCTCGACGCAGACGAGGCGGGTAATCTGGGTCTCCTGCGGCAGCTCGGCAAGTTGCGGCAAGGTCCACGGCTGCTTGTTGGCGATGCGGCCATCGAGGATCAGCCGGTAGCGCTCCTCATCGACGTCGGGGGCTTCCGCCTCGGGATAGTAGGCATTGAAGGGGAACGGCCGCGTCACCGCGCTATCGGGGTAGGTGGTTGCCAGCCGGTTGGGATTGAAGAGGCGCGCCTGCACCCAGTCGTTGAACTCGGAAATTTTGCGCAGGGCTTTCTCGGCGGATGGCGCATCGGTGATATCGCAGCCCGTGAGCGTGGCAAGCGCACCGAGGCTTGCGACCTGCCGCAGAAACCGCCGCCGCGAGGCATCGGGCAGCAGCCTCGCTGCGTCCTGGACGAGCAGTTCGGCATTAACTCCCGGCGGACGTTTAAGAGCGTGGCGCATCACTCACTCCTTCAGCGACCACAAATCATGGCGCGCAGGCTGCGCGGGACCAGCACCGCCATCGCCACATGGATGACAAGAAACAGCACGATGCTGGCCATGGCAAAAAAGTGCACGAGCCGCGCGCTCTCGTAACCACCGAGCAGGGCCGCCAGCTCCTTGAACTGCACCGGCTTCCACAGGGCGAGGCCCGACGCGACGATGACGACGCCGGCAATGAGGACGCCGAGGTAGAAAAGTTTTTGCACCGCATTGTAGACGCTAAGATCGGCATGACTGAGCCGGCCGGTGACTGCCGCGCCGAGGTCGGCCACGACATCGGTGGCCCGGATCGGCAGGAACTTGCGCCGGAAGTGGCCTCTCTTCAGCCCCAGCACAAGATAGAGAAGGCCGTTGCCGACGAACAACCACATGCCGGCGAAGTGCCAAAGCAGGCCGCCCGCGAGCCAGCCGCCAAGCGTCAGGCTCGGCGGAAAGGCGAAGGCCAGGAGCGGCGAGGCATTGTAGATCTGCCACCCCGATGCGACCATGATGAAGATGGCGATGGCGTTGACCCAATGCGTGATCCGCACATAGAGCGGATGGATTAGGCCGAGGTCTTGGCTGGGTGTACGTTGTGTCGATGTGCTCATGAGGATGGCGCTTCTGTCTGCAGCCTGTGGGCGCCGCGGCTTGGTTCGCGCTGTTCTTGAAACATATTGCCTCGCGGGGAAGCGTGCGCCTCATCAACGTTTCGTGCAAGTGGACTAAATTCCGCGCTCGCAGCGTTCACCTCACATGGCTACGGCTCGGACCTTCGGGAGGATGACGATGCTCAAACATTTCTTGCGCCTGCTCACGGCGACGACGCTCGGGTTCGGGCTGGCCCTGTTGACGGCCGGCTCCTGGGCTTTGGCCCAGGACGCACCGGTTCGCATCCGCGGAACCATCGAGAGGGTCGAAGGCGACACCTACCTCGTCAAGGCGCGCGACGGCGCCGAATTGAAGCTGAAGCTTGCCCCCAACGCCGCCGTAGTCGCCCTGGTGCCGGCGACGGCCGCCGACATCAAACAGGGCTCCTACATCGGCGTCGCCGGCATGCCGCAGGCCGACGGCAGCCAGAAGGCCCTGGAGGTGCACATTTTTCCCGAATCCATGCGCGGCGTCGGCGACGGCCATCGCGGCTGGGATCTGCAACCCTCGAGCACCATGACCAACGGCAGCGTCGAGGCGACGGCGGCCGCGAGCGACGGCCAGACGGTGACGCTGAAGTACAAGGACGGTGAAAAGAAGATTGCCATCGCTGCCGGCATCCCCATCGTCCTCTACGTGCCCGGCGAGGTTGCCGAGCTCAAGCCAGGCGCAAAAATTTTCGTTTCCGCAGCCAACAAGCAACCGGACGGCAGCCTGCAAGCCGGGCGGGTTAATGTCGGCCGTGGGGCGGCGCCGCCGATGTAGGCGCGCGCGCGGCGCCTGCGCCGCCGCGCGTTGTTGGCAAGAGGTGTCCCCATGCACCGTGAGGCCGTTTGCACCCTGCCGATCAGGCTCGCTGGTGCCAGCCTGGCCATGCTGTTCCTGGCCGGCCAGGCAGGGGCCCCCCAGCCGGCACCCACCATTGAGAGGCTCGTCGCCGACGGCTGGGAAGTCGCCGGCTACGTTGCCGCTTGGGAGAACCGATCGCTGATCCTGTTCAGGAATAAGAACCAGAATTTCTTGGTGCAATGCTCGGTGCTGATCGACGTCATGCGCAACCCGCGCCAGGTCGTCTATTGTTACGAGCTGCACTGATAGTGTGACGAGCGCAACGGCGCGGTGCCGCAGCCGGTGTCACCCGTCAGCCGGCCTTGCTGGCCCGCTCGGCGTGCTGGCGGCCAAGCCGCAGGCTCAAAGCCAACCACAGCAGCGCCAGAGGCAGGCTTAGGCCGGCAACGGCGCCAAGGCTCAGGCCCAAACTCTTGGCCAGGCTGTTGAAGATCCAGCCCGAGGCGGCATCGCCGGCGCGAAAGACCACCGTGTCGTTGAAGTTCTGCGCCTTATACTTCTGTTCGGGCTCGAGCACGGTATAGAGCACCTTGACGGCGGGATTGGCGATGGCGAAGGCCAAGGCCCGCTCGATCGCCAGAATGCTGACGATCACCGCCAGCGTCGGCGACAGCGCCAAGCCGACCAGGCCGAGGGCGGCGAAGGTTGGCAGTATGGCGATTGCCTTGCCAAGGCCGACGCAAGCCAGCACCCGCGCGGTCAAAAACACCTGCGCCAGGATGGTGGCAGCGCTGACGGCCAGATCCAGGCGCGCAAACAGCTGCACCCGTTGCGTGCGGTCGGCCAGCGTTTCCCCGACAATGCGCGCCTGCTCGAGGTAGAACAGCGTCGACACCAGATTGGCGATCAGGATCCAAAGCGCGATGCGGAACAGGTAGGGCGAGCGCCACACGGCGATGGCGCCCGCCAGCAGGCCCTTGCCCAACGGCCGATCTTCGCCTTGGCTGGCGCCATGGCCGGCGAACAGGCGGCGCAGCACCAGGGCCGATTGGGTGGCGGCGATGAGGAGCAGCGCCGACAGCAGCAGTAGGTTGGTCGGGCCAACGCTGCCGACCAGGCTCTGGGTGAAAAGAGGACCGGCGAGCGCGCCGGCGCTGCCGCCGGCGGCAATGAAGCCATAAAGTCGCGTCGCCTGCTCGCTGCGGTAGAGGTCCGACATCAGGCTCCAGAACAGAGAGACCACGAACAAGTTGAAGACGCTGACCCAAACGAAGAAGGTGCCGGCGACGACGGCGCCGTGGGCGCCGATCTGAAAGGTCGCCCAGAAGCCCAACAGATTGGCGATCAGGAAGCCGTAGACGATGGGGACGATACGCCGGCGCGCGAACGAGGAGACGACCCAGCCGAACAGCGGCACCGCGCCGAGCATCACCACAAACACCGCCGAGAACAGCCACTGCAGGCGTTCCGGCCCCAAGCTGACGCCCATTTCATCGCGCAGTGGTCGGATGATGTAGTAAGCGCACAAGACGAAGAAGAAGAAGGCGAAGGACCAAAGCAGCCCCGCGATTTCATGGCGCTCGACCTCAACGAAGGGGGCGAGCACGGCCGGCAGGCGCGCGCGCGGGACGCCTGGGCTCGTGCCGTTCCGTTCGGGAAGCTCGCCCACCGCTTTAGCCGAGGGGCATTACGCCGGGTCGGGGGGCGACCGCGGCAAAGCTCGATTCGGTCAAGGCGACGCCCAGGTCGGAGAGCGCGCGGCGTTGCTCGGCGGCAGGCGTCTGCATCAGCCGCGCGCCGAACCCGGTGATTTTGGCAAGCTGAGGGGTGAGGGTGGTGCGTTCGACCCAGGCCAGTGTTTTCGGCCAGCGCGTCGCCTCGGGGTAGACCCGCGCCCACTTGAGATTGGCGATGACCGCGGCCACGGCGATGTCGGCGAGCGACAGCTCACCGACCAGAAATGCTTGCCCCGGCGCGATGCTTTCCAGGTAGCCCAGCACCTGCGGCAAATCCTCGGCCACGGTCTTGGCGATCTTGGCCTTGTCACGCTCCTTGCCGAATACGAAGGGCAGCACGACCGCCTGATAGAAGATGCGCCAAATGCAGACGTCGGCAAGCCGCGTGTCGGCGAACTCCTCTATCCAGCGAACCTGGGCGCGGGCGGCCGGAGCGGCGGGCAACAGGGCTGGGGTCGGATAGCGATCCTCGAGATACTCGCAAATGACGGTGCTGTCGCAGAGCGTGACCGCATCGTCGATATAGACCGGGATGCGCCGCAGCGGCGACATGGCGCTAAAGGCGTCATCGCCGAAAAAGGGAACGATTGGATCGAGCCGGTAGGGCACGCCCTTTGCCTCGCAAACCGCCAGAACCTTGCGCACGAAGGGCGACACGGGTCCGCCGATGATGGTGGCGGGGCCGGCGGGCAGGCTCATGGGGCTCCTCCTCGCGCTCAGTGATAGCATGAGGCCGGGCTTTTTTCCGATATTTACCCTGGCCGATCCGAGCGCGACACATATCCCTTGACTCGCGGGCATTGCAGCGTAGGTTTCCGCGCCGTTTGCGCATCGCGGCGCAAAAAACGCAGTCCAACGAGGCAGCCATGGGCTTCATCGCCGACAGCCTGAACCGCATCCAGCCCTCCCAGACCATCGGTATGGCGACCAAAGCGCGCGAGCTGCAGGCCAAAGGTCGCGATGTCATTTCGCTCTCTGCCGGTGAGCCCGACTTCGATACGCCCGAGAACATCAAGCAGGCGGCCATCAAGGCCTTGCGCGAGGGCAAGACCAAATACACCGACGTCGATGGCATTCCGGAGCTGAAGGCGGCCGTGGTCGCCAAGTTCAAGCGCGAGAACGGCCTCGAGTATCGCCCGCAACAGGTATCGGTGGGCACCGGCGGCAAGCAGGTGCTCTACAACGCCCTGCTTGCCACGCTCAATCCGGGCGATGAGGTGGTGATCCCGGCGCCCTGCTGGGTGTCGTACGCCGACATCGTGCTGCTGGGTGGCGGCAAGCCCGTGTTTGTGCCGTGCCGATTGGAGGACGGCTACAAGCTGCAGCCGGAGGCCTTCGACGGCGCCATCACGCCCAAGACCAAGTGGTTTGTGTTCAATGCGCCGTGCAATCCGACCGGCGTTGCCTACAGCAGGGCCGAGCTCAAAGCCTTGACCGACGTGCTGATGCAGCCCAAGGCCAAGCACGTGTGGGTTTTGACCGACGATATATACGAGCACCTGATCTACGACGAGGCCAAATTCTTCACGCCGGCGCAGGTCGAGCCCGGCCTTTATGAGCGCACCTTGACACTCAACGGTCTGTCCAAGACCTATTGCATGACCGGTTGGCGGCTCGGCTACGGCGCGGGCCCCGAACCCCTCATCAAGGCCATGTGCAAGCTGCAGTCGCAGTCGACTTCCAATGCCTCCTCGATCACCCAGTGGGCCGCCGTCGAGGCCCTCAACGGCCCGCAGGACTTCATCGCGCGCAACAATCAGGCATTCCGCGAGCGGCGCGACCTGGTGGTCTCCATGCTCAATCAAGCCAAGGGCCTGAAGTGCCCGAAGCCGCAGGGGGCCTTCTACGTTTATCCCTCCTGCGAGGGGCTGATCGGCAAGACCTCGGCTAAGGGCACCAAGCTCAGCACC
>DASTMQ010000285.1:0-29809 GCA_035714005.1 Hyphomicrobiaceae bacterium
TGAGCCGCCCTTGCACGGCCACCGCTTTTGCGAACCTTGGCGCGGGGGCTACTCGGCGTGCATGCCGGTGCGCACGATCGAGGCGATCTCCGACGACGCCTTCATAAAGGGTGAGAGCAGGCGGTGCCCGATGGTCTTGGCCAGGAGGGTATCGTTGAGCGCGAGGTAGTCGATGCCGGTCGCCAGGAAGCATTCGACGGCATCGCGCGGCGTCTCGACGATGGGCTCGCCCTTGACGTTGAACGAGGTGTTCAGCAGCACCGGCACGCCGGTGATCGCGGCGAACTCCCGCAGCAAACGATAAAGCCGCGGGTTCTGGTTCTCCCGCACCGTCTGCACGCGCGCCGTACCATCGACGTGGACAATGGCCGGGATCTTTTGCGTCCATTCCGGGCGTACGCGCTGGGCCAGCAGCATAAAGGGCGATTCCGCCTCGCCTTCGAACACCTCGTTGGCCCGTTCCGCCAAGACGACGGGTGCAAACGGACGGAAGGCCTGTCGGTGCTTGACGCGCTTGTTGAGTTTGTCCTTCATGGCGGGCGTGCGTGGGTCCGCAAGGATGCTGCGGTTGCCCAGCGCGCGCGGGCCAAACTCCGAGCGACCTTGAAACCAGCCGAACACGTTGCCTTCGGCAAGTAGCCGCGCCGCCTCGGCGCAAATGTCGCTGCTTTTTGTTCGGGTCGTCTCGAGCCGAACGAGCCAGGTGTTCAGCGCCTCGCTCACGGCCCGTTCTGGGTAGTCGATACCCAGATAGGCGTGGTCCATGATGAAGGAGCGCGGCTTTTTCAGGATCGCCAGGTGACCATAGTAGGCGCAGCCGATGGCGATGCCATCGTCGCCTGCGGCGGGCTGAATCCAAACCTGGTCGAAGCCGGCTTCACGCAGAATGCGGCCATTGGCGACGCAGTTCAGTCCGACCCCGCCGGCGATGCAGAGGTTCTTGGCGCCGGTCGTCTCGCGCAGCCAAATGGCGCGATCGAGCAGCACGGTTTCGGCGTCATTCTGCACGCGCCAGGCCAGATCCTGCCAGTGGCGCATATAGGGGCTCTGTTCCCAGTCGCGGTGGACTTCCGGGAACCAGGGCTTGTCGAATTCCGCGCTCCACTGCGGGACCTCCAGCGCGCCGGCCTCGAGCTTTATTAAGGACTGTGCCGGGTCGGGCCGACCATAGGGCGCGAGGCCCATCACCTCGCCACACTTGTTCCAGTCACCGAAAATGTAGCTGGACACCCGGCTGTAGAGGGCGCCGAGCCCGGGCATGAAGTAGAACTCATCGCTGAGAAAGCCGCGCACGGGGTCGAGCCACACCTTTCGCAGCGGCGTGAGCTCGGAACCCTTGAACCGATAGTAGCTCTCCGACTCGCGCGCGAGCGGATTGACGTCGCCGGTGAGCTGGTCCTGTTCGTGGATGTCGGAGGCGTAGTTGCCAACGCCGTCCACGATCATGACGACACCCTCATCGAATGGACAGGCGGCAAAGGCGCTGTAGGCGTGGGCGAGGTGATGCGAGACGGTGATTACCTCGTTGGAATGGGGGCGAAAAAGCGGGCTTTTGAGCGCCTGCGCGCGTTCCTGCGCATCCATGAACTCGGGGATGTCCTCATAGAGCAGGCGCGTCTCCAAGTCTTCGAGGGGCAGCACGTAGCAATTGCGCACTACCAGGGCGACGTCGCCGAGCGTTATGCCTTCGGCGCTCAGGCAATAGTCGATCACCTCCTGAAAGAACCCGGTGTCGTGCTTTTCGCGCGTGATGCGCTCCTTGCTGATGGCATAAGCGATTTCGCCATTGCGAAGGAGGCATGCGCTGACGTCATGATCGTAAGCGTTGATACCGAGCACGTAGGTGTTCGTGGACATCTGACGCGTCGCCGTCGCTGTTGCAGGCATGGCTCGCATTCATCCGGCCTTCATCTCGGAGCGGCAATACTAAGATCAGTTCGCTCGGAATAGATGACTTTGTCTGGTGAAGATAACAACGCCTCGCGCCGGAAATGTTGGCTCGAGGAACCGCACCCGCTTCCGGGCGTTGCAGGATCAGGTTGCGGCAAAATAACAGTCGACTTAGCCTAGTTGGATGATGTGGCCTCGCAGACCCAATGGTCGCAACCGCAGGCCACCCAACAAGAAGCGCGCGGACACGGGGTATGACCGTGCCGCCACAGTGCCCTTGGAGGTGCAGTGTGAAGCAGCTTAGCGTGGTGCGGTGCGAAGGCCGATTGCCACACATGGTTGAGGCGGCCGTGGGCCTTGGCCGCACCGTCAAACGCGGTTTGATCCGCAGTGCCGCCGTGACCACCATGCTGGTCATGTACGGCGCGGCATCGGTTGGAACCATGGCGACGAGTACGCTCGGCGTTGCCGGCCTTTCAGGTCTGGCGCTGACGTCGACCGCCACCCCCGCAAGCGCCAGGAGACGCTGGCGCAGGGGGGGCCGTTGGCGCGGCGGTTACTATCGGCGCCGCCATTATGGTCGCCGCGGTTATTACTACGGTGGTGGGTGGCCCTACAGGCGCCGCCGCCGGCGCGGCTTCAATCTCTACTTGAATTTCTGACGCAAGGCCTCTGGCGGCAAGCCCGAGACGAGCCTCGAACCGGACGGGTATGATCCCGTTCCCGGTTCGCGGGTTTTTGTGCGGGGAAGATTGGCCATCGCCCCAATAGAATGGGCCAGCCCAGGGGCGCTGGCTGAGGCCGGCTGGGCGGTTATCGCCTCCCCTTCCGCTCCCGCTTGCGGGCAAGGGGCCCCGAGAGATTCCGCGCTACCCTCGACGTGGGCGCGATTTCGCGCAATCCTGTAGAAGACCCAACAGGAGACCCCCCATGCCCATGTCGCGTTGCAACGCACTTGCCTTGTTTGGGCTGCCGGCCTTGTTTGGGCTGCTGGTGGCGCTGGCCGGCACGCCCGCCTCTGCCCAGAAGGCAGGCGGCACGCTGGTGCAGATCACCCAGCCAGAGCCTCCCAACCTCGCGCCCTACATTTCGACGTCGGCGCCGATCGGGCAGGTGACGGCCAAGGTCTACGACGGGCTCCTGGAATATGGCTTTGACCTCAAGCCCAAACCCGGCCTCGCGGAAAGTTGGGAGGTTGCGGCGGACGGCAAGACGGTCACTTTCAAGCTGCGCAAGGACGTGAAGTTCCACGACGGCAAGCCCTTCACGTCCGCCGACGTGCAATTTACCATCATGGAGGTGTTAAAGAAGGTGCACCCGCGCGGGATCAGCACCTTCCGCGACGTGACGGCAGTGGAGACCCCCGACGAATACACGGCCGTCTTCAAGCTCAACAACGCCGCCCCCTACATGCTGGCGGCACTGTCGGGCTACGAGAGCCCGATGTTGCCCAAGCACGTCTTCAGTCAGGGCGACATCAAGAGCCACGCCAACGCCAACTCCCCGATCGGTACCGGCCCCTTCAAATTCGTCGAATGGCGCCGCGGTGAGCTCGTGCGCCTCGACAAGAACCCGGACTACTGGCGCAAGGGTCTGCCGTATCTCGATCGCATCGTTGTCCGATTCATTAACGATGAGTCGACGCGGACGGCGGCGCTGGAGAAAGGGGAGGCGCACGTTGCGGGTTTCGGAGCCGTGCCCTACAGCGATGCCAAGAAATTGGCGCAGCTGCCCTCGATCGAGGTCACGACCAAGGGCTACGAAATGATCAGCCCGGTGGTCGAGCTGCTGATCAACACCAAAAAACCCGGCTTCGACAATCAGAAGGTCCGCCAGGCCATTGCCTACGCCATCGACCGGCAGTTCGTGATCGACAATATCTGGTTCGGCTACGGCCGGCCGGCTACCGGTCCGATCAGCTCCAACTTTGCGCCGTCCGGCATCTATACGGCCGAGGTTACCAAATACCAGTCAGCCGACGGCATCGAGAAGGCCAACAAGCTCCTCGACGAGGCCGGCTTCCCGCGCAAGGAGGGGGGGATCCGGTTCGAAATCGTGCACGACATTACGCCCTATGGGCCCGAGTGGCAGCGCTTCGGTGAGGTGGTGCAGCAGCAGTTGGGCAAAATCGGCATCAAGGCGTCGCTTCGCTACGAGGACGTGGCAACCTGGCTCAAGCGCGTCTACACCGACTATGACTTTAGCCTGACGTCGAACTTCCTCTACAACCTGCCCGATCCCGTGATCGGTGTGCATCGCGCCATTCACGGCAAGCTGATCAAGCAGGGCACCGTGTTCGTCAACGGCTCCCAGTGGAGCGATCCGCAGGCCGACGCGCTGATGGACAAGGCCACCATCGAGCCGGACCCCCAAAAACGCGCCGCCTACTATCAAGAGGTGCAAAAAATCGTGGTCGACGGCTCACCCATTGTCTGGGTGTTCGAGCTGACCTTTCCGACCATCGTCAACAAGCGCTACCACGACGTGATCACGAGCCCGCTCGGCATCTATACCAACTTCGCGTCGACGTGGCGGGAGTAGGCCTTGGGCTCGGATGCTGTTATGGCGTCCTTGTCTTTGCAAGATGTGAGCTATCCGCGCACGCCGGACCATGACGCACGATAGATCCCGGTGACCAACAGGCGGTAGGCCGATGGGCAGCGCGCGGTTGTGGCGCTACGTGTTTCGTCGCCTGTTACAGGCGATCCCCGTCGTGCTGGGCGTGGTGGTGCTCAATTTCCTGCTGCTGCAGCTCGCACCAGGCGACGCGGCCACGGTGCTCGCCGGCGAGGCCGGCGGTGCGCCGGCCGAGTACGTCCAGGCGCTGCGCCAAAGATTTGGCCTCGACAAGCCGGTGCCCGTTCAGCTCGCGCTCTACGTCAAAAACATCCTGGCTCTCGATCTCGGTTATTCCTTCCGCAACCAGAGCCCGGTGCTGCCGCTGATCTTGGCACGCTTGTCGGCCACGCTGCTGCTCATGGGCACCACGCTCGTCCTTTCGCTTGGCATCGGCGTCCTGCTGGGTCTGCTGGCGGCCGTATGGGTGCGCAGCTGGAAAGACCACCTGATCTCGGTGGCTGCCATCATCGCCTACGCCATGCCACTCTTCTGGATCGGATTGATGCTGATCTTGCTGTTCGCCATCAAGCTCGACTGGCTGCCGACATCGGGCATGGAGGATGCGGCCGCCTTTTACGAGGGCTGGGAACGCGTCGTCGATATCGCTCGACACCTGATCTTGCCCGCCGTCACGCTGTCCCTGTTCTACATGGCGCTTTATGCGCGGCTGATGCGGGCCACCATGCTGGAACAGCGCGGGCTCGACTATGTGACAACCGCGCGTGCCAAGGGTCTCAGCGAACGTCAAATCACGCTGCGGCACGTGCTGAGGAATGCGCTGATGCCGGTGGTCACGGTGGCGGGTGTACAGGTCGGCAGCCTGCTCGGTGGCTCGGTCGTGGTGGAATCGGTCTTCGCCTGGCCCGGCCTCGGTCAGCTGGCCTTCCAGGCCTTGTTTGCACGCGATCTCAACTTGCTGCTCGGCATCTTCTTCATCTCCTCCTGCCTGGTGGTGACGATCAACATCGTCGTCGACGTCGTTTACGTCCTTCTCGATCCTCGGGTCAGGGTCGGCTGATGCAGAGCTTCTGGCGGCGTTTCCTCAACAATCCGCGCGTGGTGTTGAGCCTGGTGTGGCTCACCTTCATCGTTGCGGTCGCCGTGGCGGCGCCATTGTTGGCGCCCAGCAGCCCCTTTGCCATCGTTGCCAAACCGTTTTCACCGCCGTTCGGCGAATTCCTGCTCGGTACCGATTCGCTTGGGCGTAGCCTGCTGGCGGGGCTCATCCACGGTGCCCGCACCTCGCTCTTGATCGCAATCCTTGCGACCCTGGCGGCGGTCGCCTTCGGCACCTGTGTCGGTGCCATCGCCGGCTTCTATGGCGGCGTCATCGACGACCTGCTGATGCGGGTCAGTGAGTTCTTTCAGACCATCCCCTCCTTCATCTTTGCCATCGTGTTGGTCGCCATCCTCGCTCCCTCGGGCACGAGCCTCGTCATCGCCATCGCCACGGTCAGCTGGCCGCCCATCGCCCGGGTGGTGCGCGGCGAGGTGCTCACCATCAAAGCCCGCGAGTTTGTGCAGGCGGCCATCGTTGCTGGTCAGCGCGACATGCCTATTCTGGTGGGCCAGGTGTTGCCGAACGCGTTATCGCCGCTGATCGTCACCGGCTCGTTGCTTGTCGCCAACGCAATCCTGATCGAGTCGGCGCTGTCATTCCTCGGCCTCGGCGCGCCGGATCTGATGAGCTGGGGCTTCCAGATCGGCGCGGGCCGCGCCTTCCTGCGTGACGCCTGGTGGCTGGTGACGGTGCCGGGGGTCGCCATTCTCCTCACCGTGCTCGCGATCAATCTCGTCGGCGAAGGTCTCAACGATGCGCTTAACCCGAGGCTGCGCGATCTATGAGCGACGCCGTCCTCGCCATCGAGAACCTCACCGTGGCATTGCCCGCCTGGGCCGAGCGGGCGCATGCCGTCGATGGCGTCTCGCTTAAGGTGCTGCGCCGGGAAATCCTGTGCGTCGTCGGTGAATCCGGGTCGGGCAAGTCGGTGATGGCCAAAGCCATCCTGCGCCTGCTGCCCGAGCCCCACGTGCGCGTGACCGGCGGCCGCGTCGCCTATGAGGGCCAGGACCTCCTGACGCTGGCGCCCAGCGGTATCCGTGCCATCCGCGGCGGTCGCATTGCCATGATCTTCCAGGAGCCGATGGTGGCGCTCAACCCGCTGATGACCGTGGGCCGGCAAACCGACGAGATCATCGAGGTCCACACCGCGCTGCGACCGGCGCAGCGCCGCCAACGTGTCATCGAAGTGTTCGGCGACGTGCGCCTGCCCGAGCCCGAACGCATTCTCAAGAGCTACCCACACGAGCTCTCCGGCGGGCAGCGCCAGCGCGTGATGATTGCGATGGCGCTGGCGCTGGAGCCGGCCCTGATTATTGCCGACGAGCCCACCACCGCGCTCGACGTCACCACGCAGGCCCAGATTTTGCGCCTGCTCAAGGAGCTGCAGGCCCGTCACGGCACCGCCATCCTGTTCATCACCCACGACTTCGGGGTGGTGGCCGAGATCGCCGATCGCGTGGCGGTGATGCGGCAGGGCCAGTTGGTGGAACAGGGGCAAGCGCGCGACGTGCTTGAGCGCCCACAGCACGCTTACACGCAAGCCTTGGTCGCGGCCGTGCCAAGCCTCAGCCCGCGTCACCTGCTTGGGACCCGTCCAGGCGCTCGGCCCGAACGCCCCCTGCTCGCCGTGGCCGGGCTGAGCAAGACCTATACCGGCCGGGGCGGCGCCTTCTCGCTGACGCGGCGACGGGTGCCGGCCGTCGCCGGTGTCAGCCTCGAAATCGGCAAAGGCAGTTCGTTGGCCCTCGTCGGTGAGTCGGGCTCCGGCAAATCGACCCTGGCGCGCTGCATCGTCGGCCTCGAAAGAGCCGACGCCGGCGCCATCCTGCTCGAAGGCAGCGACGTGGCTCAATTGTCGCGCGCCAGGCTGCGGCCCTTCCGCAAAATCCTGCAAATGATCTTCCAAGATCCTTTCGCCTCGCTCAATCCGCGCTGGCGGGTCGGGGACATCATCGCCCAAGGGCCGATCGTCAACGGCACGCCGCGCCAGACGGCACACGCGGAAGCGGCCGAGCTGCTGCGGTTGGTCGGCCTCGACCCGAAGGCCGCAAGCCGTTATCCCCACGAATTCTCGGGCGGCCAGCGCCAGCGCATCGGCATCGCCCGCGCGCTAGCCGTCAAGCCGAAATTGATCATTGCCGACGAGCCCGTGTCCGCGCTCGACGTCTCCGTGCAAAAGCAGGTGCTGGAACTGTTGGATCAGCTGCGGCGAGCTTTCGACCTGTCGATGCTGTTCATCACGCACGATCTGCGGGTCGCCGCGCACGTCTGCGAGGAAATCGCGGTCATGAAGGACGGGGTGATCGTGGAGCGCGGCGCCACGGCCGACGTCTTTGCCGAGCCGAGACATGAATATACCAAGGCCCTGCTCGCCGCCGTGCCCGGGCGAGACTGGCAGCTCAAGACCTTGGCCGCGCGCAAGCCCTGCTGAAGCGAGCAGCCAAATCTCAAGTTGCAAACCAGGTGATGGATTGCCCGTGCGGGCCGGTCCAAGCCACCGGTTTGCCGTCAACCGCGAGCAGGAACTGATCGGGCGATTGCGGCGGCGGCGCCATTTTCGCAAGCTCGGGAAACACCGCGGCCGGCTCGTTGCTGATCCAGACCGCATCGGTTAGGCGCAGGCTGCGCGCAAAGGCCTCGCGTTCGGATGCCGATGGCAGGTAGGCCAGCACGGCCGAATGGTAGACGACGAGCTGCACTCCTGTAGGTGCGCGGGCAATCAGGGCAGCAAGGTCGCGACCGAGGTCGCCCCGCACAACCGACGGCGGCTGCGCCCGGGCAAGGCAGAGGGCCGCTTTCAGATTCGCTCGACGCACCTCGCACCCCGGCCAAATCAGCGTTTCCAGCCAAGCCATTTGCTCGGGCGCGTTGACGTCGAGCGGGTTGAGGTCGAGCCCGCAGCGCCAGGCCACCTTTGGCAGCGCCGCCGGCAAGGGCGCGGCAGGGCTGGCGCGACAGGAAAAGACCGGGGCCACGGATGCTGCCGGTGGTTCGAGCCGACGCCGGCCATAGTCGTAGCCATAAAGATCGGGGAGCAGGCACAGCCCCGCCGAGGCGCCGACTTCGATCAGGGCCAGCGGCTGGCGCAAGTCGGCGAGAACGGGCAACAAAACCGCGCATCGGGCGGGCTCGTTGGTTTGCGTCGTGCGCGACAGCATGATGTCCCGGATCCGCCCGGCCTCGGTGCGAACGAGCGCTTTTATCGCGCGCGCGTCGCGCGGCACGCCACCGAGGTGGCGAAGCGCGGCAAGAAACAGGTTCGGTTGGCGCCGATCGGGCGGCACCGAGCGCAAAAATGCCAACAGGTCGGGGGAGCGCGCCACGGCCAATGCCAACCGCTCATAGGCGGGCGAGGCGCCGCGCGCCTCGACGGCGGCGAAGCGGCGATAGCGTCTGGCGATGGCCTGCAGCTCGTCGTCAGCCGGTGTCATGAACGGGTGCCGCGCTCTCTTAAGCATTGCTGGAGCATTGCTGGAGCATTGCTGGCTTGCCGCGGCCGCGCCGCGATCGCAACCGCGCCTCGTCCAAAGCTCGCAGTTCCGCTTGCATCCTAAGCCTCCAGCCGAACTTGAACCAGCTTGTGGCCGACAAAGCATATGCGTTCCGGTCGCCCTCAAAGACGAAGGGGGCGACGGCTTCGCCCGTAATCGGTCGCTCTCGACGAACCGTGACCATCCGGCGGGTGGTCGCCGCATAGCCCTCGCCGCGCCGGCGCAACCTGGCGCGGCAAACCGGACGAGGGCGCGCCGCCGCTGCGGCCGAGCAGATGACGGCGAACGCGCGCAATCGCCTTAACCTCCGATCCGAATAGGCCGTCGTGGTCGTGGTGGTGGTGCTTGAGCACGGCCAGGCCAGTGGCTTGATTGAGGGCCTTGATTGAGTGCCTTGAATAAGCCGCGGCACAAAAACCGATCTTGAGCCTAGCCGTCTGCTTTCCCGTCTGTGGCAACCGCGATGGGCTTGGCGCACGAGCTCCGCGCGCCGCCGCCTTCAAACCTGATGGCCGGACACACTTGTGTCGCACTGTTGTGCGAGAGGCACAGTCATTCTGCCCCTCGAGAACATTTTGATTTTTCGCCCCTACGGGCCTGCGGGAACGAATTTTCGGAGCGGCGGCTCCCCCTTGTCAGCAGCGTTAGGAGAGTGCCATGCGAACCTCACGGTTCCTGCTCGGTTTGGCGATCGCCTTAGCGATTGCCACGCCAGGGTCGTCGCAAGCCCCCGACCTGGCGGGTGTGCTGCCGGGGGACCGGTGGACCTACGATGTCACGGACGAAATGACCAGCGACTTAAAATACGTCTTTACGGTCGTCGTCGTTGACGTTTCCGAAAAGGAAATCAATACGCGGGTGACGTCGCGTGGGGCGCAGCGCCCCCGCCAAATCGTGTTC
Organism: Hyphomicrobiaceae bacterium; assembly: GCA_035714005.1. Taxonomy (GTDB): domain Bacteria; phylum Pseudomonadota; class Alphaproteobacteria; order Rhizobiales; family Hyphomicrobiaceae; genus AWTP1-13. The sequence goes on from DASTMQ010000285.1 coordinate 9,964, forward strand.
GATCGCGGCTGGAGCCGCATCGATGACGACCTTTGGAAATACCAGCCATCCGACGGAACCGGCATTCAGATGCCGCTGCAGCTCGGTAAGTCGTGGCGCTTTGAGGGTAATGGGAAGAATTTTCAGAATGGCACTACCGTTCGCACCTCGGGTCAATCCAAGGTCACGGCCGAGGAAAAAATCACCACGAGCGCGGGGACGTTCGAGACCTTCAAAATCGAAACGGTGGTGCGCCACGTCAATTCCAACGATCAGACCAAGACCGGCACTTTGACAAGCACGCTTTGGTACGCACCGAGCATCAATCGCTGGGTGCGCAAGACCTACAAAATGCAGATGGAGGGGCGTTTGCGCGAGTCGCAAACGGAGGACTTGACGGACTATTCGCGAAAACCATAGCGCCGGATGACATGGAGCCGATGCGCTTCCCAGGTCCCGACCTGGGGCATCGGTCGTCCGGCGACGACGCTACGCTCCCCGAGGCCGACCCACATTAGCCCAAGCAAGTTGCAGCGCCGCGGTCGAGGCGCACGCGCAGCTGGGTTGAGGCGGAGGTGGCGATGGCTCACGTGCATGGGAGATGGGCGAGAGATGTCGATACGGATAATCGCGCTAGCTGTGGCCGTGCTGCTGAGTTGGTCTCGAGCTTGTCTGGCACAAACCGTCGAGCCGGGACCTGTGCGTGTCGGCGATCGCTGGTCCTATGACATTAAGGACGATGCGACGGGCGACCTTAGACATGCCATCACGGTTATTGTGGTCGACATCACCGATAGCGAAATCACGACGCGGACGATGGTTCGGGGCAAGGATCGGCCGCAAACGATGGTGTTTGATCGCGACTGGGGCCGGATAGACGACGGCAATTGGAAGCTGCGTCCGGCTGGCATCGGCATCAAGGCGCCATTGCAGGTCGGCAAGGAGTGGCGATCGGACGCAAACGCCATGCACCTGGCCTCGGGCGTGGCATTCCGGGCCTCGGGTGTTGCCAAAGTGGTGGCAGAAGAGCAGGTCACGACGCCCGCCGGCAGCTTCGATACCTATCGGGTCGAGACGCTGGTGAGACTGTTGAACACCAAGGATCAGACCAAGTCGCAAACCTGGACGTTTGTCCTTTGGTATGCCCCCGCCGTGAACCGCTGGGTGCGACGCAAGACGGAAGCGCGCTACGACGGCCGCCTCAGAGATTCCTTTGTCGATGAGCTGACCGAGTACTCGCGAAAGCCTTAAAAAAAATGGCGAGCGCCGGGGCATTTGCGCTTCGCGCAGCCGAAGCGGTGCAGGTTTCAGGCCGACGCGGCCGTGGCCACCGCGGCGCACGGGTCGCGGCGGGTCTATGCGCGAATGTCGACGCCGGGGCCGGCCACTGGCGCCAGCCAGCGGGGCACCGCGGCGGCGGCTTAGCCGTCGGTGCCTAACCCCTTCATATCAATCGGACGATGGTAGGGGCGATCGCCGAGGGAATCGACGCGCGCCCAGAACTCTGGGCCGGCCGCGAGACCGGTCGCATCCTTAGCTGCCGCCTGACGCCAAATGGTCCAGGAGTCCGGGTGCAACCGGCTCGCCTCGGCGAAATTCATGGCCGCCTCCTCGCGCTTTCCACGGCTGAGAAGCGTTTGGGCGAGCCGGAAGTGCGCGTGCGCCCGTGCCACGGCAGCGTCGGGGAGCCGCAGCCGGGCGCGGCTGCCGCCAGCGTCGTAGGCAAATTCGCTCGCCGTTCCCTTCAACACCCAGTCGCGGACGGCTGCCAGGTAGATCTGCTTGGTGCGGTTGCGCTCGGCGATCTGCTCGGGCGACATTTGCATGCGGGTGCGGTCCATCTGTCGGAAGGCATCCGACGACCCGGCATTCTCCGGTGGCCGCACAATGCGTCCGAGCTCGTCGATCCAGGTCGCTTGCGGCACATTCACCATATTGTAGAGCTCGGCGACATGGTGATTGCGATCAATCAGGCATGGGTAGGTGGGTTTAGCCAATTCGATCCACGGACGCGCCGCCTCGGGCTCGTCCATGGCAACGGTCACAACGGTAAAGTTGCGCTCTTGCAGGCTGGCATGCAGGGACTGCCACACGGGCAAGTCGGCTCTGCAGCCTCACCACGAGGCCCAGGTCGCGAGCAAGACCTTTTTGCCGCGCTGCTCGGCGAGCGTGCGCGTCGCCCCTGCCAAATCGGGCAAGGCAAAGTCTGGCGCCTCCAGCGAAGCCAGCGCACTGGCGCGGTCTGTGGCGCTGGTGCCAAGCACCCACAGCTCGCCGGCCGCGTCATGGGCGATCGGGTGCTGCAGGCGTCGCCAGAAGGCGGTTGCGTTCAGCATGTCGCCCTTGATGTAGTCCTCGGCGCGCTCGCGCGGCACGGGGAGGCAAGCGTCGCCGCGACAGAGGCCTTCGGGTTTCATGGACCAGCCCGTCGCGGCCGCAAGGTCCTGTGCGCCGATCCATAGCTCGTCACCGTCAGCCCGGGCGCTGGCGCAGACCGTCTCGGATTGCTCGTGCAGCACTGTGATCATGAGGGGCCTCCCGACACGTTGCAGGGATGGAACAGCGATATTGAAAGCCATAGATCGCCCCGTGCGGTCAACGGCTATTGTCCCTGTGGGACGGCAGCACGCGGCAAATGCCGTGGCATCGCCCTGGCGCGAGCGCCGTGGTGATGGCAAGGCGAGGTCAACGCGCTTGGGCGGCAGCGTGTGGGGTTGAGGAAATTGCCTGGGCTTTCGGGGGCATTTTCTTGCGTGTGACGCAGCGGCCGACGGGTGTTCGCTCAGCTGGCCTTGCGGCGTTTCGCCGGCACCTTGCTGCACCTTTTGGGCGGGGCAAGGCGCAAGCGGGCGCTAGCAATTGCGGGCGCGCACCCACGCGTCCTGGGCGAGCCCAACGCCCGGGCGGCGGCATGCGGTCGCCGCCTGCAACCTTAGCCAAGCACGCCCTGGGTCTGCAGATGCTCGATCTCGGCCGCCGTATACCCCGCTTCGCGCAGGACCGCGTGGCTGTGTTGCCCGACCGATGGTGCCCGGCGTGGAGCCACCTTGCTCTCGCCGGCAAGATGAAACGGACTAGACACCGTCAGGCCCTTGCCGTCGGCGAAGGGGACGAGCGCGCCGATGCCTTGAAACTGCTGATCGGCGGAGCTCTCCTCCACCGAGTGCACGGCGCCAAAGGTCACGCCCGCCGCATTCAGGACTGTGCGCCACTCCGACAGCTCCCGTTGTGCGAAGACCTCATCCAAAATTTCAACCAGGGCGGCGGCATTCTCGCGCCGCGCCGCATTGGTGGCAAAGCGGGGATCGTCGGCCAGCTGCGTGCAGCCAATCGCCGTCAGGAAGCCGCGCAGTTGCCGCTGCTCGTTAAAGAGCGCCATGATGAACCAGCGACCGTCGCGGCAGCGATAGTGATTGGCGAGCGGATTGGGCGCCTGGGCGCGCGGCGGCCGATGCGGAACCTCCTCGCCGCAGAGGCGTGACTGCACAAAGCAGGCATTCGCCCATAGGCCGTTCTGAAGCAGGGAAGACTGCACCACGCCGCCTTTGCCCGTCTTTTCTCGGCGGTAGAGCGCGCTGACGATGGCGGCATAAAGCGCGGTGGCGCTGGGGTGATCGCCCATGCCGGGGACGGAACGCGCGGGCTCGGTATCCTGCGTCGCCCGCACCATGTCCATCAACCCCGTTCGGGCCCAATAGGCGGTGGAGTCAAACCCGGTCCGATCCGCTTCCTCACCCGCTTCGCCGTAAGCCGAGAACGAGGCGTAGATCAGGCGCGGATTGAGGGGGAGCAGGTGCTGGGCGGCAATTCTGAGGCGCTGGCGCACGGGTAGGGGAAAGTTGGTGATAAAGACATCACCGGCGGCAAGCAGGCGATAGAGCACGCCGAGGCCGTCGGCATGTTTCAGGTCGAGGGCAAGGCTGCGCTTGTTGCGGGATGTCAGCTGCCAATAATGGTCGGTGGTCTTGCCCGGCACCGGCGTGGAGGCCCGCCACGGGTCGCCAGCCCCCGGCGGCTCGATTTTGATCACATCGGCACCGAAGTCGGACAGGATGGTAGCGGCGGCCGGTCCCGCAATCCAGCTGGCACAGTCGATGACCTTGAGGCCGGCAAAAAGGTGCTCCGTCATTACAGGGTTCCCTCGGCAGGCATGGAAGGGGGCGCAAAGGCTGCCTCGTCCCGGCTATACTATCGGTTGCGGAAAGGATGCAGCAATGATCCCTCAGTTTGGCCTGGCGCCGCTCGGGTTTCTCGACGTGCCGCCGCCCCAGTTCATCGCGCTTGCGGCCGCGGCTGGCTTTGCCTCGGTCAATCTGCGCACGGCCCCGGCGGTGCCGGGCGGCGCGGCGTTTCCCATGCGGGCCGGCGATGATGGGGTACGCGCCTGCCGGCGCCGCCTGGCCGAGACGGGGATTTCGGTGCGCGCCATCGAGCAAGTTGGCCTTGATCGGACGACAGACGTCGCCGCGCTCAAGCCGATGCTGGAGGCGGCTGCCGAGCTCGGCGCCAGCCGCCTGCTGTGTTCCGGCGACGATCCCGACATGTCGCGGTTGGCCGAGCGGTTTGCCGCGGTGTGCCGATTGGCGGGCGACTTCGGCATGGCCGTTGATCTGGAATTCATGCCCTTCCGCGCGCTCAAGACCTTAGAGGCAGCGGCAACCGTGGTGGCGGCAAGCGGCGCAGAAAATGGTTGGGTCTGCCTCGATGCGCTGCATTTGTTCCGCTCGGGCGGCGGCGTCGCGAGCCTAGCCGCCGTCGATCCGACCCGTCTCGGGCCACTACAACTCTGCGATGCACCGGCCGAGGCCCCCGATGCCAATGGGCTCGCCGAAGAGGCGCGTGGGCGCCGGCGGCTGCCGGGCCACGGCGCCTTGCCGCTGGCAGAGCTGTTGGCCGCCTATCCCGAAGGGCGTCCGCTCGATGCCGAGATCCCCATGCTCGGCCCGTTCGGGGAGCTCGGCGCCGCCGCGCGGGCGCGGCTGATCGCCGGCACGATGCGCACGTTCCTCGCCGGGCTTGAGCGCCGGTAGCACCGCCACGGCCAGGGGAGACGGGCGGGCAGGGGGGAGGCGTTTTAAGGTTTTGCCTCGATGCCGCCGGCCTTTCCCACCACGTCGGCCCAACGGGCAACATCGCTTTTGACGATGTCCAGCATGCGTTGCCCGCCGCGGTCCTCCTGTCTGGGCAGGCTGCCGCCGATCTCAGGAAAACGCCTTTGCACCAACGGGTCGGCAAGCGCCGCCAGCGCCGCCTCCCGCAGCTTGGCCAGAATTGGCTCCGGCACGCCCTTCGGCGCATAGAGCCCCAGCCAACTTTCGATGATGAAATCCGCCACGCCTCCTTCCTTGGAGGTCGGCACATCCGGCAACAACGGCGAGCGCTCGGCGGCCGCCACACCGAAGCCCCTGACCGAGCCGCCGACAACGTGCTCGCGGGCCGAGGCGATCAGCTCGCAGGTGCCGTCGATGGCGCCCGCGAGGATGTCGTTGATGGTCTGGCCGAAGCCACGATAGACGACATAGGTGGGCTCGGCACCGGCAAGTTGAAAGAAGAAAACGCAGGTCAAGTGCGCCAACGAGCCCGCGCCGTTGTGGCCCATCTTCAGATCCTTGCCCTTCGCCCTGGCGTAAGCGACGAAGTCCTGCAGGGTCTGGGCGGGAAAGTCTTTGCGCACAACAATGAGATGCGGCGTCACCAGGTGAATGCCGAGATAGTCGAAATCGGTGCGCGGATCGTAGGGCAGCTTGGGGTTGGTGGAAACCGCGGCGGCGTGCGTGCCCATGTGGGCGAAGCCGATCGTATACCCGTCCGGCTTGGCATTCTTGCCGCGCAGCGAGCCGGTGGCACCACCGGCGCCCGCCGCATTCTCGATGACGATGCTTTGGCCAAGCCGCTTCGACATGGCCTCGGCCATGATGCGGGAGGACACATCCGAGGCGCCGCCGGCGGCAAAGGGCACGATCAGCGTGATGCTGCGCTCGGGCCAGGTCTGGGCCGAAGGCGTGAGGACCGGCAGACCAGTCATCCACAGGGTCGCCGCCAGCCCGAGCCGGCTCAGCCAAGCGGCCCGCGACGGGCCCGCCCGCAACAGTCGCGCAACATGAGACATGCGAAGTCCTCCCTGAAATTCGACGATCTCTAGCGGTCGTCGTTGTCGGCATAATGCCCGGCCTGCCGCGCCAATCCAATCGCCGTCAAGCCGGGTCGGTGCCGGGTGACAGCAACCCGCGCTAAACCTACAATTGTGGCGCCTGCCACCTTCGAGGGAGAATGCCGTCATGCCCTTTAGCATCCGCCAGGTTGGCCCCTCTTTTGTCGGAGACGTCGATGGCATTGATCTGACCAAGCCGTTGTCGGCGGCTGATATCGCCGCCATCCATGCGGGCATGGACCGCTACGCCGTGCTGATCTTCCACGATCAGGATTTTTCCGACGAACAGCAACTGGCCTTCACCCAAAGCCTGGGCTCAATCGAGCTCGCCATCGGTACAAGCCTGCGTCGACCGGAGGAATATCGCCTGCCCCCAACCTTCGCCGACGTTTCCAATCTCGATCAGGACCACAAGCCGTTCGCCCGCGATGACCGCCGGCGCCTGTTTGCCATTGGCAACCGCCTGTGGCATTCGGACAGCTCATTCAAGGCCGTGCCGGCGAAATACTCGCTGCTGCACGCCCGCCAGATTCCCTCCAAGGGCGGCAATACCGAATTCGCCGACATGCGGGCCGCCTATGACGCCCTCGACCAGGACACCAAAGATCTGATTGAGCCGCTGATCTGCGAGCACTCGCAGATGTTCTCGCGCGCCAAGTTGGGCTTTAGCGATTTCACCGCAGAAGAGCGTGAACGCTTCAAGCCGGTGCGCCAGCGCTTGGTGCGCGTGCATCCCAGCACGGGGCGCAAATCGCTCTATCTGTCCTCGCACGCTGGCACGATCAGCGGGTGGCCGGAACCCGAGGCCAAGGCGCTGTTGATGGACCTGACGGAGGCCGCAACGCAACGTGAGTTCGTCTACTCCCACAAATGGCGGGTTGGCGACCTGGTCATGTGGGACAATCGCGCGACCATGCATCGGGCCCGGCCGTTCCCACATGATGAACCGCGCGACGTCAGGCGGACAACCCTGATGGGAGAGGGACCAACCGTATCCCACTAGCTCAACTGCAAGGGCTGACCGCCGAAATGCGAGCGAGCAGGCGAGGCACCACCGCCAGGGCTCAAGCCAGCCGACAGCGTCCGCGAGCTCGGGCGTCGGCGTCTCAGCGGCTGGGGCGTGCCAACACTCAGGAGCTGCCCGTAGTGACCGCAGGCGTGCGCCGAGCCATGATGGGTCGAGAACGACGTCAGGGAGCAGACAGGTGATGGGAGCGCGGGGAGCAGCGGGGGCTTTGTTGTGCGGTTGCGCCCTTTGGTTGGCGGGGTGCGAGGACCGCAACAAGTATCAGCCGCCGCCAGCGCCGGAAGTCGGCGTGGAGAAGCCGCAGCGGCGTCCCGTCACGCTGTATCTTGAGCTCACGGGCAACACGACGGCCTTCAACAAGGTCGATCTGGTGGCGCGGGTGCAGGGCTTTCTCGACAAGGTCGGCTACAAGGACGGTGACAAGGTCGCCGCCGGGGCGAGCCTGTTTGAAATCGAACGTGCGCCCTACGAGACGAGCCTGCAGATTGCGGAGGCAAGCCGCGCCCAGCAGGAGGCGCTGCTGGTGCAGGCGGAAGCCGAGTTCAATCGACAATTGGCCCTGCAGCAGCGCCAGGTGGCGAGCGAGGCCAGGCTGGAGGAGAGCCGCTCCAAGCGCGATTCCACCATCGCCGCGCTCGAACAGGCCAAGGGCCAAGTGCAACAGGCAAAAATCAACCTTGGCTACACCGAAATCAAGGCGCCCTTCGCCGGGGTGGTGACGGCGAGGCTGGTCGACCCGGGATCGCTGGTCGGGGCCGGAGGGCCGACCAAACTGGCGAGCATCGTGCAAATCGACCCCATTTACGTGAATTTCAACGTCAACGAGCAGCAAGTTTTGCAGATTCGTGACCAGCTCCGCAGCCAGGGTCTCACCATCAAGGATTTGGGGCCGATCCCGGTCGAGGTGGGACTGCAGACGGAGACCGGCTTTCCGCACAAGGGGACCATCAACTATATCGCACCCGATCTCGACCAGAGCACGGGTACGCTGCCGGTCAGGGCTTTGCTCGACAACAAGGCAGGCGTGCTGTTGCCCGGCCTGTTCGTGCGCGTGCGCGTGCCGATCGAGCGCGACCTCGAAAGCCTGCTCGTGCCCGATCGCGCGCTGGGCAACAACCAGCTCGGGCGCTACGTCCTCGTGGTCAACGACAAGGATGTGGTCGAGCAGCGGCCGGTAGAAACCGGCGATGCCGTCGATGGCGGCATGCGCATCATCAAGCGTGGCCTCACGCCGCAAGATCGCATCGTCGTCAGCGGCATCCAACGCGCTATTCCCGGCAGCGCCGTCAAGCCTCTCGACAATCCGGCGGCGGCCACCGCGGTCGCACCCGCGGTCCCCGCGCCACGCCAGGACAAGCCATGATCGCCAAGTTCTTCATCGAGCGGCCGATCCTTGCCAACGTCATCGCGTTGCTGACCATCATCTTGGGCCTGGTGGCCCTGCTGCGGTTGCCGGTGGCGCAATATCCCAACATTGTGCCGCCGACGGTGCAGGTCACCGCACGCTATCCCGGTGCCAGTGCCGCAACCGTCGCCCGCGATGTCGCTTTGCCGATCGAGCAGAAGGTCAACGGCGTCGAGGGCATGATCTACATGTCGTCGATGAGCACCAGCGACGGCTCCTATACCCTGACCGTGACGTTCCGGATCGGCACCGATGCAGACAAGGCGCAGATCCTCGTACAGAACCGCGTCACCAGCGCGCAGCCGTCCTTGCCGCAGGCCGTGCAGGTGCAAGGGGTGCAGACGGCAAAGCGCTCGACCTCGATCCTGGAAATCGTGGCGTTGAGCTCTCCGGACGGGCGTTACGACAGCCTGTTCCTGTCGAACTATGCGACCATCAACCTCCTCGACGAGATCGCCCGCGTCGACGGCGTCGGCAACGTCTCGGTGTTCGGTGCCGGCCAATATGCCATGCGTCTCTGGTTGGATCCGCAGAAGCTGCAGGCGCGCAATTTGGTGCCTCAGGACGTCATCAACGCCGTCAACCTGCAAAGCCGGGCCACCGGTGCCGGACAGCTGGGCATTCCGCCGGTCCCAAAAGGGCAGGAGTTTCAATACACCATCAATGTGCCAAGCAAGCTCGAAAATGTCTCCGAATTCGAAAACATTATCATCAAGGCGGACACCTCGGGCAGCGGCCGCATCACGCGCTTGCGCGATGTCGCCAGCATCGAGCTCGGGGCGCAACAGTATAGTCAGACCTTCAAGCTCGACCAGCAGCCGGCCGCCGGGCTCGCCATCTTCCAGCTCCCGGAGGCCAATGCGCTCGATGTTGCCCGGCGGGTCGAGCGCCGCATGCAGGCGCTGCAGGCCGCCTTTCCACCGGCGCTCGCCTGGAGCGTACCGTTCGACACCACGAAATTCGTGAGCGCGGCCATTCACGAGGTCTATAAGACCTTGATCGAGGCCGCCCTGCTCGTGCTGGTGGTGATCCTCATCTTCCTGCAGGATTGGCGCGCCACCTTGGTGCCTGCCACTACCGTTCCCGTCACCATCATCGGGGCGTTTGCCGCCATGGCGGCGTTCGGCTTCTCGGTCAACTTGACGACCTTGTTCGCCATCATTCTGGCGATTGGCATCGTCGTCGATGACGCCATCGTCGTGGTTGAGGGCGCCGCCAAGCACATCGAGCACGGGCTGACCCCGCACGACGCGACGGTCAAGGCCATGCGCGAACTGCTCGGTCCCATCATCGGCATCACCCTGGTACTAATGGCCGTGTTCGTGCCCGCGGCGTTCCTGCCGGGCCTGAGCGGACAGATGTACCGTCAGTTCGCCCTGGTCATCGCCGCGACGGCCGCCATCAGCGCCATCAATGCCATGACGCTGAAGCCGGCGCAGTGTGCGCTCTGGCTCCGCCAAATGCGACCGCCGGCTGAGCGCAATTTCTTCTACCGCGCCTTCAATCGCGTCTATGACGCTGCCGAAGGGCGCTACGCCCGTCTTATTGCGCGCATGGTTCGCCGCAGCGGTGTGATGGCCGGCATCGTCGCGGCGCTCGTCGCCCTGGCGGTATTTGGCCTGAGCCGCGTACCCACCGCCTTTTTGCCGATCGAGGACCAAGGCTATTTCCTGATCGCGGTGCAGCTGCCCGAAGGCGCCGCGCTCGAGCGCACGACGCGTGCCCTCGATGACGTCACCAAGCGCGTGCGCGATGTGCCCGGTGTGGACAAGGTGGTGGCGATCGGCGGCCTGGCTGCGCTCAACGACAACGCCAGCCTGGCCAATGCGGGCATCGCCTATGTGATCCTCAAGGATTGGTCCGAGCGCGGCAAGGGCGAAGGCTTGCTCGGCCTCTACAACGCTCTCAGCGAACGCGTGAAGACCCTCGACGACGGCCTGGCATTGGTCATTCCGCCGCCGGCGATCCAGGGCATCGGCAACGTTTCCGGGGCCACCATGAAGGTCGAGCTGCGCGATGGCAGCTTCGACTATGCGCAGCTTGAGTACCTTGCCCAGGCCATTGTCGAGCGGGCTTCGGCGCAATCGACCTTCCAGGTCGCACGCAACTCGTTTCGCGCCAATGCACCCCAGCTCAATATCGTGATCGACCGGGTGAAGTCGGAGACGCTGGGCGTCCCCCTCGGCAATGCGCTCGATACGCTGAGCTCCTATGTGGGATCGAGCTATATCAGCCAATTCAACAAGTTTGGCCGCGTCTTCCAAATCTACGTGCAGGCGGAAGCGGCCGCCCGCATTCAGCCGGAGTCGCTTCGGACGCTGTCGGTGCGCAACACCGCGGGCGACATGGTGCCGCTCGGTACGCTGGCAGATATCAGCGACGTCAGCGGACCCTCGCTGATCTCGCTCTACAACCTCTATCCGGCGGCAACCGTGATCGCCAATACGGCCCGCGGCTTTAGCTCGGGCCAAGGCTTGCAGCTGCTCGAGCAGATCGCCAGGGAAACGTTGCCCCCCACCAGCAGCTACGAATGGACGGCCATGTCCTATCAGGAAAAGGAGATCGGCAATCAAATCTACATCGTCTACGCCTTGAGCCTGCTGTTGGTCTATTTGGTGCTCGCGGGCCAGTATGAGAGTTGGATTGCCCCCCTGACGGTGATCATATCCGTGCCGCTGGCGCTGCTCGGCACGGCCGCGGCGCTGCTGGCCCTTGGCGCCCCCAACAACCTCTACACCCAGATTGGTCTTATTTTGCTGATCGCGCTATCGGCCAAGAACGCCATCTTAATCGTCGAGTTTGCGCGCGCCCTGCGTCGAGACGAGGGCTACCCAATAGAGAAGGCCGCCGTCGAGGCGGCGCGGAGCCGGTTCCGGCCCATCCTGATGACCTCCTTCGCCTTTATTCTGGGCGTCGTGCCGCTTGTGCTCGGCTCGGGTGCCGGCGCCAATGCGCAAAAGTCGATCGGCATCGCCGTGCTGACGGGCATGCTGGGCTCGACCTTGCTGACGGTGGCGTTCGTGCCCTCCGTATTCGTGGTGCTGCAACGCTTCGAGGAGTGGCGGGCACGCCGCGCGCAGGCAAAAGCGCAGCTGCCGGCCGCCTGAGGCGGCTCAGCAACCTGGGCGGACCAGCTCGGTCCCACGGGCGACCCCAAGCACCACAGGAACCAGAAGGGCCCAGAAGGGCCAGGAGGGCCCAGGAGGGGCCCAGAATGGTGCGAGGTGGCGATGGCTTACAACGAGCGCGCGGGCGAGCGCGCGCCCGTCCCGTGCCGCTCGCTTTGCTTCGCGCCGCTTCAAATCTAGTTGATCTGATGAGCCAATTGGTCGGTCAGGCATTTTCACAACACAGCATGGTGGTGGCGAGAATTGCCGCCGGCAGCAATGCGAGGTTGTGGGTTCGCCCGGCGGTGCCGCTATGCCGATCGATGGCATGAAGGGACACGCAATATTCTAAGGAGGCTCTTGGTGAAGTATCTCACCTTGGCTTTGCGCGGCGTTGTGATGTTGCCTCAGTCCGCCATGGCGCAGTGGTCGACACATTGCGCTGCCGAGCGATCTGCAAGTGGGCACGTTATCCGATGAGACTGCCGCAAGGTGCGGCGTCCGCATCGCAGCGAGTGTCCCATTTATCCAGGGGGGCCATATGGTCGCGATCCATTGCAAGTGGAGATACCGCAATGGTGACCCTCAAAGCATTGCGGTTACCGTTTTCCCGGCGCCAACCGCGTCGGCGGCGTGCAGCAGCGGGCACTTCCACCGACATAGGGACCAGGCGCCAGCAGGGCGGTTAGGGCACCACGGCAAGGAACAAAAAAGTTGCGAAGATGACGAGGTGCACGATGCCTTGCAGCACCGTGGTGCGTCCCGTTCCCAGCGTGATCACGCCGACCAGCAGGGTGAGGAAAAGCAGCACCATGTCTTTGACGCCAAGACCGAGCGCGAGCGGCTGGCCCAGCAGGATCGACACGGCGGCCACCGCCGGGATGGTCAGGCCGATGCTTGCCAAGGCGGAGCCCAGTGCCAGGTTCAAACTGGTCTGCAACCGATTGGCGCTAGCGGCGCGCAGCGCCGCCAAGCCTTCAGGCAACAGCACCAGCAAGGCGATGGCGATGCCGACGACGGCCTTGGGGGCGCCGAGCCAGGCGACAATGCTTTCCAAGGCGGGTGTCAGAGACTTGGCTAGACCGACGATGCCGATCAGGGCGACGCCCAGCAGCGCCGCGCTGACGAGAGCCACGGTGTTGGACGGGGGCGGCGCATGCATATCATCGCTGCCGCCTTCGTTGGGCAGAAAGTAGTCGCGGTGGCGCACGGTCTGGATGAACACAAAGGAGCCATAGAGCACCAGGGAAATCAGGCCCGCGAACACGAGCTGCGAGTTGGTGAAGGTCGGGCCGGGGGTGCTGGTCGTAAAATTCGGCACAACCAGTGTGAGTACCGTGAGCGCCGCGAGCACGGCCAATGCGGCACTCGCTCCCTGGAGCTGGAAACCCTGCTCGTGGTGGCGCACGCCGCCGGCGAGGAGGCACAGGCCAACGATGCCGTTGCAGACGATCATGACGGCGGCAAACACCGTGTCGCGCGCAAGCCCCGCCTTGTCGGCGGCAAAGCCAAGCATGATTGACACGATCAGCGCCACCTCGATCACCGTTACCGCCACGGCGAGGACGAGCGTGCCAAATGGTTCGCCGATCCGGTGCGCGACCACCTCGGCGTGGTAGACGGCGGCGAAGACCGTGCCGATCAGGACGGCCCCCGCCACGATGGCGATCGGCCCGGCGGCGCCAACGATGGCGTTGATCGCCATCATCGCCCAGGCCAAGGCGGGCCACACCCATGCCCACCAAGGGGTCCGCATTACTGTCGACATGCCGAGCTGTCCTTTCCGCCGGGAGGCCAAAGCTACACGAGCCCCGCCCGCAAGGTGAAGGGACATGACAAGGCCGAGGCCGCGTCACGACGCGGCGGCGGCCGCGCGCTGGTGCAACGAGCAGGACCAGGTCTTGAGAGGGGCCTGAGCGCGCTCAGGCGGCGGCGCCAAGGCCGTACGGGTGAGCGTAGCCTCAGCAACCTCAAGTCGCGCTGCTGTCTTGTGGCCTATGGGTAGTAGGGCAAGCCGCTCGATGCCGCGGGTTGGCGCACACTTGCTGCGTTATTGGCCGCGTTACGGGCGGTGTTATGGGCCGTGCTCAGGGTCGCCTGCGGCAACGCCGCGATAATGGTGGTGGCCAACTGCTCGGCGAGGCAGCGGTAGCCCTCGTCGTTCATGTGCAGGTTGTCGGTCGACAGGTAAATGCGATCGCCGCGCTGGCGCTGCAAATTGCGCATGAACTGGAAGCGATCGACCAGCAGCACATCGGCCTCGCGCGCGACTTCGGCCACCGCTTTCACCACTTCCTCGTAATAGGTGTCCTTGATCAGCAGATCGCCATACTGCGGATTGATGAGAATGACGTCGATTTGCTGCTCTTTGAGAAAAGCCAGCGTTTTCTTCAGGCAATTTTGGAAGCTATCAAGGGCGACGTGGCGCAAGGCGTCATTGGTTCCCACTTGCCAAATTACCAAATCGGGTTTGACGTCTTCGACTTCGCGCTTCATGCGATCGGCGGCGCCTTGCGCCACCTCGCCCGACAGGCCATGGCCGATGATATCGAAATCGGTGCCGGTGAGCGCGGTTTCCAAATCGACCTCCAGGCGCGCCGTATAGGTGCGCGAGGGCGCCGAGGCGCCGACGCCGGCCGTTGACGATGAGCCGATCGCCAGCACTTTGGCCGTGCCTTTTTCGCGCAAGGCGCGCCCCAGGCTGGGCAACTGCACGTCAAGGCGCGTCCCGGCCTTGGGCCCAGTCTTGGGCGGTGCCGGGTCCACCGTTGCTGCCGGCGCGCTCTCGAGCTTTGGCGCGGCCATGGCGGCGAGCTCATGGGCGGCGCCAACCGCGGGCAGGAGCGCCAAGGCGCTTGCGAGCAGCAAGGCTGTGAGCATCTGCGGCACCTCGAGGTCTAATGGTTAACGTCTGCTGGGTCCTGCGGCGCCCCAATGCATTGATGCATTAGGACGTAGAATGTCGAATTCTTCGAGCCGTTCCTAGGCCCAGGCATGAGTTTTCTTTGCTCAGGGTGAAATCAGCAGGGCGACCGCCAAGCACAAGGTCGCGCCCATGACCACGAGAAAACTGACACGCAGGGAGTGGCGGATCATACTCGAATGCTGCTGGCCCGAAGGCTGTTGGCCCAAAAGCTGTTGGCCCGAAAGCTGCGGTGACGGCTGTTTTGGGCATTTTTAACATTTCCCCTGGTGGGGGCGTTGAACCAAGCCCCTCGACAGATGCCGACGCTGGCCCGTGTTCGTGCCCGAGATGGCGGGTTTTTTCCGATCCGGCATCCCCAGTCTGAGGGAGTTAAGCAAAACCTCGTGCAGATTTCAGCCGGGATCGGACCTGGCCCAAGAGCTCGCGTGCCGGCATTTTGCGCAGATTCGCCGTAATTTCATTCTGGCCAAAAGTATAAAGCGCGCCGGAGACGGCCAAGTCTGCGCGCCTAAAGCGGGGTTCGCTTATGCGTGTCTCTTGCGCTCAGGCGTGCTCGTCCATTCCCCAAATCCGGCGCAGGGTCAAAAGGCGCCGCGCGCGGCGCGCGTTCGCGGAAAATCGCGCGCCCAGGCCGGCGAGGCTTGCGAATTTCTGTTGCCGCAGCGGTTCCGCGTCCAAGGTGCAAAACAGCGCACACTTCTGGTAGCGCGGATTGAGCTTTGGGTCGCGGCAGGCATCGATCAGCGCTTCCTCCTCGGGCGTCTTTTGCGCCACGCGCGCGTCGTTCTCCGCCGCCAAGCGCTCCTCCTCCGTCCAGCTCTTGCCCGCAGCCTTGGCTCGCAAGGGCAGGTTGGAGGGTGCGTAACTTTTGCTGATCTTTTCGTCGACAATGGCCGTCCTGCCGAGCCGCTCGATCACACTCCAATGGACCTTCTCATTGATGGGGATCATGTTGCGCTTTTCCTTCTTTCCCTTGAACCAGGCCTCGATCAGCGTCGGTTCCGGGAACAGCGCTCTTCGATAGGGCGACAAGCGGCTAAACCACCACCAGCCGCTGCTGGAGCGATAGAGCGAGCAGGCGGCGCAGGGCCAAAAATTCTTGCCGACGTATTCGGTGCTGAAGCGCAGCTTGGTCAAGGCCTCGACCCTGGCCATGATCCAGATCAGGGCGAGATCGGAAAGGCCGCTGCGCAAATAGCCGCCGCCGACATTGGCGTGCGCACCGGCAAACCACACCTGTTCGACGTGCTGGCCTTCGTTGCCTGCCGTCGGGTCGCCGACCCAGGTGGTCGGGGGAAAGGCTGAGCGCTGTTCGTCAATGGCCAGGGCCTGCAGCCCAACCTCGATCCTGGGATGCAGCATGTTGTCGTGAAATCCGCGCGTCCAGGAGGTGAGTTTGCGCGCCAAACCCGACAGCCCCAAGCCGGCCGGAATGCCGTAGGAGCCGACCGTGTCCCAGACCGCCAGGCATTTCACCAGCGGCGCCGGCCTCGGCACCTCCAGCACCATCTTGTCGATTTCGTATTTGTGTCGGGCCTCTTCGCTATAGCGTTCGCGCGGGCTCAGCCGATAAAAATTCCAAATGTCCTCCAGGCGGTGAAAGTACTCTTGCCGAGGAATGCCGCGAATTGCGGTAATGACGCCGGCAAGAGCGCGCGCGGTATAGGCGCCGCGCGAGAAGCCAAAGATGTAGATCTCGTCGCCCTCGGCCCAGTTGAGGGTCAGAAACGCCAATCCGCGTTTGACGTTGGCTCGGACGCCAACGCCAAAGACGCCGCCGAGAAAGCTGTCGATGGGGCCACCGCTGCCGACGCCGGCGTTGTAATAGACGATTTGGTTGCGGTTCTTCTCATCCGTCGCCTTAACGGCCTGGCCCACCCTGACCACGTTGGTGACCGCGGTAGCATCGGTCAGCGCATTCCAGGTGCCGTCATAGCAAACGACGATGCGTTTCATGGCTCCCCCCTTTTGAGCGGCCCGGCGACAGAAGGCGCCGCCGCCGCGTCGCCCAAGCGCGGTCGCAATCGCGCCGCCCCAAGCAGAATTGTAAGCCTCCCGAGCGTCGGATCGGCAAGCAAGACCAGGCAATAAACTAGGCGCGTGGTATTCCCGGTACATCGCCTCGGCTCGAGTGGGGCGCGAGGCGCTGCCGCGATCGCGCGCGCGTTGGCGATGCGGGCGTGAGGATGGCCGCCAAGCCCAGCCGGCGCTGTGCTCCCGGGCACAGTTGGCAAGACTGCGAGTGCCGGCGCGCCCTAGCCAATCGGGCCATGCTGGCCAGCGCGGCCCGATTTGTTGCTTGATCTGGTGGCTTTCGCCGTCAGCGCCGCGATCCGCTCGTCCACAAAGCGTTCCATCAAGTGCGGCGCCGAGGTGCCAAAGGTGCGCATGCGCCCGGTGTGTGCCAGCAGCAGCAGCCCGGCGGCGTGCGCGAAGGTCTCCACCATCAAGATTTTGGCGTCATCGTCTCGAGCCCCCAGGGCCGCGGCGGCGTCGGCGATCGGCGCCAAGGCTGCGAGCAGGGCGGCGTTGAGACCCTCGTCGCGCTCTTTGCCGAGGCCTTGCGGCTTCATGCCGCCGCGAAAGAGATAAAAGCCGAGATCGAGGTCGCGCGGATTGTCGGCATAGTAGCGAAAGAAGGCCATGGCCGCGGCGCGCAGCCGGTCCTTCGGACCCTTGCTGCGCAAGACCGCGCGCGCCACGGCGGCACGGAGATTGGCGAGCGAGGCGCGCAGGACCTCGGCGTAGATGGCTTCCTTCGACTCGAAGTGAAAATAGAGCGCGGCCGGCGTGTAGCCGGCGGCGGCGGCGATGGCGCGCAGGGAAGCGCCGTCCAGGCCTTCGGCTTCAAATACTTTGCCGGCCGCCTCCAGGATCAAGGCGCGCTTGAGATCCCTGACCGCCTGTTGCCGATCGTTGCGTTGCTCGATCACCATTGCTCAGGATAGCACACTTGACGCTTTTTTCAACACTGTTAGAATTTATAACGATAGGAAAAGACCGGGGCGGCGGGCGGTAGGAGATTGGCCATGACAGTCAGAATTGAAAAAGCCGAAAAGGTATGGACCATCATTCACGATCGCCCCGAGGCACGGAACGCCATGGACCCTGCGAGCGCCGAAGCCTTGACGGCGGCCTTTCTCGAATTCGACGCCGATCGCGATGCGGCGGTGGCGGTGTTTTATGGCGCGGGCGGCGCCTTCTGTGCCGGCTGGGACCTTAAGTATGTGAGCACGCTCGACGCCGACTATCCGCTGGGCGAGCTCGATATCCCGGTGGCGGGCCCCAAGGGCAACGGCGGGGAAATTCCGCGCGGTCCACTGGGGCCATCGCGGCTCGAATTGGACAAGCCCGTCATTGCCGCCATCGAGGGTCCCGCCGTTGCCGGCGGCATGGAATTGGGCCTGTGGTGTGATTTCAGGGTGATGGCGGAAGGGTCGTATTTTGGCGTCTACTGTCGGCGCTGGGGCGTGCCGCTGATCGACGGCGGCACCGTGCGGCTGCCGCGGATCGTCGGGCAAGGCCGCGCGCTCGAGATCATCCTCAGCGGGCGCCAGGTCCCGGCCCAGGAATGTTTGAACATCGGTCTGTGCGAATATCTGACCCCCAAGGGCGGATCGCGTGCCAAGGCGGAGGAGCTGGCGCACGAGATCGCCCGCTTTCCACAGGTCTGCGTGCGCGCCGATCGGCGCTCGGCGTTGAGAAGCCACGGGCTCAGCGTGCGCGAAGCGCTGATCCAGGAGTGGTACAATGGGCGTGAGGCCTTGAAGGTGGACGGGGTGGCGGGCGCGGGCCGCTTCAAAAGCGGCCTTGGACGCCACGGCGACTTTGCCCGCATTCGCTGATCGGCCTTAATATCCTGCCCGTGCCGCCGATCGAGCGAGCCTCGATGCCATTGCGTCGCGGCGGCGAACCTGCTGGAATTCTTAATGGTTGGCCTGGGCGCTCGGCCGGGGCTGGTTTCGACGTTGAGGGGTTCGATCATGCCGCGCCATTTCGGGATCCTCGTTCCGTCCACCAACACCACCTGTGAGATCGAGTTTTGTCGCCTACCTGCGGAGCTACAGGTGCACACCGCCAGGCTCGGCAAGGCCAAGGGCTCGGCGTTTTCCCCCAGCCTCGAGGCCGATGTCACCTATCAGTCGCAACTGCTGGGCGAGGCGCGCGTCGAGGTCATCGCCCTGGCGCAGACCTCGGCCAGCCTGTTTGCCGACGACTATGACGAGGTGACGACGCGGCGCATGACGGAGGCATCGGGCGTGCCCGCGTTGACCTCGGCCCAGGCCATCGGCTGGGCCCTTCGCGCGCTTGGCGGGCGGCGGATCGCCATGGTGACGCCCTACTCCGAAGAGGTCATCGCGCGGGCAAAGCGCTACTACGAGACGAAATTCGGCATCGAGGTCGTTGCCTGCGAAAGCCTGGGTGCCAGCAACGCCTACGCGATCGGCAAGATGGACGCGGGCGCGGCGCAAGCCGCCTTCGCCCGCATCGATTCCCCCGAGGTCGAGGCGCTGATGGTGCCGGGCGGCAACTTTCCCACCATGGAGCGGATTGCGGCCTGGGAGCGCCAGTTCGGCAAACCCGTGGTGACGACCAATCAGGCAACGCTGTGGGCGATCCTGCGCAGCATGGGCATTGCCACGCCGCTCGCCGGCAAGGGGCGATTGCTCGAGGCGATGCCGGAGGGCTAGTCGGCGTCGCTCTGGGCGCGCACCCCGCATTTTGCGCCGGCGACGGCGCCTTTGCGCTTTTATCGGCGCCGGAGCCGTGGCGATGTGACAGCAATGGCCGCACGCCATTAAGATCGCTCACGAGCCGCAAGCCCGCCGCGTGGCGGCCAGCTGCGCCAACGGCGGTGCCGCCGAGGGGAGAAAAGTGCCATGCCCGTGCTGAGCCGCGCCGATGCCGAGATTTATTTTGAGGAGTTCGGCGCCGGTTATCCGGTGCTGCTGTTTGCACCGGGCGGCCTTAGGTCGCGCATCGAGATGTGGCATGCGCCGGCCCAGGGGCCGGCGCGCGCCTGGAACGATTGGACCAGCAAGCTTGCCGCGCACTATCGCGTCATCGCCATGGATCAGCGCAATGCCGGGCGCTCGCGCGGCGCGATCGAAGCGGCGCATGGCTGGCGGACCTATGCCGAGGACCAGCTCGCGCTGATGGATCATCTCGGCATCGAGCGCTGCCATAGTCTTGGCGGCTGCATCGGCTCGAGCTTCTGCCTGATGCTTAACGAGATGGCGCCCGAGCGCGT
>DASTMQ010000286.1:0-3217 GCA_035714005.1 Hyphomicrobiaceae bacterium
CGCGCCGGTTCGGCCAGGTCTTCATCCATCCCAACTATCGGGGCATGCAGGCCGATCCCGAATTTGTCGTGATCACGCGCGAGCCCGGCGACAAGCACATCGTCGGCGAGGACTGGCATGCGGACACGACCATGGTGGCCGAGCCACCAATGGGGGCCATACTTTATGCCGTGGAGGTGCCCCCCTTTGGCGGCGACACCCTTTTCGCCAACCAGTACCTGGCCTACGAGAGCCTGTCGGAGGGCATGAAGCGCATGCTGTCGCGCCTCAAAGCGGTGCACTCAGATCGCAACGTGGCGGGCCCCCAGGCCAACCGCAATGCGCAGCGATCGACCAAAGTGCGCGAGGACGCTGCCTGGTGCGAGACCGTCAGCACGCATCCGGTGGTGGTCACGCATCCCGAAACCGGGCGCAAGTTGCTTTATGTCAACCGCTCCTACACGCAAGGCTTCGAGGGAATGTCGGAGGCGGAGAGCCGGCCGCTGCTGGACTATCTGCTCGAGCACGGCCACCGCCCCGAATTCACCTGCCGCTTCCGCTGGGAGCAGGGATCGATCGCCTTTTGGGACAATCGTTGCTGCAAGCATCTCGCCATCCACGACGCGGGACCCTTCCGGCGCGTGATGCGCCGCACTCAAGTCAGCGGCTCGCGTCCCCTGTAGGCGGCAGCGCGGCCCTGGCTCGGCGCCGCGGCCAGCGCCTTGGGCACACCGATCCGGCGCGCTGTCTGGGGCGGGTTCACACCACCATGCCGGTTTGACCGGCGCTAAAGGAGACAGGGGTCATGGCCATTGTGCTGCAGGAGACGCTACGTGCCCCCTTCTATGCCCCTTTTTATGCGGCACTCGCGCTCGGGGCCTACGAGGAAGAGGGGATCGAGGTTCGCCTGGTTACGGCGCCGATGCCCGCCGCGGCCGCGCGCGGCCTGGCCGACGGTAGCGTTGACGTGGCCTGGGGCGGGCCGATGCGCGTGCTTCATACCTACGACACTCAGCCCGAGTGCGACCTCGTTTGCTTTTGTGAGGTCGTCACCCGTGACCCGTTTTTCCTGCTCGGCCGCCAGCCCAGGCCCGAGTTTCGGTTGCCGGACCTCGCGGGGCTGCGGCTAGCCACGGTCAGCGAAGTGCCGACGCCCTGGATGTGCCTGCAGGAGGATCTGCGCCGGGGAGGTGTCGACCCGGGTCGCCTCGAACGGGTCGGCGACCGATCGATGGCGGAGAACTGCGAGGCGCTGCGGCGCGGCGACGTCGACGTTGTGCAGCTATTTCAGCCCTTTGTCGAGAGCCTGGTCGAGGACGGCGCCGGACACATTTGGTCGGCGGCCGCGGACCGAGGGCCCACCTCCTATACGACGCTCTATGGGCGCCGTGGGCTGCTCGCGACGCGGCGCGCCGACTGTGAAGGCATGGTGCGCGCGATTTATCGCACCTTAAAGTGGGTCCACGCCGGCGACGGTAGCCGGCTCGCGGCCGCCATCGCCGACTACTTTCCGGGGCTCCCCGAACCTCGCCTCGCCAGGGCGCTCGATCGCTACCTGTCGTTGGGCATTTGGGGTCGCGATCCGCGCCTGCCGCGGTCGGGCTTCGAGCGTCTACGCGCGGGCCTCATCTCGGGCGGCCTGCTGGCGACGGGCGCCACCTACGAGCGCCTCGTCGACAACAGCTTGGCCGAAGGCGTCATAGAGCAGGACCCGCCGCCGCTGGCCGGCTAACGCTTTCGCCAGGGTGTCGCCGGCTGCGAGACGCGCGCGCCCGAGCGCGCCCATGGCGCTCAGCCGCTGCGGCTCAGCGCTTGGCGATCACGATTTCCAGATATTCGCTCGGCAGCACCATGCTGCCGTCCTCGGCACGGTTCATGCTGCCGATCAAGGCGATAAGATCACGCCGCAATCCCTGCTGCCCCGTGCCGTCGAGTGCGGCGAAGGCCTTGAGCATCGGCCCATAGTAGGTCTTGAACACGTCGAGGAAGTGCTCCGGCGAGCGGTAGCGAAAAACGAAATGGCGCGGCTCTGTCTTGATCGAAGCGGCCGCCGACCCGAATAGCTCGACCAGGCGCGCCCGCGTCCCCCACAGGGCGGGGGACTTGGCGCCGGCGGGCGGGGCCACGTACTTGCCCAAGGTTTTGAAAAGTTGACCGATGAAGCCGTCGGGCGTCCAGTTGGCAAGCCCGATCTTGCCGCCTCTTTTGCACACCCGCAGCAGCTCGCCGGCGGCCTGCTCCTGATTGGGTGTGAACATGACGCCGAAGGTGGAAACCACGACATCGAAACTGGCATCGCCGAACGGCAAAGCTTCGGCATCCGCCTCCCGGAACTCGACCGACAGCCCCTCGGCGGCGGCGCGCATGCGGCCGCGTTCGAGCAGGCTTGCGACGTAGTCGGTCGAGACCACCTCGCACCAGCGACGCGCCGCCGCCAGCGTGACGTTGCCATTGCCGGCGGCAACGTCGAGGACCTTTTGGTCGGCACGCAGGTCGAGGGCTTCGCACAACTCTTCGCCCACGATCTGCAGGGTGGTGCCCACGACCGCATAGTCGCCGGAGGACCAGGCGCTCTGTTGGCGGGCCTTCAATTCCTTAAGGTTGATGGCCGCCGGCGGCGGATTTTGACCGATTGCGGTGGCTGCTGTAACCATGACCGTTCTCCATTGCGCGGTGGTTGCCGTTTTTGCTTGCCTGGGCGTCACTTGCGGCCCATGAGCGTCGAGGTGGAACTTAAGCGGCCACGCGTGGAGGCGAACGTGGGTGGCGGCGTGGAAAAGGGCGTGGAAAAAGGTCGCGTGCATCGGTCGGGGAGCGCCTTTGGCCTGGAGGTGCGGCTGCTCGGGCCGCTGACGATCCGCCGCCAGGGCCAGGCGCTGGCGCTGCCAGCCTCGCGCAAGGCCCGCGCGCTGATCGGCTATCTGTCGCTGGCGCCGCAGGCGGTGCCGCGTACTCAGCTGTGCGAACTGCTGTGGGATGTGCCCAACGACCCGCGTGGCGAGCTGCGCTGGTGCCTGAGCAAGCTGCGCGGCATCCTCGATGAGCCCGAGTGCCCGAGGCTGGAGAGCCGCGGCGACAGCGTCAGGCTCGAACTTGCCAACTGCTTCGTCGATGCGGTCGAGATCAGCCAGGCCACGCAAACGGGCATTGGGTCATTGCCACCCGAGCGCCTGCGCGAGCTGTGCGCGCTCTTTAACGGCGAGCTGCTGGAGGGCTTGGAAGTCGACCGCAATCCCGG
>DASTMQ010000287.1:0-12517 GCA_035714005.1 Hyphomicrobiaceae bacterium
GCTCTCCGGCGCCTTGGCGTTGCGGCCATAGGTCTGGTAGCCCTTGAGGAAGGCACCTGCCGCGGACCGGTATTGCCCCCGCACAAACAGCGACTCGCCCAGCCAATACTGGGCATTGCCGGCCAGCGGATCGCTGGGAAAGCGCTGCAGGAAATCTTCGAACGCCGCTTCGGCTGCGCCGTAGTCGCGCTGCAGCAGATAGCCGTAGGCCGTCTCGTAGAGCTGTTTGGGCGCCAGGTCCGCTTCCGCCGGGGCACCGCCGGGGAAGGGCGCCGCGGCAAACGCTCCGCCAACGGAGGGGGCCGCCGTGGACGGCGGCGCGCCGGGTTGGCTGAGCTGATCGGGATCATCGCGCTGACCTTGGCCACCCGGGGACACCGTGACCGCGCCAAAGCCTTGACGCCCCGGCGGCGGGGTCACCTCGGCGGTGCGCGCGCCCTTCGGCGGCTCGGCATTGGCAAAGTTGGAGGCGGGCGGCAGGGCGCCACTGCGGCCGGCGAGCGCGCGCATCTGCTCTTGCAAAGTCTCAAGCTGCGCCGCCAGCGCCTGCAGTTGCGTCTCGAGGCCGTCGAGACGCCCCGCATCGGTGGCATTGAGCGCGGCGGCGGCGCCGGCATTGCCGCGCCCGGGGGAGCTCATGCCGACCGGGGCCGGCGCGCCTTTGGCGAGGGACTCCAGCGTGCCAACGACCACCTGCATGTCGACCAGCTGTTCCTCGAGCTGTTCAACGCGCTGGCGCAGCGCCGCCTCCCCGGCTGGCCCGGCATCGCGCGGCGCGGCCGCCTTCGGGGCTGGCTGGGGCGGGGGCAGCGGTCGCTGCACGGGGGGGCCTTGTTGGGCGAGAACGGGCGCCGCTGCCAACAGTGCGGCCACCGCCGCGCCCAACCATCCGATGGCATACCGTCTCATGCTGGCTCCCATTGCCCCGCCTCGCCGTGAAGCTTTGCCGCCCTCTTCAACACGCCTTCCAGGCGGGAGCAAGACCACCGCCCCAGGACCAACGCCCGAAAGGCCTGTCGCGACGACCCGCTTGCACCACTTGGCTCAGCACAGGTCCCCAGCACCGTGGCTCGAGCGCGCTTGCTTTAAACAACTCGCTTGCGACACGGCCCTAGAACACTCGGGCCGGCGCTGGCCGCCCCGCTGCCCCGCCCCCTTCGGCCTTGCGCGCGCTACCGGGAGCCGCTACCGGCGCGGGCGCGCCGGGCCTGACAACCGTCACCGCGCGCCGGTTCTGGGCGGCGCACAAGGAGCCCGTGCAGTCGGCGACGGTCTGGTCGCGGCCGAAGGCGGTGACGCGAATCCGATCGGTGGCGACACCAAGCTCGATCAGCCGCTGGCGCACAGCGTCGGCGCGTTGGCGTGAGAGGGCCATGTTGTCGTCGCTGGTGCCCGAGTCGTCGGCGTGACCCTCCACAATGATGATGAGCCCCGGCTTGCGTTTGAGCCAGTGCGCCTGCGCCTCGAGCGCGGCGCGGGCCCGCGCGCTGAGCTCGACGCTGCGGTCAGCAAAAAAGACACGGTCGCCGACACTCATGCGAAAGTCGCGGCCGATCCCGGCCGCCACCACGTCCGGGGCGCCGAGCTGCATGCGCTCCTGCGCCGCCCCCATCGACGGACACCCAAAACCAATCGTGCCCGCCAGAACGAAGGCGAGGCCGAGCGATCGACCGCATGGCATGTGGCGTGCTCCCCCACGCTTGATGCATCACGGCCACAGTGCGCCCGCAATGGGGCCAAAATTTGATGGAGGTGGCGCGAGCAAGGCCGCCCGCAGGGGCACCACCCCCGCGCCAGGCCGGGACGCGCGGCCTAGGAGCGCGCCTCGGCGCGGCCGTTGAGGACGGTCTGGGCGCGCCGGTTCTGCGACCAACAGGAAATGTCGTTGCAAACCGCGACCGGCCGCTCCTTGCCGTAGGAAATCGTGCGGATGCGACCGGCGTTGATACCATTGCGGGCCAGGAAGTCGCGCACGGTCTGGGCCCGTCGGGCGCCAAGGGCGATATTGTATTCGCGCGTGCCGCGCTCGTCGGCATGGCCCTCGATGGTGATCGAATACTGCGAATATTGCTGCAACCACTTCGCCTGATTCGTCAGCGTTTGCTGGGCCTCGGGGGTCAAGTCCGTGCTGTCGGTGGAAAAGTAGACGATATCGCCGACATTGACGGCAAAGTCGCGTGAGGACCCCGGCGTTGCCGGGCTGTTGCGCCCAAGTTCGCTTTCGGGCTTGGGGGTGTTGGAGCAGGCCGCCAGCAGCAGTGCCACAGCGACGGCCGCCACCACCGGGCCTCCCGTTCTGTGCCACTTCGACAGCCGCATGCCGTCCCCCTTGTTTTTGCGGCGACCGGCGTTTCCACCGCACGCCGATTTCCGATCCGATTGCAATATCTAGCGAAAGCTTCGTTCAAAAATGTGTCCGCTGCGACGCCTGCCGGTGAAACGTGCTTCGGCGGCGTTAGACAATCGGCTGCGGCGTCTTTTCCCCGCAATACACAGCCACGCGACTTTTAAAAACAACCAGGGCCGTAGCAAGGCAGACAACCTGCCGCGCTACAGCCCCAATCCTGCGATTCGTCTGCCGAAGGGCAGCGATCGCTCCGGCTCAACGAGCGACGTCTTGCACGCTCGCGCCCAGCTTCATCGGTTGATGCTCTACTTCTTTCCGGCATGCGCCGAGAGCGACAGCAGCGATGACAGCTGCGAGAACGATAGCGCCCTTCATGCTTCTTCTCCTAAGGTCTCTTAGAGAGGTTGGTGTTAACGCGCTACCTGAGAAACCGGTACATCAGCCCCTAACTTCATGGGGACATGCTCTACCTCGCGGCGGCATGCGCCGAGAGCAACCGCGGCGACAACTGCCGCGAGTACGATCACGCTTTTTACGTTCATGGTCTTCTCTCCTACACGTTCGGCAATCGCATCACTTCGCTACCGATGCATAACGCTTAGATCAAGAACGCAGCTGCTTTTGCCAAGGTTTTCCACGGTCGTTGATGCGAAAATGCCACTGGATTTGTGATGCACAGAACAGACTAGAGGCCCAGTTTGAAGCGCCGAAGTTTGCCCTGATGCAACCGTGCCGCGCTAAGGCCTACAACAACACCAATTTGGTTAAGGTCGCGTAAAGCACCGTTCAGTTTCGCTGGGGCGACCAGGCGGGATCCGAACTGAAGGCCGGGGTTTGCATTTCGCGCTCGTTGTAGCCGGTGAGGTCGATGGAAAAGAGTCGCGGCCCCCCGGCGCCGCGGCTCTCGCGGAAGAACGCCAAAACGCGCCCGTTCGGTGCCCAGGTGGGCCCCTCGTTGTGAAAACCCTCCGTCAAGGTGCGCTCGCCCGAGCCGTCGGGCCGCATCACCCCGATCAGGAAACTGCCCCCGGCCTGCTTGGTGAAGGCGATGAGATCGCCGCGCGGTGACCACACCGGCGTCGAGTAGCGGCCCTCACCGAAGCTGATGCGGTGTTGCCCGGAGCCATCGGCGCTCATGACATAGAGTTGCTGAGACCCATCGCGATCCGATTCGAACACGATGCGCCGCCCGTCCGGGCTGTAGCAGGGGCTGGTGTCGATCGAATTGGATTGGGTCAGCCGGCGGGACTGGCGCGAGCGCAGGTCCATTTCCACGATCGAGGAGGCGCCGCCCTCGCCAATGCTCATGATGATTCGCTGGCCGTCGGGAGAAAACCGCGGCGCGAAGGTCATGCCGGGGAAGTTGCCAACGAGTTCGCGGCGTCCGCTTTCCAGGTTGAGCAGAAAGACCCGCGGCTGATCGCCGGTGTATTGCAGGAAGGTCACCTCGTGCGACGTCGGGCTGAAGCGCGGCGTCAGCACCAATTCCCGGCCCTGGCTCAATAAACGCACGTTGGCGCCGTCCTGGTCCATGATGGCCAGGCGCTTGTTGCGGTGATCCTTGGGACCGGTCTCGTCGACGAAGACGATTTGGGTGTCGAAGTAGCCCTTTTCCCCGGTCAGGCGCTCGTAGACCTGATCGGCGATCAAATGCCCGAGCCGCCGGCCTTCAGCCGAGCCGACGGCGAGCCGCTGGCCGGCCAGTTGGCGCCCGGAAAGGACATCCCAGAGGCGAAATTCGGCAACCAGCCTGCCGTCGCCGCCGCGTCCGGCGCGGCCCACCACCAGCGCCTGGGCGTTGATGGCGCGCCAGTCGGAAAAGCGTGGTGTGGCGTTGTGGTCGGCCAGCCGCTGGATAAACGATTCGCGATTGAGCGGCTGGAACAAGCCCGAGCGTTCGAGGTCGGCGGCCACCACGTTGGAGAGCTCGACGGCAAAGCGGGCGTCCTCGCCGGCAAACTCCGGGATGGCGATTGGAATGGGCTTCAGCGTGCCCTGGGTGATGTCGACCTCAAGCGGCCCGCCGCCGCGCGGGGGTGGTGCTTGGAAGCCGCGCTGTTGCGCCTCGGCGGCAGCGCCGGCGACAGCCAGCGCCAGGCCCGTGCCCAACAGCGCACCACCCAGCCGTGCCAGCGCCTGGCGCGCGCCCCAGCGCCGGCGGCAAGCCGACATCTGTCCCGCGATCGCGACGAGGGCCGCGGCGGGCGCCGACCGTGGGGGCGAAGCAGGCATGTCCATCACAACTGACCTTCCCGTGGGCGCTGAGGTGATTCGGTCGGCCGATAGTACGGGTTCGCGGCTAGAACATGTCGCGGGGATCGAAATTGAGCACGATATCCTTCCAGAAGTCGTATTTGGCGGGCGGCAGACTATAGGGCTCGCAGGCTTGCACGGCGCGCACCGCGCTGTCCCGGACCGCCAGGAAGTAGGGGGTGTTTTGCGGGTTCATGATCTGCGGCTCGGCCGCCAATCGTCCATCGGGATTGAAGCGCAAGCGCAGCTTGACCTGGGTGTTCTGCGCGGCCTCGCCGCCGCCCAGCACGTTCCACTTCGACTGCACGCAGGACTTGATGATCTGCGCCAAAATCGCAAGTTCGCTGGCCGACAGCTGCTGGTCGCGCCCCTCCGGGGCGCCTAGCACCGGCCCTTTGTTGAGGGCCTTCGCCTGCTCCTCGAGCGGCACCGAGGGTCGCGGCGCCCCCTTATCCGGCATCTTGTTGAGCAAGGCCGAAATCTTTTCCGCGTCGAATTTCTTTTTTGCTTCCGCCTCCTTGCGCCGCTTTTCCTCCTCGCGCTTCTTTTTCAGCTCGGCTTCTTTGCGACGTTTCTCCTCTTCTTGCTTCTTTTTGAGCTCGGCCTGCTTGCGCTCTTCTTCTTCCTGTCGCTGCTTGTCCTCGGCCTTCCTGGTCTCCTCTTCGAGCTTCTTTTTCTCCTCTTCCAGCTTGCGCTTTTCCTCTTCGACCTGGCGCTTTTCCTCCTCGAGTTTCTTCTGTTCTTCGGCCTGGCGTTGCTGCTCCCTCAGCATCTCGTCGAGCTTTTGTTGCTCCTCCAGCGCCGGTTGCGGCGGCACGGCGGCGGGCTCGGGGGGCAGCGCTGCCAGCTTTTCGGCGACCGCATCCTTGGCCGGCTCGGCCTTGGGCGGCTCGGCCTTCGCTGCCTCCGCCTTGGGCGGCGGCTCGGGCTTGGGCGGCTCCACTTTCGGCGGCTCGGGCTTTGGCTCCTCCTTGGCGGGGGGCGGCGGCTCGGGCGCGGGCGGCGGCGGGGCGGTGGCGACCGGGGTGGGCTTCGACGCCTCCTTCTTGGCCACGTCCGGGCGCGGACTTTCCTTGGGCTGGGCCTGCAGCTGTTTGGCCGTGCGCGAGCCCAGTCGCAGCTTGGTCACCTCAGCGGGCGTTACCAGGTCGACGGCTACCGGTTCCGGCTCGGCCACGTGCAAGGGTGCCAGCGTCTGGATGTTGAGCACCGCCCAACCGAGAACCGCCGCATGCAGACACAGGGAGATGATCAGCCCGAAGTGCACGCTCCCTTATCGAACCCCTTGCCAAGCTCTGCTGAGATCTTACCTGCGGCCGGCCGGACCCGGCCCCTGCTCGATGTCCTCCGGCCCGCTGACAAAGGTGAATTTCTTGAAACCACCCTCGCGCACGGCGCTGATCACTTCCGAGACGCGCCCGTAGACGAGTTGTCGATCGCCCCGGAACAGCACCGGATCATCTTCGCCGGTCTTGGCGGTCGCCTTCAGCTTCACGATCAGCTGCGACACATCCAGCGATTCTTCCGAGGAGCCTAGGAAGATCTTGCCGGCGCGATCGACGGTGACGGTCAGTGGATCCTTGTTGAGATTGAGCGACTGGCCCTTGGCCGCCGGCAGGTCGACGGGTAGGCCCGACAGCAGCAGTGGCGCCGTCACCATAAAGACGATGAGCAGCACCAGCATGACGTCGACGAAAGGCGTGACGTTGATTTCGTGCATGGGTGTGTGGCCGCGGGCGCGGCCGCGCCGGCCACCCTTGGCTCGTCCGGTCTTGAGACTGGCGCCCATTGGCTCATCTCCCTCAGGTGCGCACGTCGATTTGGCGTGACACAATCGCGGAGAACTCGTCGGCGAAGGCCTCTAGCCGCTGGCTGAGCGCGGAAGAGTCGGCGGCAAACTTGTTGTAAAAGACGACGGCGGGGATGGCCGCCAGCAGTCCCAGGGCCGTGGCAAACAGGGCTTCGGCGATGCCCGGCGCCACCACGGCCAGGTTGGTGTTCTTGGAGACCGCAATCGCCTGGAAGCTCGTCATAATGCCCCACACGGTGCCGAACAGGCCGACGAACGGGGCCGTCGAGCCGACCGTGGCCAGGAACAGCAAGCGGCGGTCGAGCTGCTCCATCTCGCGGCTGATGGTGACGTCCATCACCTTTTCGACGCGGAGCTGGATGCCGCCGAGCGCCCTGATGTTGCCTTCGACCGAACGCTTCCACTCGCGCATGGCGGCCACGAACAGCGACGCCATCGAAAAGGTGCGACCATGCGCGACGCTGCTATAAAGTTCTTCAAGCGACTGTCCCGACCAGAACATCTGCTCGAATCGGTCGGCCTCCCGCCGGGCCCGGCGAAAGGCGAATACCTTTTCCACGATGATCGCCCAGGCCCACACCGAGGCCGCCAATAAGCCCAGCATCACGATTTTGACGACGGGGTGCGCCGTCATAAACAGTTCCAAAAAGGAGAATCCGCCGCCTCCAGCGGGCTTCAACATATCAAGGGGATTCATGGTGTTGTCCGTCTCACGTGACCGCTCAGTGCTGTGGCAGGGGCCGAGCGCTCAGGGGTAGCGACAAGTACCATTCGCGGCCGCCAGTGCTGGCGACTCCCCGCCCTCCGTCAGATGTTCATTGCCTACCCGTTTCCCGCCCGCCGGACCAGCGCCATACTGACGCCCAATGTGACGGGAATTGGGCCCGACCCACCGGCGCCACGCCGCGGGCCCCGTGGCGCGCCTCAGCCCACGCCCTAAGCCGGCAAGACCATTTGCGTTTGCATGACGACGGCGCACAGCTTGCCGGCTTCCGACTTGATGGTCGTCTGCCACACCTGCGTCGTGCGGCCGCGGTGTAGCGGCACCGATTCGGCCATCACCTCGGTGTCGACCCCGGCCGCACCGAGGAAATTGGTTTTCGATTCGATCGTGGTCGTGCGCGTGTTGGGCGGCAGGTTGACGACCGTGCCAATGGCGCCCAGCGTGTCGGCGAGCGCCATCAAGGCACCACCGTGGCATAGGCCTGCCGCCGTGCACAGGTCCGGCCGCACCCGCATGCTGGCAACGATTTTGTCCGTGCTGGCTTCCAGGATCTTGATGCCCATAAGCCCTGGAAACAGCGGCGCCATCAGCTTCTGGAAGTCCTCGGCAGCCGGCATCGTGAGCATCTCCCGTTGCGGAGGGTTGTGGGATCCCAAGTCTAAGCCGGCGCATTTTTCGCCAGCAAGGCATGGCGCAGATGCGCCGACAGGCGCAGCGGCTTGCCCCCAGCCGACATCAACACCACCAGGACCTCGGCGGTAAACAATAGCTCTTCACCACGGCTGATGCGCTGATCGAGAACGAGCGTGGCCGCCGTCACCGTTCCCACCCGCGTTACCACCTCGAGAACCTCATCGATGCGCGCCGGCCGCAAAAATTCGAGTGCCATGCGCCGCACCACAAAGGCCGCGGGCTCGCGACCGACCGCGCCGGCCAGCAGCGCGCGATGATCGTTGCCAAGCGAGCGCAAAAAGTCCGAGCGGCCGCGTTCGCACCAACGCACGTAGCTGCCGTGATAGACGAGCCCAGAGAAATCCGTGTCCTCAAAATAGACGCGAATGGGCAGCACGTGGCGCCGCCCGGCTGCGTCCTCAACCAGGTGGCCGGCCAGGTCGGGCCAGCGGCGCTGCGCTTCAGACGGCGACATCGACCAGTACGATCTCCGGCGGCACCCCCATCCGCACCGGCAGAATAGAGCAGCCGAGCCCGCCCGATACGATCAAATGCCGATCCTGTTCGACGATATGCCCGTAGGCGAATCGATTGCCGAAGCGGGAGGGGACCATCGGCGAATAGCCAAAGAGCCTCACCTGGCCGCCGTGGGTGTGCCCGGACAGCGTCAGCGCGACGCGGGCGGGCACGCTTGGAAAGATGTCGGGCTCGTGCGCGAGCAAAATGACGGGAGCCGCGTCCGTGACCTGCGCCAGCGTACCGCCGAGATCATCGACGCCCTGAAAGCGCCGCCAAGTGCCCGCCCGGCGCCCCCGAATGAAGGCCAGCTGATCGCCGAGCCCCGCCAGCCAAAAATGCTGCCCTCCTTTGCCGAGGCGGACGACGGCGTTTTCATAAACGGGGATGCCGCTCATTTCCAGCACCCGGCGTCCGAGCACGGGCCCGGCACGCGTGCGCTGTGCCGCTAGATCGTCCCACCAATCGTGGTTGCCGAGCACGGCATGCACCCCCAGTGGGGCTCGCAGCTGGGCTAGCGCCTTGGCCCAATCCTGCGGGGCGATGGAGCGCGTCTTGAACTTGTGGCTGGCGGCGAAATCGCCGAGCAGCACGATGGTGTCGGCGCCGAGCGCGTTGGTGGCCTCCACGATCGCCTCGATGCGGCCCAGCGGCATCGCCGGTCCCCCCGCGTGCAGGTCGGCAATCACCGCGATCGACAGCTTCAGGCCGCGCGGCCAGCCGGGCGGTGCCACGCCATAGCGCGTCACATCAAGCCGCCAGAGCGGTTCGACGGCAAAGCCATAGCCGCCGAGGGCGAGCGTGCCGGCGCCGGACAGCCCGAGCGTCTGCAAAAACCTGCGGCGGGACATCCTGATCACGGTGCTCGCTCCTGCTTGAGCTTGAGATCCCGGGCAGCGCCAAAATCACCGATTGCGACCACAAGGCAACGCGGGGTCGCCGGTGTGGCGGCAAAGCATGGAAAAGTTGGGGCAGGCGCCGATACCAAACGGCGCCTGCGCTTGCCTGCGATCAGGATGGAGGCAACGCCAACACCAATGCTGCTCAACCCAAACCTGCCTTGTCGTTGCCGTCTTCGCTTTCGGATGTCTGGTCGAACAGGCCGATTTGCGGGCTGGCGTTACGCGCAGGTCCGCTCAGCCCCAGGTGTCTGTAGGCGCGCAAGGTGAGCACGCGCCCTCGCGGTGTGCGACCGATGAAGCCCTGCTGCAACAGGTAGGGCTCGACGATTTCCTCCAGGGCATCGCGGGGTTCCGACAGCGCCGCCGAGATCGTTTCAATGCCGACCGGCCCACCGTCATAGTTTTTGGCGATGCAGGTCAAATAGCGATGATCGAGGGCGTCGAGCCCTTCGCTGTCCACTTCGAGCTGGCGCAGCGCCCGATCGGCCCATTCGGCGGTGATGACCGTCGCCTTGCCGACGGCGGCGAAATCGCGCACGCGCCGCAACAGCCGGCCGGCAACGCGCGGGGTACCGCGCGAGCGCCGCGCGATTTCCGCGGCGCCCTCGGGGCTCATGGCAACCTTGAGCACGCCCGCGCCACGGGTCACGATCGTGGTCAGTTCGGCGTGGGTGTAGAAATTGAGGCGCACCGGGATGCCGAAGCGATCGCGCAAGGGCGTGGTCAATAGGCCGGTGCGGGTGGTGGCGCCGATCAGCGTGAATTTGGCAAGGTCGATTTTGACCGAGCGCGCCGCCGGCCCCTCGCCGATAATGAGATCGAGCTGATAGTCCTCCATGGCCGGGTAGAGAATTTCTTCCACCGCCGGACTGAGACGGTGGATCTCGTCGATGAACAAGACGTCGCGTTCCTCAAGATTGGTCAACAGCGCGGCCAGGTCACCGGCTTTGGCGATCACCGGGCCGGAGGTGGCACGAAAGCCGACGCCGAGTTCGCGCGCCATGATTTGGGCCAGCGTCGTCTTGCCGAGGCCCGGGGGACCGGCAAACAGCACGTGATCGAGCGGGTCACCGCGGCCCTTGGCCGCCTCGATGAAGACCTTGAGGTTGGCGCGGGCCTGCTCCTGGCCGATGAATTCGCGCAGGTATTGCGGGCGCAGAGACGGCTCTGCGTCATCGGCCTCGCGCTTGGCCCCCGTCACGAGGCGGTCGGCATCGGACATGATTTGTTCTGATGGCGCTATTCGGGCAAGGCGTCAAGAACCAAGGCTAGACCGCCGACCGGCCCACCACCCGGCACGCACCACCCGGCAGGGGCGCGCGGGGGCAGGCCACGCCCCAAAAAGTTGCCCTCTGACGGCCTTGTGCTGCCCAGCACAGCGCCGGGGTGGCCCAACTGGTCTCATGGTCGTTGGGGAGTGATTGCGGCAGGTCCCTCCTCCTCCCTGCCGCGCAACCGCGGGGGCGCGCCCTCCGCGTTCACTCCCCGCTTTGCCAGCCACCAACGTTGGTGGCGCCGGCCCCCACATGCGTCCCCACTTGGGTCTCCACTTGGGGCCACACCGGCGGCTCAGACCGGCGGCTCCATGGAGTAGATGTTCTGCGGCGCCACCGTCAGACTGAGGGCCATGCGCACCGCCACCGCCAGCACCAATAGGGCAAGACCGGCCCGCAGCTGCTCGGCCTTTAGCCGCTCGCCGAACCCCACGCCGAACTGGGCACCGATCACGGCGCCGGCAATCAGTGGCAGCGCCAAGACCACATCGACGCTATGATTTTGCACGGCCTGCAAGACCGTCGTCAGCGCCGTGACGCAGACGATTTGAAAGGTCGAGGTGCCGATCACGATGCGCGTTGGAATGCGCAAAAGGTAGATCATGGCCGGCACCAGCAAGAAGCCGCCGCCGACCCCCATGATGGCCGTGAGCCAGCCGATCAAGGCGCCCATGACGAACAGCGGAATGGTGCTGATGTAGCGCTTGGAGCGGCGGAAGCGCTGCTTGAGCGGCAGGCGCTCGATCCAGCCGTGCTGGCCGCCGCGGTGGGAGGCGCTGGCAAGCTTGGCCGGCGAGGCGCGCAAGGCGCGGACACTCTCGATCAGCATCAAGGCGCCGACCACGCCGAGCAAAATAACATACGTGAGGGCCACCACCAGATCGAGCTGCCCCCATACCCGCAGCCAATAGAGGACCTTGACGCCGGCCAGAGCGCCCAGAAAGCCGCCGGCGACCAGCAGGACGCCCATATGCAAATCGACATTGCCGCGTTGCCAGTGACCGAACGCACTGGAAACGGAGGCTGCCACCACTTGGCTGGCGCCGGTCCCCACCGCAATCCCGGGAGGCACGCCGAGGAAGATCAGAAACGGCGTCAGAATAAAGCCGCCGCCGATCCCGAACATGCCCGAGAGGACGCCGATCGCCAGGCCCATGCCGAGCAGCATGTACGCATTGAGCGAAAGCTCGGCGACGGGGAGATAGATCTGCATAGCCTTATGGGACGAGAACTCGGCTCGGCTAGGATGTCAATGCGGCTCCGGCAAGGCATCCCAACCCCGCCATGGTGCGGCACCATAGCCTATCGCGCCAGCTCCTTCAGCCCACGGCGAATGAGTTTTGCCGTATCGACCGCCTCGCCCAGCTCGTGAATGGCGACCGCCACCGCCTGGCTCGCCTGTCCCGGCTGATAGCCGAGGTTAGTCAGCGCCGAGATCGCCTCTGCCGCCGCGTCGCCAGCGGCCGTGGCCGCAGCGCCTCTTTTGGCCCCGGTCGGGGCCCCGAGCCCGGCCACGGTGAGGGCCGGGGCCTTGTCCTTCAGCTCCGCAACGATGCGCTGCGCCAGCTTTTTGCCGACCCCTGGCGCCTGCTCGACGGCGGCCCAGTTCTGCAGCGCAATGGCGTTGGCAAGCTCCTGGGGCCCGAGCGTGCCCAAGACGCCGAGCGCCACCTTGGAGCCCACCCCTTGGATGGTCTGCAAGGTGCGAAACCAGGCGCGCTCGATTTCGCTGGTAAAGCCAAACAGGCGGATGGCATCCTCGCGCACGTGGGTCTCGATGGCGAGGCTCACCTCCTGCCCGAGGTTCAGCGCGCGCAGCGTCCGCGCCGAGGCCTGCACCTCATAGCCGACCCCGCCGACGTCGATGATGGCATGAGCTTCACCGATAGCATCGACCATGCCCTTGAGCTTGCCGATCATCTCAGGCCGGCCCAGGCGTTGGGGGTCAAATCGGCAGGACCTGCGCGGCTGCAGGCGACAGGCCAGCCGCTGGCGCCAATGGCAGCGTCGGGCGCGGCG
>DASTMQ010000288.1:0-2194 GCA_035714005.1 Hyphomicrobiaceae bacterium
GCCCTTCGCCCCCGAAAAGGCCGACGATCTGCTGTTGCTGATGACAATTGGCGTCCTCCTCGGTGGACGCCTCGGTTATGTCCTCTTCTATGAGCCCCAGTTCTTCCTGAAGAACCCGCTGGCCATCCCGGCCGTGTGGAACGGGGGCATGTCCTTTCACGGCGCCTTGCTCGGTTCCATCCTCGCCATGCTCTTCTTCTCCCGCCGCGTCGGCGCCAATATTTGGAGCGTGTTGGACCTCAGCGCGGCGGCCACACCCATGGGGCTGTTTTTCGGTCGGCTGGCGAATTTCATCAATGCCGAGCTGTGGGGCCGCGTGACGGATGTGCCGTGGGCCATGATCTTTCCCGGTGCTGGCCCATCGCCGCGCCACCCGAGCCAACTCTACGAGGCCCTGCTCGAAGGCGCGTTGCTGTTTGCGCTGCTGTTCTGGCTGACGCAGCGGCGCCAGGCCTTGCGTCAACCGGGGCTGCTCGGGGGCGTTTTTCTCGCCGGCTACGGGCTGGCCCGATCCTTCAGCGAGTTTTTCCGTGAGCCCGACCCTGGACACGTCTTCACCATTGGTCCTTTCACCGCCGGCATCATCTACTCCCTGCCGATGATCATCGCCGGCATTCTCATTGCGCGCGGCGCCAGCAAGCGCGCGTCGCGGCCAGCGATCCTGCCGGGTCATGTCGAGCGCTGAGGCAACGCACGCCGGCACGGGCTTGCTTGCCGTTTTGCGTGAGCGCATTCGCCAGCAAGGCCCGCTGCGGCTCGATGCCTATATGGCAACGTGCCTGACCGATCCTGTGCACGGATACTGGAACAAGCCTCGCTCGATCGGGGCCGACGGCGATTTCATCACGGCGCCGGAAATCAGCCAGGTGTTCGGGGAGCTGCTCGGGCTGTGGGCGGCGACGACCTGGCAGGGCATGGGCCATCCGGCCCGCGTCCGCCTGATTGAACTGGGCCCGGGCCGCGGCACACTCATGCGCGACGCGCTACGGGCGGCGGCAATTGTGGCTCCGTTTCGCGCCGCCCTCAGCGTGCATTTGATCGAAAAGAGCCCGGCGTTGCGGCACCAACAGCAAGCGATGCTGGCCAGCGCCGGCGCCGCGACCCTCAGCTGGCACGAGGACCTGGCCGAGGTGCCGGCCGGCCCCGCGATCGTGATCGCCAACGAGTTCCTGGATGCGCTGCCGATCCGGCAATTGGTCTTCGGCAACGGGGTCTGGCGCGAGCGCACGGTTGAGCTCGACAGCCAGGGCGTCCTGCGCTTCGGGCTTGGCGAGGTCGTGCCGTTCGCAGGGCACACCCGGGCCCGGCCGGGCGACGTGGCCGAGCTGCGCGGCGGTGAGGATGTCGTCTTGGCCGAGCTCAAGACGCGCTCAGCCCCCGTCAGCGCCCTCCTGATCGACTATGGACCGGCCGCGCCGGCCTATGGCGACACGTTACAAGCGGTGCGGCGCCACGCCTATGTGCCGCCCCTGAGCGACCCGGGTGACGTCGACCTCACCGCCCATGTTCGCTTTGCCACGCTTCTCGACAAGGCGCGAGCCGCCGGCCTCGCCGCGCATGGGCCCCTGACGCAGGCCGAGTTTTTGGGGCGCCTCGGCATCATCGAGCGCGCGGCGCGCCTGATGGCCGCTAACCCCGGCGAGGCCGGCCAAATCGAAGCGGCAGTGCAACGGCTGTTGATGCCGACCGGCATGGGCGGGCAAATCAAAGTCTTGGCCGTGGGGTCGCCTCGGCTTCCATCGCCCGCCCCTTTCGCCTAAAAACCCTGGCCATGCCGAAGCCTCTCACCGCCACTGCTCTCGCTCAGCTGCCCGGCCTAGCGCATGGGTTCTTTACCCGCCAGGGCGGCGTATCGCGCGGGGTCTATGCATCGCTCAATTGCGGCCCGGGCTCGCGCGATGATCCCGCCGCGGTGCTTGCCAACCGCGCCCGCGTGCAAGCCAAGCTCGGCGCGCAAGCCCTGCTGAGCTCGCACCAGGTGCACGGGGCCTTGGCGGTCGTGGCGAACTCGGCCTGGCCCGCGGCGGAACGTCCGCGCGCCGACGCCATCGTTACCGCCACGCCGGGGCTCGCCGTCAGCGCTTTAACCGCCGACTGCGCGCCCGTCTTGCTCGCCGATGCAAGCGCGCGCGTGGTCGCAGCTGCCCACGCCGGATGGCGCGGCGCGCTTGCGGGCATTCTGGAAGCTACCGTT
>DASTMQ010000289.1:0-5993 GCA_035714005.1 Hyphomicrobiaceae bacterium
CGACATCGATTCCGGCATTACCAGGATCAAACGGTAGCCGCGGGCCGCGGCGACGAAGGCGAGGCCAATGCCGGTGTTGCCCGAGGTCGGCTCGACCAGCGGCGTGACGCCGGGCCTAATCAAACCGCGG
The DNA here is from genome assembly GCA_035714005.1 of Hyphomicrobiaceae bacterium. Lineage (GTDB taxonomy): Bacteria > Pseudomonadota > Alphaproteobacteria > Rhizobiales > Hyphomicrobiaceae > AWTP1-13. The sequence goes on from DASTMQ010000289.1 coordinate 131, forward strand.
GCTTCCAAGGCATCGAGCATGGACACGCCGATACGATCCTTGACCGAGGACAGCGGATTGAAGAATTCGAGCTTGAGGAGAACGTGCGCCTTGGCGTTGGCCGCCGTCGGCAAGCGGTTGAGCCGCACCAGCGGCGTGTGGCCGATGGTCTCCGTGATGCTGTCGTAAATGCGGCCGCGGCCCCAGCTCTGGGTGGCGGCAAGGGTCCTGATGTCATCGGCGGCGGTCATGGGACATTCTCCGGCAAGGCGTCGCGGACTTGCACATCGCGAGGCATCAGGATTGGCGTCTCAAATCTGGAAGTCGTGCAGCGGCTGGCTCAGCGCCCGCCGATTGAGGAGGGTGGAATCGAAGAGACGCAAGACGCGCCGTTTCTGCTCTTCGAAGGCGGGGGAGAGGCGATCGCGCGGGCGCGGCAGGGGCACGTCGAGAATGCCGGCGATGCGGCCGGGCTGCGCGCGCATGACCACGACGCGCGTTGCCAGCACCAAGGCCTCCTCGATGTCGTGGGTGACGAGCACGAGAATAGGGCGGCCCTCCTCCCAGAGGTCCAGGAGGTGGTCCTGCAACTCGGCGCGGGTGAAGGCGTCGAGCGCGGAGAACGGTTCATCGAGCAGCAGCACCGATGGCCGGGTGATGAGCGCGCGGGCGATGGCGACGCGCTGGGCCTGGCCGCCGGAGAGCTCGCGCGGCCACATGCCAGCCTTATCGGTCAAGCCGACGCGCTCAAGCGCGGCGGCAATGCGCGTGGCGCGCTCTTGCTTGGGTAGGTGGGAGAGGCCGAAGCCGACATTGTCGGCGACGCTGAGCCAGGGTAAGAGCCGCGGCTCCTGAAAGATCAGGCCGATTTTTTCGTGCGGGGCCTCGATCACCGAGCCGTCGAGGGCAACACTGCCCTGGGTGGCGATATCGAGACCGCTGGCGGCCCGGAGCAGGGTCGACTTGCCGCAGCCCGAGCCGCCGATGATGACCAGGATTTCGCCGGGGGCGACCTCGAGCGAGACGCCGTCGAGCGCGCGCACGCCATTAGGATAGGTTTTGCCGACGTGGTCGAACACGAGCATGGGGCTTGTCTCACCGCGACGCGAAGGCGTCTTCCCAGCGCAGGAAGGGCGCTGCGATGCTGGCGACGATCCAGTCCGTCAGTTTGCCGAGCAGCGCAAAGGCGACGATGGCGGCGACGATTTGCGCGGGCTTGCCCAGCTGCTGGCCGTCGATCAGCAAAAAGCCGAGGCCCTCGGAGGCGCCCATGAATTCGGCGGCCACCACGAACATCCAGCCGAGGCCGAGCCCGGCCCTCAGCGCGATGACATAGGCCGGCGCAATCGCCGGCAACAGAATGCGCCAGACCATGGCCGAGCCCGACAGGCGAAAGACGCGGCCGACCTCGACGATCTTGCGATCGACCGAGCGCACGGCGCCCATGACCCCGAGGTAGACGGGGAAGAAGACGCCGACGGCGATCAGGATGATCTTGGAGGCCTCGAAAATGCCGAACCACAAGATGAACAGCGGCACCCAGGCGATCGAGGGGATCGCCCTCAGGCCCTGCAGGCTGGGATCGAGCAAGCGGTGGCTGAGCGAGGAATAGCCGGTGATGGCGCCAACGAGCGTGCCCAGCACGACGCCGCTGGCAAAGCCGGCAACGACGCGCAACAGGGTCACGGTGGCGTGGCGCTGCAGTTCGCCCGTGGCGGCGAGGTCGGCAAAGGTGGAGAAGATCACCGAGGGCGGCGGCACCAGGCGACCGCTCGCCAGACCGGTCCGGACCATGATTTCCCAGGCGACGGCGAGCGCAATGGGCACGAGCAGGCCCAAGGCCGGGCGCAAGAGGCGTGCGGGCCCCAGCTGCCGCCGCGCCCGTTGCGGCTTGACCAACCCTTCGGAATTCAACATTGCGAATGTAGACATAGACGAGGGTCGTGCGGCTGGGAAGCGTCAGACGTGTACCGCAAAGGCGACCGCGCCGGTGAGGCGCGGCCGCCCGTTGCGGCTTAGTTGCTGGCGGTAATGAAGTGATCGTCGATGAGGGCGTCGACGGTAGCGGTCACGTCGACATTGGCCGGCACCACGCCCGCCTGCTGCAGGGCGAGGCCCGCCGCCAGGATCGACTCGCGCTGCGGCGCGCCGATACGGCTGTGGGTCAGTTCCGTGCGCTCTTTGAGCTGCTTGTCGACGACGGCTTCGGGAAGCTTGGTAATGGCGATGAACACGCGCTTGAGCTCGTCGTAGTTGGCGAGCGCGTCCTTGCGGGCCTCCTCATAGACGGCGAGCACGCGGCGCACCACGTCCGGGTGGTCCTTGGCGAAGGCCTCGCGCACGTTGAGGATGCCCCAGGTGTTGGCCTCGGGTTTGCGGAAAAACAGTTTGGCGCCGTCCTGGATCTCGGCCTGGGCCATCATGGGGTCGAGGCCGGCCCAGGCGTCGACATCGCCGCGGATGAGGGCGGCCTTGCCGTCGGGATGCTGCAGCAGGACGGGGGTGATGTCCTTTTCGCTCAAGCCCGCCGATTGCAGCGCGCGCACCAGGAAGATGTGCGGGTCGGTGCCGCGGGTGACGGCGACGCGTTTGCCCTTCAAGTCGGCGACGCTGGCGATCTTGCTGTCTTTGCCGGTCACGAGCGCGGTCCACTCGGGCCGCGAGTAGACGTAGATCGACTTGATGGGGTTGCCGTTGATTTTGGCCACAAGTGCGGCGGAGCCCGCGGTGGAGCCGAAGTCGATGGAGCCGGCGTTCAAGAACTCCAGCGCCTTGTTGGAGCCCAACGTCTGCACCCAGACGATGCCAATGCCGTCGTTGGCGAAAGCCTTTTCGAGGAGCCCCTTATTTTTGAGCAGCATGGAGACGGGATTGTAGGTGGCCCAGTCGATCCGGATTTCTTTCGGCGCGTCGGCTGCCAATGCCGCCTGCGTTAAAACCGCCGAGCACAGGCTCGCCACCAAGATGGCGGCCACACCGCGTCCTCCTCGCCCAACTCGCCACATGGATCCTCACTCCGTCTGATCGTTTTTAAAGACAGCTCTTCGGAACAACTCAGCGACCACCGGCGAGATCCAAAAGGATACCGATACGCGCACGCACGTTGCCAAGCTGTGCCGATGATTGCCGCGGGGTTCCCGATCGCGGCGCATGTCCTGACGGCGCCGCTTGAATTGCAATATAGAAGAAAATTTACGCGCGGAAGCATCGGGCCAAAGAAAAGAGGCATTTTCTGCCGTCGCAAATCCGCCCGATTGAGATTTTGCTCGCGGCCCGCTCGGCGCGATAGACATTTTTCGGCGGCCGCGGCTGCCGGCGCAAGCGCTGCCAAAGCTCGGGTCATCGCGATCAGGGCCGGTGCGGCAACATCCGTGGAAAAATTGTGCGCGTCAGGAAAAGGCGACCCTTGCTTGCGAGCGCCGCCAGAGCAGGAGCAGGCCGGCCACGAGGGCGGTATTGACGAGGTTGAAAAAGAGGCCGGTGGCGAAGGCTGGGGCATAAAACCCGAAATAGTCGTAAAGCCGGCCCGCCAGCCAGCTGCCGGCGGCCATGCCGCTCATGCCGGTCAAGAGCAGGGTCGGGATGCGCCAGCTCGCCTCGTGCGCGGGAAAGAGCTGGCGGATGGCCACGATGTAGGCGGGGATGAGGCCGCTAAACCCCAGGCCGAAGGCGGCCGCGACGGCCAGCAACCCCATTTCGTTTTGGGTGACGATAAAGCCCGAGATCGCCGTCGCCTGGGCGAGCGAGCCGACCAGCACGGTTTTGAGGCCGCCGACGCGGTCGGTGATCCAGCCCCAGAACTGCCGGCTCAAAAAGGCGCTGACCAGGAGTACCGTCAGCATGACCGGGCCGCGGCCCGGCGCAAATCCCAGATCGCCGCAGAGCGCAATCAAGTGCGAGGCCGGCATCGCCATCGGCACGCAGCAGAGAAAGGCGGCGCCGGCGAGGAGAGCGAAGGCGAGATTGGATGGCAACCCAAAAACCTGTTCGCGTTGTGCCCCCGCTTGTGCGGCGCCGCCGGCCCTGGCCGTCTCCGGCGCGGGCTGCAGGAAGAGGAGCGCGAGCGGTACCACCACGGCGGCGACGACCAGGCCATAGCTGAACATGGTCTGACGCCAGCCATAAATGGCGATCGCCCGCTCGAACAGGGGCGGCAGGCTGGCGCCGGCGACGTACTGTCCCCCAGACAAAAGTGCCAGCGCCGCGCCGCGGCGCGCTTCGAACCAGCGCGTGACATAGACGTAGAGCGGCGCATTGATGGCGCCGTTGCCGAGCAGTCCGATCAGGAGCCCGTGGCCGACGTAGAGTTGCCAAACTTCGCCCAGGGAGGAGAGCGCCAGCCCGGCGCACACCATGCATGCCCCGAGGCAGACGACCCGCTTGACGCCAATGCGTTCGGCGAGCCAGCCCATGCCGAGGCCCCCCACCCCCGTGCCCAACATGGCAAGCGAGGCTGCCGCCGAGGGCGTCGAGCGAAAGCCCCCGAAATCCGCGGCGATGGCCTTGAGCGCCACGATGGTGACGTAGGGCGCGCCGAGCGCCATTGAAAGGATGGCAAGGGAGGCAACGGTGACGATCCAGCCTTGTCGGCTGTCGAGCTTGGTCAGGGCCTCCTTGCTTCGGGTGTTATTGTCGAGCTGGTATTGCAAGGTTGTCCACCCCGTGACGTTTTCGCTCCCAGGCACCTTCTATCGCGCCGGGGCGCGGTGGTCTAATCTCCGGGTGCATCGCAGGTATCAAGGATTGTTCGGCCCCATGCCCGATTCCAAATCCGATCCGCTCTCCATCATCGTCTATTCCGACGTGATCTGTCCCTGGTGCTATGTCGGCAAGCGCCGGCTCGAGGCGGCGCTTGGCACCCCGGACGTGCCGGCCGTGCCGCGGCTGGCCTGGCGGCCGTTCGAGCTCAATCCCGACATGCCCGCGGAGGGGATCGAGCGGCAGGCCTACCGCGCGCAGAAATTCGGCGCGGCGCGCAGCGCCGAGCTCGACCGCAGTATGGTTGATACCGGCAAGGAGCTCGGGATCGCCTTTGCCTTCGATCGCATGCTGAGGACCCCCAACACGCGGCTTGCCCACCGCGCCATTTGGGAGGCGGGCCGGCAAGGGCGCCAGGATGCCCTCGTGAACCGCCTGTTTGCCGCCTATTTCGAGGAGGCGCTCGACATCGGTGACGCCAACGTCCTCAAAGGTTTGGCGGCCGAGGCCGGTCTCGAGCCCGGTGGCGTCGCGCGTGCGCTTGGCGAGCCCGAGAGCCTCGAGGCCGTCGTGGAGCTGGAGCAGCAGGGCTATCGCATGGGCATTCAGGGCGTGCCCTTCTTTATCGTGTCGCAGAAGTACGGCATCTCGGGCGCCCAGCCGCCGGAGTTTTGGCGCGACGCTCTGCCCCGGATTGCGGCGGAAGGGACGGGCGCCGAGGAAGCCCCTTCAAGTTGAGGGTTTCGGCATCGCGGGGTGGCCGCGCCGCCGTGCCGTTCCAGACGAGCACATGCCGGCTGCCGGCGCTGCCTGCCAGCGACGGCGCGCGCGTTGCGGGCACGTGCACGTGCAACGAGCTGGCCCTGGGGTCGACCCAGGCCTGTGTCCGAGGCCTTCGCCTCGCCGGCAGACAGAACCAGCCCAAGCCCAGGCACTGGAAGGCGAGCACCACGCCCATGGCGCTTTTGTGCGCTTCGACGGGATAGTGGCCGCCGTCGGTTGGCCACTGCTGGATGATGAGACCCATTAGCGACTGCAGGGCAAAAGCACCGCCGACGTGGAGCAGGTTCAAGGCGGCGTTGGCCCGCCCGGAGATCTCCTTTGGATAGTAGTCGGCGAGGATGGCGTAGCTCAGCACGGTGGCGGCGCCGGCGGCGGCGATCGCGCTCCAGGCGAGAGTTCGGGG
>DASTMQ010000290.1:0-3649 GCA_035714005.1 Hyphomicrobiaceae bacterium
GGGCAACGAGCGGGGCGAGATCGTGCTGCCGGTCGAGGCCTTCCCGGGCCTGCGCCGCGGCGTCGTGATCGTGGAATGCATCGCCCCCAACGATCAGTTCGAGGGCGGGGATGGCATCAACACCCTGACCAGCGCCGATCAGCCCGGCCCCTATGGCGGGGCTGCCTTTCACGACAATCACGTCTGGCTCAAGCCGGCGCCGCCGGCGCGCGGATCTGATCGGGTCGCAGGCAGCGCGCCCATAAAATAGGCAGGTGCGGCCGCTTTTTGCCGCGGCGGGCGCGCCGGTCGGCCGGCAAAACCATGCAATTGCCTAGGCTTGGGGCAGGCCGGCGCCGGCTGGCACGCTCGTTGCTCTTAACCACCTCTGGGGGGCCTGGTTGAGCCCTCGACCAGTCAACAGAGGTGTCTTGAAACCCATGAAGCGCTTAATCCTACGAACAGCGATGGCGGCGTCCGTGGCCGCGCTCGCAAGCTTGCCGCTGGCCCTCAGCGCCAATGCTCAGGACACGATCAAGGTCGGCATCCTGCACTCGCTTTCCGGCACCATGGCCATCAGTGAGACCACGTTGAAGGACGTGATGCTGATGCTGATCGAGGAGCAAAACAAGAAAGGTGGCCTGCTCGGCAAGAAACTCGAGGCCGTTGTGGTCGATCCCGCTTCGAATTGGCCGCTGTTCGCCGAAAAGGCCCGAGAGCTGATCAGCAAGGAGAAGGTGGCCTCCGTGTTTGGCTGCTGGACCTCGGTGTCGCGCAAGTCCGTGTTGCCGGTGTTCAAGGAGCTGAACAGCATCCTGTTTTATCCGGTGCAGTACGAGGGTGAGGAGAGCGAGCGCAACGTCTTTTATACCGGTGCGGCCCCCAATCAGCAGGCCATCCCGGCCGTCGACTACCTGATGAAGGAAGAGCAGGTAAAGCGCTGGGTGCTCGCCGGGACCGACTATGTCTATCCGCGCACCACCAACAAGATCCTGGAAGCCTACCTCAAGGCCAAGGGCGTGAAGCCGGAAGACATTATGATCAACTACACGCCGTTCGGGCACTCCGATTGGCAGACGATCGTCGCCGACATCAAGAAATTCGGCTCGGCGGGCAAGAAGACGGCGGTGGTTTCCACCATCAACGGCGACGCCAACGTTCCCTTCTATAAGGAGCTCGGCAATCAAGGCATCGCCGCCAAGGACATTCCCGTGGTCGCCTTCTCGGTGGGTGAAGAGGAGCTCGCTGGCATCGACACCAAGCCGCTGGTTGGCCACCTGGCGGCCTGGAACTACTTCCAGTCCATCAAGGATGCGCAGAACGATGCGTTCATTGCCAAATGGAAGGCCTTCACCAAGAACCAAAAGCGCGTCAGCAACGACCCGATGGAAGCCCACGTCATCGGCTTCAATATGTGGGTGAAGGCGGTCGAGAAGGTCAAGTCCACCGATCCCGACAAGGTGATCGATGCCTTGCCCGGCATCGAGGCGGCCAATCTGACCGGCGGCGTCTCGAAGATGCTGCCCAATCACCACATCACCAAGCCGGTGTTGATCGGCGAGATCAAGGCTGACGGCCAGTTCGACGTGGTGTGGAAGACGGACGGGCTCGTCCCCGGCGATGCTTGGTCGAAGGAGCTGGAAGGCTCTAAGGATCTGGTGGCCGATTGGGTCGACAAGAAGTGCGGCAACTTCAACTCCAAGACCAACAAGTGCGGCAGTTAGCGCGACTGCAGCGCTGAGACGTTTGGGGGCGGCGATCGGCGCCGCCTCCTTCGATACCGGGAAGTTTGGAGCATGCGGGTGAGCGAACGCTGGGCGGCGGTCGTACTGGGGCTTGCGCTGTGGCTGCTGGGCAGCCTCGGGGCTCAGGCGCAGAGCTACGAAAGCGCGCTGGAGAAGTTTGCCGGCGATTCCTACAACGAAACCGACGCGGCGATCGCGGGCATCGCCGCCAGCGGCAATCCACTGGCGGCCAGCGTGCTCGAGGCCCTGCAGGACGCGCGCCTGCTTTTCGGCGACGACAAGCGCATCTTTCTGCGCGACAAGGCCGGCACGCTGATCGATGCCGCCAGCGGCAAGGCGGTCGAGAGCACGGCGACGCTAAAACCCGTGCGCATCAATAACCGCATCCGGCGCAGTATCGAGGCGGCCTTGGGTGGCCTTACCCTGCTTGCGGCCGATCCGGGCAAACGCCTGGAGGCGGCGCAGGCCGTCTTCAAATCCAAGGATGCCAAGGCGCTGCCGGCGCTCGAGCAGGCGATCGGCAAGGAAGTAGACCTTGGCATCAAACGCGCGCTCGAGGAGGCCAGGGCGGCGGTGCTCATCTATTCGCCCACCGCCAGCGAGGGCGAGAAGCTCGAGGCGGTCGCGCTAATCCGCCGGCGCGGCGATCAGGATGCGCGCGGTCTGCTCGCGGGCCTGCCCGGCGATCCGTCCCAGTCGCTGCGACGCACCGTCGCCGATGCCATCGCCGCCATCGACAACCGTCTCGCCGCCTGGAACGTGGTGCAGAACCTCTGGTATGGCCTGTCGCTGGCATCGGTGCTGCTGCTGGCCGCCATTGGCCTTGCCATCACCTTCGGCGTGATGGGCGTCATCAACATGGCGCACGGCGAAATGGTGATGCTGGGTGCCTATACCACCTTCCTCGTGCAGGAGGTGATCCGAGGCTCGGCACCCGCACTGTTCGACTATTCGCTGGCCATCGCCATCCCCTTGGCGTTCCTGGTGGCGGGTCTGGTCGGCATTGCCATCGAGCGCGGCGTCATTCGCTTTCTCTACGGCCGTCCGCTCGAGACCCTGCTTGCCACCTGGGGCATCAGCCTGATCCTGCAGCAGGCCGTGCGCACCAGCTTCGGGCCGACCAATCGCGAGGTCGGCGCCCCGCACTTCATGTCCGGCGCCTTCGAGCTCGGTGGCCTGACCATCACCTGGAATAGACTTTGGATCATCGTGTTCGCCGGCATTATCTTCGCGCTGCTGCTGGCGGTTTTGCGCTTTACCACGCTGGGCCTGCAGATGCGGGCCGTGACCCAGAACCGGCGCATGTCCGCCGCCATGGCCATTGCCACCGGTCGCATCGACGCGCTCACCTTCGCGCTGGGCTCCGGCATCGCCGGCCTCGCCGGCGTGGCGCTCTCCCAGATCGACAACGTTTCCCCGAACCTGGGGCAAGGTTACATCATCGACAGCTTTCTGGTGGTCGTGTTCGGCGGCGTCGGCAATCTCTGGGGCACCCTGGTCGGCGCGCTGTCGCTCGGCATCGCCAACAAGTTCCTGGAGCCTTATGCCGGCGCCGTCTTGGGCAAGATCCTGTTGCTCGTCATCGTAATTCTCTTCATCCAGAAGCGGCCGCGCGGGCTGTTCGCGCTGAAGGGCCGGGCGGTGGAAGCATGATCACGCGCCGGCTTTTGCAGGCTCCCGACGGCCGCGGCCGCGTCTTTCTTGCCATCCTGGTGGGGCTGGCGGTGGTGGTGCCGGTGCTCAACCTGGCGCTGCCGCCGGCCTCGCCCTTGCATGTGTCCACCTCGACCGTTGCCCTGTGGGGCAAGTATCTTTGCTATGCGCTGCTGGCGCTGTCGCTCGATCTGGTCTGGGGCTATTGCGGCATCCTCTCGCTCGGGCACGGGGCCTTTTTCGCCCTCGGCGGCTACGCCATGGGCATGTAC
>DASTMQ010000291.1:0-3427 GCA_035714005.1 Hyphomicrobiaceae bacterium
CGGCCGCCATTGAATTTGCCGTCAGCGAGCTCTCCGTCCCTGAGATCGTCGTCATGGGTCACGGCCTGTGCGGGGGCATTGCCGCCGCTCTCAGCGAGCGCCCGACCGGCCGCTTCATCGGTCCGTGGGTCGAATTGTTGGCGGGCATCCGCGCCCAGCTATCGGACGCTGATCCTGGGGCTCGACAGAAGAGGCTCGAGCAGATGGCCGTTGAGTACTCCTTGCAAAACCTGACAAGTTTTCCTTTTGTCGAAGCGGCCATTGTGGCGGGTCGACTGCGCCTGCACGGAGCCTGGTTTGCCATCGCCGAAGGCGAGCTCGAGTGGCTCGACGGCACCAGCAGGCGCTTCGAGCGCGTCGGCTCCTAGATTGCCCTTGCTCGACGGCCCGGCGCTTTTTCGCGCAGCGCAACATCACACTTCCGCGAGCGGACGATCAGGGGTTGCGTCCGAGCCTTCTGCCTATAGACTTTCGTCTTCTTTTTTACCGAGGAAACACCCCATGCTGAAACGATCTTCGCTGGTGGCCCTAGCGGCTGCCCTTGGCAGCCTCTTGCCCTTCCAGGGCGACGCCCAGGCGCAGGCGGACCGCCCCGCCATCGAAACCACCAAAGTGCCGGGCACGGACAACGTCTACATTTTCCGCAACGTCAATCATCAGGCGATGTTCATCGTCACCAGCGCGGGCGTGATCGCCACCGATCCGGTAGCGTACGGCAAGCCGACCGGCGGACAGAGTTATGTCGACGCGATCAAAAAGGTGACGGACAAGCCGATCAAGTACCTGATTTATAGCCACCACCACTTTGATCACATCGCCGGCGGCAAACCATTCAAGGACGCCGGCGCCAAAGTCATTGCCCACGTGCGCGCCAAGGAGCGCCTGCAACAGCTCAAGGATCCGCATACCGTGCTACCGGACGAGACGGTGAGCAACAAGGGCCGCACACTCAAGCTCGGCGGCACCACGGTCGAGCTGAAATATGTCGGCCTCAACCATTCCGATTCGACCCTGGTCATGCGGCTGCCGAAGGAGAAAATCATCTTTGTTGTCGACCTCATTCCTGTCGGCCAAATGGCCGGTCGCGGCATGATCGACTTCTATCCGATTGAGGCGGAGGCCTCGATCCAGAAGATCATTGCGATGGACTGGGAACAGCTCATTCCGGGCCACCCCGGGGCCGGCGGTAGGCTCGGCAGCAAGCAGGATGCCAAGGACCAGCTCGCGTTCTTACAGGATGTCTCGCGCGAGGTGCAGAAGGCTGCGCGCGAAGGCAAGTGCTGGGACGCCGTCGAGAAGGAGATGAAGCTGCCGAAGTATGCGGCCTGGGGCGGCTACGAAAACAACCTGCCGTTCGTCCTGCGGCGCTATTGCGGACTTTGGGGTCGCGGCACCTGAAGCTGCACAGCCATTGAGTTGTGTGGCCTTTGTCGGCGGGTAGCGGTCACCCGCCGGCGCCGCCGCCGCCATAACCACGGCAGCCCCCTGCCGCCGAATGCCGGTGGCGACGCCCGGGTTTTAACCTAGGCATGCGGCCGGCTAGACCGCCTCTTTCTGCGCCTCGCGCGCCCGCTCGCGCTTCTTGCGCTCGTTGGGGTCGAGCCAGCGCTTTCTGAGTCGGATCGACCTCGGCGTCACTTCCACCAGTTCGTCGTCCTGAATATAGGACAGCGCCCGCTCCAGGGTCAGACGCAGCGGCGGCGTCAGGATGAGCGCGTCATCTTTGCCGGCGGCGCGAATGTTGGTGAGCTTCTTGCCTTGGATGACGTTGACGATGAGATCGTTGTCGCGGGTGTGCTGGCCGACAATCATACCCGCGTAGACGCGGGTCTGCGGATCGATCAGCATCGCACCGCGCTCCTGCAAATAGTAGAGCGAGTAGGCCGTTGCCTCGCCAGCGGCATTGGCGACCAGGACGCCGGTGCGCCGTCCCGTGATCTCGCCCTTAAACGGCGCGTAGCCATGAAACAGGCGGTTCATCACGGCGGTGCCGCGCGTGTCGGTCAACAGTTCGCCCTGGTAGCCGATCAGGCCACGCGTCGGCGCCTGGAATACCAGGCGCTGGCGACCACCGCCGGATGGACGCATTTCGACCAGGTCGGCGCGCCGCTCAGCGAGCTTCTGTACCACAATGCCGGTATGCTCATCGTCGACGTCGATGATGACCTCCTCGATAGGCTCAAGTTTTTGCCCCGTTACCGCGTCCGTGCGCAGCAACACCTGAGGCCGTGACACGGTGAGTTCAAAACCCTCGCGCCGCATGGTCTCGATGAGGATGCCGAGCTGCAGCTCGCCGCGCCCTGCCACTTCATAGGCGTCCTTGTTGCCTGGCTGCTCGATGACGCGAATCGCGACGTTGCGCTCGGCCTCCTTGAACAGTCGGTCGCGGATGACGCGGCTTTGCACTTTGTCGCCATCCTGCCCCGCAAACGGCCCGTCATTGATTCGGAACATCATCGCCAGCGTCGGCGGGTCGATCGGCTGTGCCGCAAACGGTGTCTCGACGGTGGGATCACAGAGGGTATCGGCAACCGTTGCCTCGGTCACGCCGGCGATCGCCACGATGTCGCCGGCCTCCGCCACGTCGATGGCGGAGCGCTCCAGCCCGCGGAAGGCCAAAACCTTGGTGATGCGCGCGGTTTCGATCAGCGTCCCATCGCGACGCAACGCCTTGATGGTCTGATTGGCTTGGATCTTACCGGAGGTGATGCGGCCGGTGAGGATGCGACCCAAATAGGGGTCGACCTCGAGCGTGGTGGCGAGCATGCGGAAGGGTCCATCCTCCACCACGGGCTCGGGCACGTGGCGGACAATCAGCTCGAATAGCGGCCGCAAATCCGTGCGCGGCCCGCCCGGATCGGGGCTCATCCAGCCGTTGCGGCCGGAGCCGTACAACACGGGAAAATCGAGCTGCTCATCGGTCGCACCGAGGTTGGCAAATAAGTCGAAAATCTCGTTCAACACCGCGTCATGCCGCTCATCGGGTCGGTCGATCTTGTTGATGGCAACGATCGGACGCAAGCCCTGTTTTAGCGCCTTCGACACCACGAACTTGGTTTGCGGTAAGGGTCCTTCCGAGGCGTCGACCAAGACGATGGCGCCATCAACCATGTTGAGAATGCGCTCCACCTCGCCGCCGAAGTCGGCGTGCCCCGGCGTGTCGACGATGTTGATGCGCGTCCCCTGCCAGAGGATGGAGGTGCATTTGGCAAGAATGGTGATGCCGCGCTCCCGTTCCAGGTCGTTGCTGTCGAGGGCCTGCGCTTCCACCTTCTGATTTTCGCGAAAGGCGCCCGATTGTCGCAGCAATTGGTCGACCAGCGTGGTCTTGCCATGGTCCACGTGGGCGATGATCGCGATATTGCGAATGTCCATTGAGGGTCCTTCAGGCGCGGTTGGCCCCGCGGGCCAAGGGCGCGTGGCCCGG
>DASTMQ010000292.1:0-6280 GCA_035714005.1 Hyphomicrobiaceae bacterium
CTTTGAGCGGGAGGTCTTGCTGACAGCCAAAGCCGTAATTTGCGGTATACTGAACGCCTCCGTATCTGGCGACCGGCCGATGAGCGCGGCGCGACGATGATGTACTTGCTCAGCACCTCGGCGGCCGTCCGACTGGGTGGCCCGGCGTAGCCCATCAGCCGCCCCATGCCCGCCGCCGAGCGGAAGGGCTGCATAACGGGGTCCTCATTCGGCGATCCCCCCATCCCCCGCCATTGCGACGCCCGCGCCGGGGAGTGCGGGCGTCCTCGCCAGGCCCCCTCGCCAGGCCCCCCTCGCGCGCCGGGGCGCAGAACGGCCTCCGGCCGAGGGGCAGATCCCCGGCGCCGGCAATTTTTGCATAGCCGGTTTAATGGCGCGCGGGCCCGCTGGGGGCGCCGATCGGGGACGGGACCGGGTGCGCGAGAGCCACATTTTTGAACGCGCATCTGCGCCGGCTGGGGTAAAGTCCCCGCGCTGGCCAAGGCCGTGCGAATGGGCTCGAAGGAGGAGAGTGCGATGCAGCAGCAGCTCACCACCGAAGACAAGGTCAACGAGCTCGCCGAGATCACCGTCAAGACGGACACCCGCGAGATCCTGGCGCATGCGACCATCCAGGCCGAGGCGCTGGAAGACTACTTCCTCGTCGACATCGATGCGCACGTGACCGAAACCTCGTTCTGGAACGAGATCATCGAGCTCATCGACAACGACGTGATCCGGCAGATGGGCCAGGCGATGGCGTCGCGGCCCGGCGTCAGTGGAGCCTTGCTCAACGCCCAGCCGGGCGTCGCCTTCCAGAATGTCTACGGCCGCATCCCGCATCAGTTGGCCCTGTCGGAGGCCGTTGACGCCGGTGCAGGCCACCACTTCACGCAGCTGGCGCGGCGGGCCATGGACGCCATGGGCCTCGACTACCAGGTGGTCTTTCCCACGCCCATGCTCGTGCTCGGGATGCATCCGCAGGACGACATCGAGGCGGCGATCGGGCGGGCCTACAATCGCTGGCTGGTCGAGCGGATTTTGCCGGAGGACGAGCGCATCAAGGGCCTCTTGTATCTGCCCTTCAATTCACCGCAGGCCTCAATCGACATTGTCAAAGACTTTGGCGACGCCAAGGGTGTGATCGGCTTTACCGTCACCTGCACGCGCAACAAGCCCGTGCATCACGATCAATATATGAAGCTTTATGCCATGATCGAGGAGACGGGAAAGCCGCTGGCATTCCACTCGGGCTTTCATTGGGGCGATCCCTCCTTCCTGCAGCTCAATCGCTTCATCTCCATGCACGCCTTGTCTTTCGTGCACTATAGCCTGATCCACCTCACCAACTGGATCATCAATGGCTTGCCGGAGCGCTTCCCGAAACTGAAACTGGTCTGGGTGGAGAGCGGTCTCGCCTGGATACCGTTCATCATGCAACGGCTCGATCACGAGTTCATGATGCGCGTTTGCGAGGCGCCGATGCTCAAACGCCCACCAAGCGAGTACATCCGCGAAATGTACTTCACCAGCCAGCCGCTGGAGAAAAGCAACCTGAAACTGTTGGAGGCAACCTTTGCCGCCATGAAAGCCGAGACGCAGTTGCTGTTTGCGTCGGATTGGCCGCATTGGGACTTCGATCCGCCGAGCGCGATCACGACCATTCCCTTCCTCAGCGAGCAGGCCAAGCGCAACATTCTGGGCCTCAATGCGGCGAGGCTCTTCAATTTGGAGGTGAAGCGTCTCAGACCAACCGCCCGCGCCGTGATGGCAGCTCCCCGCGCGACCGCGCGGGCAAGTGGGCCCGGAGCGGCGTGACATGTCCGGCTCCTCCCCGGCGCTTGCCAGCGAGTTTCACGGCCTCACGCAAGCGATGGCCGAGCTCACCACGCGGGCGCTGGCGAGCGGCGGCACCGAGGCGATTGCCAGCGCCGATGTTGGGCGCGCCATGACGGCGATCGTCAAGCTCTATGCCGCCAAGGCGGAGGCCGAGGGCGCGCTGCCGGTGCCGTTCTCGCCCGATCGGGTCACCCCGACCGAGGTCGTGCTCATCGTTTGCGAGATGCTGCGCGCCCTCAATATCAGCCTGTTCGACCTGGCAATGTGGTATCGCCGGGGCCAGCCCCAGTGATCCCCGCCCGACATCCAACGAGAGCCTCATGCGAGAGATAGCGATCGGCAAGGTAGCGACGTTTCCCGATCCCGGCCGCAGGGTGGTCGAAGTCGACGGCGTCGCCGTCGGCGTGTTCCGCCACAACGGGGTGTTCGTCGCCTATGAGAACGTGTGCCCGCACATGGGCGGGCCGGTGTGCCAAGGCAAGATCATTGCCCGGGTCGAAGAGCGCGTGCGGGACGACAAGACCAGTCTGGGGCTGTCGTTTTCACGCACGCAAAGCAATATCGTTTGCCCCTGGCATGGTTATGAGTTCGACATCGCCAGCGGCCGACATCAAGGCAACCCGCGCCTGCGCCTGCGGCCCGTCGCGATCAAGGTCGTCGACGATGATCTGGTGGTAGCCTTGCCCGAGGGCACGCGCGAGCGCATCGCCCGCGCCCGCAGCGCGGCCCAGCGGGCCGAGCCTGCCCCGTAAAATCTGGAGACGCCGTCGGATGCCCCGGCTCAATGACATGCGTTGCTTTGCGCGGTGGCAGCCCGACGCGCCCGCCCGATGCGGGGAGGGGGACACGTTAGCCTCGGCTCGGCCCGGCGGCCGATCGGTTGTCTCATTTTGGGGCCGGCGGACCAGCCGCTGCGGCAGGAAGGCTGGACCCGGACCTTAAAAAAAAATTGCCGGCTCGGCGTCCCGCCTGCGGCCAGGTTGAGCGCGCCGCTGCCCAATTCGCATTTTGCGCCGAGAGCTTGCTTTTTGAGTCAGAGCTTTGCCTTTTGAGAGAAGAGCAACCCTTTAGAAGACCAGTTAGGGAGGAAATGCCATGACTATCAAACGCAGGACGGTGCTGGCCGGCATGCTGGCCAGCGGTGCCGGCGCCGTCGCCGTTGGGATGCCGGTTGCCCGGGCTCAGTCCGCACCGTTCAAAATCGGCCTCTTGACCGTCAAGACCGGACCCTTGGCGCAGGGCGGCATCCAGATGGAGCAGGGCATCGCCGCCTTCCTGAAGGAAAAGAACAATACGCTCGCCGGTCGCAAGGTCGAGCTCTTGGTTGCCGACACCGGGGGCAATCCGGCCGGTGCCAAGACCAAGGCGCAGGAGGTGATCGAGCGCGACAAGGTCAACGTCATCTTGGGCCCGCTTGCCGCCTTCGAACTCTTGGCCATCACCGACTACGTGCGCGACAATGCCACGCCGCTGATCAGCCTTGCCGCGGCCGAAGACGTCACCCAACGCAAAGCCAACCCGTTCGTAATCCGTCCGTCGGCAACCTCTGGGCAGTGCAGCCACGTGATGGGCGACTACGCCGCCAAGGACCTCAACCTCAAGCGCGTTGCCACCATTTCCGATGATTTTGCCTTCGGTCACGAGCAGATCTCGGCCTTCCAGCGCGCCTACGAGGATGCCGGCGGCAAGGTGGTCAAAAAGCTGTGGCCCCCACTGGTGACGCCGGACTACACCCCCTTCATCGCCCAGATCGGCAAAGTCGATGGTGTGTTCCATGGCTTTGCCGGCTCCAATCCGGTCAAATTCATGCGCTCGTACGCCGATCTCGGCCTCAAGGGGAAGGTGCCGCTGCTCGCGGGTTGGACCGGCATGGACGATGCCCTGCTGAAAAGCCTCGGCGATGAGGCCGTCGGCGTGCTCTCGGCGGCCTACTACTCGGCAACCGCCGATACGCCGAGCAACCGGCGCTTCGTGGCGGCCATGCAGAAGGATTACGGCGTGCTCCCCGGCGGCTACTCGGCCGGCATGTATGTGGCCGGCCAGTGCGTCGAGGCGGCCATGCAAGAGCTCGATAGCAAGGCCGACGATCGCAAGGCCCTGGCCGAGGCGCTACACCGCGTCGCTTTGACCGATACGCCGCGCGGCGCCGTAAAATTCGATCAATACGGCAACGTCGTCGGCGAGGTCTTCATTCGCCGCTGCGACAAAAAGGACGGCCAGCTGGTCAACACGGTGATCAAGACCTATCAGAACGTGAGCCAATTTTGGAGCTACAACGAGCGCGAGTTTCTGGCGAACCCGGTCTACACGCGCGACTATCCGCCGGCGAAGAACCTCGAGAACTAGCGCGTTGCGTGGGCTGGGAAGCGATTTGGTGCGTGCCGGTTTCCCGCGCTTGACGGCTCATGAAACCGTGCGCGGGGACCGAGGCGAGGCTAGATGAGCTTGTGGCTGACTTTGGCCGTCAACAGCATCGCGCTGGGCGGCCTGCTGTTCCTGCTCTCGTCGGGCTTCTCGCTGATCTTCGGGCTGATGCGCATTCCCAATCTGATGCACGGCTCGTTCTTTATGCTGGGCGCCTACCTGGGCGTGACCTTGCTGGCGCGTGGCCTTAATTTCTGGGTGGCGGCGTTGCTGAGTACGCTCGCCTTGGCGTTGATCGGCGGTCTGATCGAACGCGTGCTGCTGCGGCGGCTTGCCGGCGATCCCCTGCCGCAAGTGCTGTTGACCCTCGGCGGCGCCTTCATCGTTGCCGACCTGTGTTTGATGCTGTGGACGGGCGATCCCTGGCAGCCGGGCACGCCCGAGCACCTGCGCGGCGTCGTGGAGGTGGGGGGACTTTACTTTCCGCTGTTCCGATTGGTGATTGTCGCGGTTGGCCTCGTGGTGGCGATCGCGCTCTGGCTGCTGGTCGATTGGACGCGGCTTGGCGCCAAGATCCGCGCCGGCGTCGATGATGCCGCCATCGCCCGCGTGGTCGGCATCAAGGTCTCGCAGCTCTTCACCTTGGTATTCGCGCTGGGGGCGGCGCTGGCCGGCTTCGGCGGGGTGATGGGGGCGCCCTATCTGTCGGTCTATCCGGGTCTCGACTTTGAGATGCTGCCGCTGGCCCTGATCGTGGTGATCCTGGGCGGCACCGGCAGCCTGCTGGGGGCGCTAGTCGGCAGCTTCCTGATCGGCTTTCTCTATAATTTCGGCCAGGCGCTGTTTCCCGATCTCGCCTACGTGATCCTGTTCTTGCCGATGCTGGTGATCCTGGTGCTGCGCCCGCAAGGTTTGTTCGGCAAGGTGGTACCGTGAGCCGTCCGAACACGCAGTTTTTCGCGCGTATTCTGGCGATCGCGGTTCTCGTCAGCTTGCCGCTGTGGATCGGCAACTCCTATTACATCAATATCGCCAGCCAGATCCTGATCTGGGCCGTGCTGGCGCTGGCGTTGAACCTGCTGGTTGGCTACGCCGGGCTCACCTCGCTCGGCCACGCCGGCCTGTTCGGCATCGCCGGCTATGCCGCCGCCATGCTGCTTGCCGCCGGCCACGGCCACCTGTTGGCCGTGCCGCTGGCGCTCGTTGTGGCGCTGTTGGCCTCGGCGCTGTTCGCCATCCTGGCGCTCAGGGCAACGGGCATCGGCTTCCTGATGATCACCTTGGCGATCGGCCAGATCCTGTGGGGCATCGCCTATCGATGGGCAAGCCTGACCAACGGCGACAACGGCATCAGCGTGTCGAGCCGCCCGGCGCCGTTCGGGCTCAGCCTGGCGTCGGCGCCGGCCTTCTATTACGCAACGCTGGCGGTGTTCTTGCTGGCGCTTGCCAGCATGTCCGTGTTCGTGCGCTCGCCGTTTGGGGCCAGCCTCGTCGGCACCCGCGATCAGGCGCGCCGCATGACGGCGCTCGGCTACAACGTCTGGCTGATACGCTTTTTGGCCATCCTTTTTTCCGGCTTCTGGTCCGGCGTGGCCGGGCTGCTCTTTATCTACTACAACCAGTTCATCAGTCCGCAGGTGATGGCGCTGACGACCTCGGCGGAAGCCTTGCTGATGGTGATCTCGGGAGGCAGCGGCACCTTGCTCGGACCAATTTTCGGCGCCGCCATCGTGGTGGTGATGAAAAACGTGGTCAGCGCCTACATCGAACGGTGGAACCTGGTGCTCGGCGTCATTTTCATTCTCATCATCAGCTTCATGCCGGAAGGTCTGGTGCCGGGCTCGGTGCGCTTGTGGCGCGTGGGCTGGCAGGCCTGGCGCGGCAAGCGCCCGGCCGCCGCCGGGACGGGCAGCGCGCCGGAGGCGTGGCGATGACGGCGCTCGAAATCGACGGCCTGAGCAAGGCCTTCGGCGGTTTGCGCGTGACGCGAAATGTAAGCCTGCTGGTCGCGCCGGGCGAGCGGCGCCTGATCATCGGCCCGAACGGGGCGGGCAAGACCACGCTGTTCAACCTGATCACGGGCGAGCTCAGCCCCGAC
>DASTMQ010000293.1:0-14082 GCA_035714005.1 Hyphomicrobiaceae bacterium
CCCAAAGGTGATAAGCTAAGTGCTTGATTTAATTGGCGCACCGGGCAGGATTCGAACCCACGACCCCCAGATTCGTAGTCTGGTGCTCTATCCAGCTGAGCTACCGGTGCCTTGCCAGTCGCGGGCCAGTCGCGGGCAGCGCCATTGGCAAACCTGGAGGACCGAGGTCGATCCTCCCGGTGCGACAGACACCTAATGGCTCGGATCGCAGAAATCAAGCGCGTGTCCGTGGCTGGAACGTGCGAGAAACGCTGGCAAGACGTGGCGATCGCTCCGGTCAGCCGCGCAGGTCGATAAGGGTCGTCAAAGCGTAGGCGAGAATTGGCATGGCTAGGGGGCAGCGCGGGATCGCAACCCTGTGGAGCGAACGGCTGGAGGGCGCCGTGCTGGCGCCGATCCGCGCCATGCGCCTGCGCTACCTACCGCTTTTGATGGTCTACTTCGCCTACGGCGCGCTTGGGCTGACGGGTATCGCCGAAGCCTTCTGGATCAAGCAAGCGCTCCTCATGACGCCCGCCGAGCTCGCCGCCCTTGGTGTTTGGCTCACCTTGCCCTGGACCGTGAAAATGGTTTTCGGTGAGCTCGTGGATACGATCCCGCTGCTTGGGTCGCAGCGCCGCGCCTACATCTTCGTGGGGGCGGGTTTGATTGCGGCGGGGTTTATCCTCCTCGCGGCGGCCGCCGGCGGTTGGATCTCGCAATTCCGCCTCGAGACCCTCTATGTGGTGGCCCAGCTGCTGAGCGTTACGGGGGTTGTAATCCAGGATGTGGTTGCGGACGCCATGAGCACCGAGGTCGTCCCGCGCCTGCGCGAGGACGGCACTCCTCGAAGCAAGGCAGAAATTGATCACGACCTTGGCATGGTCCAGGTACTAGGTCGGTTGGCGTTGTCCTTCGGCATATTCTCCGTGGCCGGCCTATCAGGTCTATTGGCACAGTATGTATCCTATCAGATCGTGTTTCTGTTGGGCCTGGTCGTGCCGTTGATCTCGGTTTCGGGTGCCCTGCTTGCGCACTCCGAAACAAGCGAACGCCGCCCCACCGATTGGCGCATCCTCGGAGGGGGTACCGTCTTCGGTGCGGTGGTTGTGGCGCTCGGCCTTTCGCCGATACCTTTCAACCAGGAGATCGTCTTTGCCGTATCGATGGCGGTGATCATGGCCATGCTGCACCGCGTCACGCGCGATGTGGACAAAGAAACGGCGAACCATATCTTCTTCGCTTCGCTGATCATCTTCGCCTTTCGTGCCACACCGAGTGTTGGCGAAGGTTATCGTTGGTTTGCCATCGATGTGCTCGGCTTTGACGAGGCCTTTTACGGCATACTGCAACAGACTGGCGCCGCCATCGCGGTGCTTGGCGCGTGGCTGCTATCCGATGTGATCACGCGCTATCCGGTGCCGCGCGTGCTGCTGTGGCTCACGGTGCTGGGTGGCGTTCTGTCGCTGCCGACGCTGGCCTTGGTTTTCCAACTACACCACACCACCGAGCGGCTGTTTGGCATTGGCGCCCGCAGCATTGCCTTGATCGACGAGGCGGCAACGTCTCCCCTGGCGCAACTCGGCCTCATTCCGCTCCTGACCCTGATCGCAATCTATGCCCCGGCCGGCCATCGCGCGACCTGGTTTGCTTTGATGGCATCCCTGATGAATATGGCTCTGGTCGCCGGCAACCTCGGCACCAAGTACCTGAACCTGGTCTTCCCGATAGACCGGGGCGAGTATGCCAACCTACCCGCATTGGTGGTCGCGGCGATCGTGATCAGTTTGGCATTGCCGCTCAGCACCATCCTCCTGTTTGGCCGGCGCATCCGCTAATCCCGCGCGAACGTGTCGCATCCGCGCCACAGACTGGCCTTACCCGTTCTTCATCAATCGATGGTGATGATTGCCTACCTTGACGTTGCCAAAATCCTGGAGGCAATGATCGATCCAGCGGGGGGACCGCTTTCCGCGGCCGCAGGAGGGAGACCTGGAAATTGTCGTCAGCTTCAGCCAGAGGTACGGAAGGGGCAGGGAACGGTCAACGGCCGGTCCCGCAGGTTGCGACCCTCGGATGGGCGCTGCGGCGGGCCGCCTGGGGTCTGCTGGTGCTGGCCGTGACCGTCATGCTGGGGGCCTGGCTGCTTTACGCAAGCATCGATCCCGACGAGGCCGCCGCGGGCGGCGCCTCCGAGCCCATTGAGGCCGGAGCGGCAAAGAACTAGGCGGGTTCCGGACCCAAACGTTCGCCCTCGCGCGGCCATCTGGCACGCTTTGCTCCAGCGCCAGGTATGCTCTATCAGGGAGCAATGCAAATTCTTGCTGGCGGAACGCAAGGCGGGTGCGGGCACGACAGATGAAGCTCGTGATGCTCGCGCGCAATCCGGGCCTTTACTCGCACCGGCGCATCATCGAGGCGGCGCGGCAGCGCGGTCACGAGATCGATGTCGTCAACACGTTGCACGTGCACATGAATGTGACCTCGAGCCGGCCTACGCTCATGTACGGTGGACGGGTACTGCCCTGCTACGATGCCGTCGTCCCGCGCATCGGCGCTTCAATCACGCACTATGGTCTGGCCGTCTTGCGCCAGTTCGAGATGCAGGGCGTGTTTCCCTTGAACGAGAGCGTGGCCATTGGCCGCTCGCGCGACAAGCTGCGCGCCTTACAGCTGCTGGCGCGCGAGGGGATCGGCTTGCCGGTGACCGCCTTCGCACACGATCCACGCCGCGCCGAGGACGTGGTAAAGGAAGTCGGAGGCACACCGTGCGTCATCAAGCTGCTCGAGGGCACGCAGGGCCGCGGTGTCATCCTCGCCGAGACCGCAGCATCTGCCAAATCGATCATCGAGGCTTTCAGCGCGGCAAACATGAACATTTTGGTGCAGGAATATATCAAGGAGGCTGGCGGAACCGATATCCGTGCCCTCGTCGTCGGCCGCACTGTCGTGGCCAGCATGAAGCGTGCCGGCAAGACAGGTGATTTCCGCGCCAATTTGCATCGCGGCGGCCGTGCCGAGGCGGCCGTGCTGAGCGAGGAGGAGCGTAAAACCGCGTTGCGCTCGGCCGAGGCGCTGGGCCTTAACGTTTGCGGCGTCGACCTCTTGCGTTCCAACCGCGGGCCCTTAGTGCTCGAGGTTAATTCCTCGCCGGGCATCGAGGGAATGGAGGCCGCGAGCCGCGTCGACGTGGCAGGTGCCATCATCGAGTTCCTCGAGAAGACGGCCAAGGCGGGTGAGACCGGAACCAGAGGTGTCAAAGGGTAAGCAGGTCCATGGCTACGACGCGCAATACTCTGATCGCCCCCTCCATTCTGTCGGCGGATTTCGCGCGCCTCGGCGAGGAGGTTCGCGCCATCGATCAGGCCGGCGGCGACTGGATCCACGTCGATGTCATGGACGGCCACTTCGTGCCCAATATCACCATTGGTCCTGGAGTGGTTAAGGCCATCCGGCCGCACACGCAAAAGCCACTTGACGTCCATCTGATGATCGCACCCGCCGATCCGTTTATTGCCGCGTTCGCCGACGCCGGCTCTGACAGCATAACCGTGCACGCGGAGGTGGGGCCTCATCTCGACCGCACACTGCAGCTCATCCGCCACCTTGGAAAGAAGGCCGGCGTTTCGCTCACTCCCCAGACGTCCGAGGGCGCCCTTGCCTATGTCATGGATCGACTTGATCTCATCTTGGTGATGACCGTCAATCCGGGCTTCGGCGGCCAGGCGTTCATTCCCGCCATGGTGGAGAAGATCGCACGTGTGCGAGCCATGATCGGTTCGCGGCCAATTCAGCTCGAAGTCGACGGCGGCGTGGCGCCGGATACCGCCGCGCTCTGCGCCAGGGCAGGAGCAAACGTGTTTGTCGCCGGCTCCGCCGTGTTCAAAGATGGCAAGTACGCGGCCAACATCGCGGCGATCCGCGCCGCCGCCACGCCGCCCCATTAGGCGGCATTGGGATAGCGCCAACGCTGGGCGCCGCCCTACGCGGCCTCGTCCTCAGGACCGTTGCCGGCGGTGCCGATGATGCGATCAATCTCGAATGACAGGTCGCTCTTGGCCCTCTGTACGGCGCGGATCAGCTTGTTGCGCTGGTCCCAGACCCGTCGGTGAGCCTCCTGCTCTCTCGCATCGAGTTCCAACATTTTGCCGGCCTGCGCCTCCACTTGCTCGACCAATTGCTTGAACGGTTCTGAGGTAATAAAGGCATAAAGTTCCACGGTCTTGCTGCCGCGCTCCTCGTTGCTGACCCTCAACTCGTGCATGCGCACGAGCTGGTCGCGGAGGATTTCGACGAGCGCCAGTACACGCATGGGATTGGCGATGATCACGCCGTCTTGGCAGTGGATTTGACTCTTGTCTTTCGGAAACTTGTTGCTCGACAGAACGGCGTGGTCGGCCCCTTGCGCCAACTTGTCCGCCTTCAACTTGGTGGCAAAGACGTTTTGCCAAGCGTCGCGGTTCTTGGCGTCAAAAATGATCTTGCCGCAGACTTTGCCGTTGTGGACAACCTCCTGGATCACGTCGGCCCCGTTGACGCCCTTGGGCACGCGTTGGACGCGATCAAATTCGAAGGCTGCGCGCAGTTGTTCATAAAGGTCGATCTCGGATCCTTCGCCAAGCTCATGCGCAGACTTGCCCTCAAGCTTGCGCTGCATGTCCTGAAGTTCCGTCTGCAGCTTCAACACCTTGGCCTTTTCGGCCAGCACGGCGCTTTCCTTTTCCCGTTGCAGATCCGCTTTGAGGCTTTCGAGCCCGTCGCGGATCTCCGCGACGCGGGCGTCGACAACGGCCTGCTGCTCCGCCTTGAGCGTCGCCATCTGCGCCTCCAGGGCAAGGCGCACAGTCTGCTCCTGCCCCAGCTTCGCCTGAAACTCGGCCAGCCTCGCCCCGAGCGCGGCCGCGGCCTGTTGGGCTTCGCCACGCGCGGCCGCCAGGTCCTGTTCCACGGCCGCGGTTGCCTCGGCGCGGGCCCGCCGCAAGGCCGCCTCGTGCTGTTCGCGCTGTCGGAGTTGGATGCGTCGGACAATGTCCTGGCCGATCGGCTGTTCGCAGACGGGGCAGCGGTGAGCGGCGGGGTGACCGTGCGCTGGCGGCGCCGTGTGGCTGGATGGCTGACGAAGACCCATCGATATCCCTTTGCAAGCTCGGTGTGGCGTCGGTTTCGGACCGCCGTGGTGTAAACTGAGTCGCGCCCAGGCTGACGGCGGCAGCCTAGCGTACACGCTATGTTCATGCAATGTTCTGGAGCAGTTGTATGAGCGCCCGAGCGGTAGCGTGACGAGCCACTCTTCCTGTTGCGCGGCGCCGGGGCCGCGGCGGCTGAAAGGCCGCCGGGCAAAGATTTTGTGCCGTTGTGCCGCGATGCGCGCTGGCGTTTCCAAGCGATCGTCGGCCGTCAGCGGCGAGCCGAGCGCCGCCTAGATGCCGAAGGTCACGATGAGCGCGGATGTCGAAGTCATTGTTGTCGGCGCCGGTGTTGTGGGCCTCGCCGTAGCCCAGGCTCTGGCCAAGACCGGCCGCGAGGTCATGGTCTTGGAGCAGCACGAGCTGATCGGCTCGGAGACCTCATCGCGCAACAGCGAGGTGATCCACGCCGGCATCTACTATCCGCCGGGCAGCCTACGTGCGCGCTTGTGCGTGCGCGGCAAGCATTTGCTCTATCGGTTCTGTGCCGAGAGCCGCGTGCCGCACGCACGCTGCGGCAAACTGTTGGTCGCAACCCAGGACAGCCAGTTGCCAAAGCTGACCGCCATCCGCGAGACCGCCGTCAAGAACGGCGTGACTGATCTGGAATTCCTATCGGCTAGCCAGGCGCGGTCGCTCGAACCCGAGCTTGCCTGCGTCGGGGCGCTGCTTTCTCCCTCGACAGGCATCATCGACAGTCACGCCTTCATGTTGGCGCTCGAAGGCTATATTGAGGCCAGCGGCGGTGCCGTCGTACTGCGTTGTCCCGTTGAGCGCATCGCCCGAGACGGAACTGGGTTCCGACTCGGCACTGGGGGTGAGGCGCCGGGCCAGATTAGCTGCCACAAGCTGGTGTTGGCGGCCGGCCTGCATGCCTCGCGATTGGCTCGTACGCTCGACTTTTCCGCCGGCTATCGGCCGCCGGAGACCTACTATGCCAAGGGCCAGTATTACGCGCTGTCGGGGCGCTCGCCCTTCAAGCGGCACATCTATCCCCTGCCGGACGGCGCCTGGCTTGGCCTGCATGCTACCGTCGACATCGGCGGGCGCTGTAAGTTTGGACCCGACATCGAATGGACGCCCGGCATCGACTACAGTTTCCGGCCGGAGAAGCTCCACCAGTTTCTCGATTTCATCCGCAGCTACTATCCCGGCCTCGAGGTCGATCGTCTGCATCCTGACTACACCGGGGTGCGACCGAAGCTCTACCGCGAGGGCGAGCCGGTCCCCGACTTTGCCATTCACGGGGGCGAGGTCCATGGCTGGGAAGGGTTGGTGTGCCTATTCGGTATCGAGAGCCCCGGGCTCACGGCGGCGCTCGCCATCGCCGAGCACATCGCCGGCCAGCTGTGCCGGCGCTGAGCGCCGCTGACCCTCGCGCGCCCCTCAGATCCTCGGGTCCTCCGCGTCGTGCGCATGCCTGATGGCCTCGCGCAGGCGCTTGTCGAGCCTTGCCGGGTTGAGGATGACCTTTTGTGCGTGCACCGCCGCGACGGCGCCCAGCGGTACGGTAAAATCGCCGGCATTCTCGACGTAGATGACCAATTCGCCGCCGCCATGCCGCGAAATCTGACGTACCGCGCCGAACGGCTTGTCGTGGTCGGAGACGAAGACTTCAAAGCCTTCCTGGATCGCGTCCATGCTGGCACTCCCGATCAATGGCCGAGCCTCAACCCTCGCGAAAACGAACGACGACCAATTCCGTTAGCGCCGGTCGCCTGCTGCCAATCGCCGCTCGATCATTTGCGAGTAGCGTGACATGCCGAAGCAGAAGATCCAGAAGGTGAAGCCGGCAAAGACGTAGCCGGTCATGGCTGTGGTGGGCGAAAACCATTTGGAATCGGAGTTGTTGAGCTGCACGATCCCGAGCAGGTCGAACAGACCTATGATGAGCACCAGGCTCGTATCCTTGAACAAGCCGATGAAGGTATTGACGATGCCGGGAATGACGAGTTTCAGGGCCTGCGGCAGGATGATGAGCGCCATTTTCTTTCCGTACGAGAGGCCAAGCGCATCAGCGGCTTCGAATTGACCGCGCGGGATGGCCTGCAGCCCACCTCGAATGACCTCGGCGAGATAGGCGGCAGAAAACAAGGCCACGCCGATCAGCGCCCGCAGCAGCTTGTCAAACGTCACACCGGGCGGCAGGAACAGCGGCAGCATCACCGAGGCCATGAATAGCACCGTGATCAGCGGCACGCCGCGGACGAACTCGATGAAGCCCACCGATATCCAGCGCACGATCGGCATCTTCGAGCGTCGGCCCAGCGCCAGCAGAATGCCGAGCGGGAACGAGCCGGCGATGCCAACGGTGGCGACGACCAAGGTGACGAGCAGACCGCCCCACAGCGCGGTGTCGACATGCAGCAGCCCGAAAACGCCGCCAACCAGCAGGAAAAAAGCGATGACCGGGAAGAGTACGAACACGTAAAGCGCGGTCCAAAACTTACCCGGGACGCCGGGGATCATCAGGGGTACGAGCCCCGCCAGCGCCAGCAGGTAGACAAGGTTCACGCGCCAGCGCTCGGGCTCTGGGTAACGGCCATACATGAATTGGGCGAACTTGGCGGTGATGAAAGGCCAACAGGCGCCAGCCCCCTCGCGGGTGCAGACGCTGCCGTCGGCGCCCGTGAACGTTGCCGAGATCAATCCCCAATGGATCAGCGCGCTTAGGACCTGGTAGGCGAGATAGAGGCCGATTACCGTCAGGAGTGCATTGGACCACGACGACAGCAGGTTGCTGCGGATCCAGGCGATCGGGCCCACCGTGTTGCGAGGCGGAGCTTCAATCTTAGCGGCAACGTCGGTGTCGGCAACCATGGCCAGCCCCCTATCGCTCGACTAGCGCCATGCGCCTGTTGAACCAATTCATGAAGGCCGAGGTAACGAGACTGATGGTGAGGAATACGCACATCGTCACCAAAATGACTTCGACCGCCTGTCCGGTCTGGTTCAGCACCGTTCCGGACCAGACCGAAACCAGATCGGGATAGCCGATGGCGACGGCGAGTGAGGAGTTCTTCGTTAGGTTGAGGAATTGGCTGGTCAGTGGCGGAATAATGATACGCATGGCCTGCGGTATCACCACCAGCCGCAACGACTGGCCCTGCGTGAGGCCGATGGCGAGCGCGGCTTCCTTTTGGCCTTTGCTTACGCCCTGGATGCCGGCGCGCACGATCTCGGCGATAAAACTTGCCGTATAGATCGACAATCCCAGCAGCAGGGCCAAGAACTCCGGCTGCAGCACCATGCCACCCTGGAAGTTGAAGCCCTTGAGCTCGGGATATTCGAACGTCATCGGACTGCCGAGCATGAGGTGGGTGAGCAACGGCATGCCCACGATCAGTCCCAGTGAGGTCCACAGCACGGGAAATTGCTGGCCCGTCAAGTTCTGGCGTCGCCGCGCCCAAGCATAGACCGCCGCCGCGGCGACAATGCCGAGCAGTATGGTCGCGGCAACGATTTCGAAGCCGGGTTCAAATATCGGTGCCGGTACATAAAGGCCGCGCACGTTGAGAAAGCCCCCGCCCGGGAGGGTGAGACTTTGCCGCGGCGGTGGTAGCGCTTTCAGGACCGCGAAATACCAGAAGAATAGCTGGAGCAAGAGCGGCACGTTACGGATAACTTCAACGTAGACCGTGGCGAGCCGGGCGATCAACCAGTTGGTCGAAAGCCGCGCGATGCCGATGACGAAGCCAAGTACCGTCGCCACCACGATCCCAAGGCCGGCCACCAAAAGCGTGTTGAGAAGCCCGACCAGGAAGGCGCGGCCGTAGGTCATGGAGCTATTGAAGTCAATGAGGGACTGGGAGACGTCAAAGCCCGCCGTCCGGGCGACAAAGTCAAAGCCGGAGGCGATGTTCTGCTTGCGTAGGTTCGCGGCGGTGTTGTGGACGAGCGCGTAGAACAAGGCGAGCAGGAGCACCACGAGCACCACCTGATAGATGGCCTGGCGCACCTCGGGGCGATAGAGAAAGTTCGCCTGCGTGGCTGCGGCTTGCCGGCGCCCCCGGTCGCTCGTGACGACAGCCATCTCAGTCTCCGGCGTTGCGCTGATCCATAAATGGCAAGAGCGCCGGCGCGTTGTCGGCCGGCGCTCTTCCAGCTTCCACTATCGCAGGGGCGGGGCGTATTGAATGCCGCCCTTGCTCCAGAGTTTGTTCAGGCCGCGGTCGATCTTTAGGCGCGAGCCCGAGCCCACGTTACGCTCAAACACCTCGCCATAGTTGCCCACCGCCTTGACGATATTGACGACAAAGTCATTGCTGACACCGATGCCTTTGCCAAGCTCACCGTCCTTGCCAAGCAGGCGCTTGATGTCCGGGTTGGTCGAATTCTGCATCTCGGCCACATTGGCCTGAGTGACGCCGGCTTCCTCGGCATTGATCAGGGCGTAGTGAACCCACTTGACGATGGTGAGCCACTGGTCGTCACCCTGGCGGACGGACGGACCCAAGGGCTCCTTGGAGATGATTTCGGGCAGCACCACGTGATCATCCGGCTTCGGCTGCTGCACACGGATCGAATAGAGGCCCGACTGGTCGGTGGTGTAGACATCGCAGCGTCCCGCCAAATAGGCCTGCACCGTCTCGTCAAGCTTTTCGAACACCACCGGCTTGTAGGTCATGTTGTTCGCCTTGAAGTAGTCGGCGAGATTGAGCTCGGTGGTGGTTCCAGTCTGTACGCACACCGTGGCGCCGTTGAGCTCCTTGGCCGATTTCACGCCGATCGACTTTTTCACCATGAAACCTTGGCCGTCGTAATAGTTGACGCCCGCGAAAATGAGACCCAGCGAGCTGTCACGCGCAATGGTCCAGGTCGTGTTGCGGATCAGCACGTCCACCTCGCCCGATTGCAAGGCCGTGAAGCGCTCCTTGGCGGTGGTGGGCACATATTTGACCTTGCTCGGATCGCCAAATACAGCGGCCGCGATGGCTTTGCAGTAATCGACGTCGAGGCCGGTCCAGGCGCCCTTGTCGTCGGGCTGACTGAAGCCAGCGAGACCGGTGTTGACGCCGCAGCTCAAGCTGCCGCGTTGCTTCACCGTATCGAGTGTCTTTGTCTGCGCGCTGGCGCTGCCGCCGAGCGCAATGACGCCAACGGCGGCGGCGGCAACCAGCTTGCTTAGATAGGGCATGGTCTCAACTCTCCTCGCTACAGCTCTATTCCAATTTGGATAGTCGATTAGTGATTGAGGATTTGGGAAAGGAACAGCTTCGTGCGCTCCGATTTCGGATTGGCGAAGAATTCCTTGGGTGTTCCCTGCTCGACAATTTCTCCGCGGTCCATGAAAATGACCCGATCGGCGACCGATCGCGCAAAACCCATCTCGTGCGTGACGCACAACATGGTCATGCCGCCCCTCGCTAGTTCGATCATGGTATCGAGCACCTCCTTCACCATCTCCGGATCGAGGGCGGAGGTGGGTTCGTCGAACAGCATGATGTGCGGGTTCATGCATAGCGCACGGGCGATCGCCACCCGCTGCTGCTGGCCTCCCGACAGCTGGCCGGGATATTTGTTGGCCTGTTCGGGGATCTTGACGCGCTGCAAATATTTCATGGCGATCTGCTCGGCCTCGCGGCGCGGCAACTTCTTCACCCACACGGGCGCCAGGGCCAGGTTGTCGAGCACGGTTAGGTGTGGGAACAGGTTAAAGCTCTGGAACACCATGCCGACTTCGGAACGGATCTTGTCGATCTGACGCACATCGTTTGTGAGCTCGATGCCCTCGACGATGATTTGACCCTTCTGGTGTTCTTCCAGGCGGTTGATGCAGCGGATCAGGGTGGATTTGCCGGACCCGGAAGGGCCGCAGATCACGATCTTCTCGCCCTGGTGGATGGTCAGATCGATATTGCGCAGCACATGGAATTCGCCGAACCATTTGTTGACGCCGATCATCTGCACGGCGGGTAATTCATTGGCTGTCGACGCAGCCTTCGCGGCCTGAGCCATAAGGTCTCCCAAACTCCACGACGCCGGGGGCCGCGAGACTGAGGATCCCGGCCTTAACCGCCCGACGAACGGACACGCTCGAGTATGCCCGAGGCCGATGGGTCGCGCAAATACGGTCTCCTGCGGCGCAATAAGGCAACTGGCTACTATCCGGGCCCGCACCACCCCCCAGGGCGGTCGGCGAGGCCGGCTATGCCTGTCGCCCCCGCTGGGCTAGCCTCTCGCCTGGGCCGGACCGGCGAGGCCCGCCTCCTGCGATCCCGCAACCACTGGAGAAAGCCAGCATGACCGCAAGCGAGCTCTATAGGAAAGGTGAAGCCGTACGCCGGAGGCTCAGGGGCGAGGCGGATTTCGAGCGCAACAAGCGCGAATATGACCGTGACCCCGTGATGAAGAAGTTCATCGAGGTTGCGACCGAGACCGTATTTGGCGCGCTTTGGACCAGGCCCGGCTTGGACATCAAGACGCGTACCCTGATCTGTGTCATCTCCGACGCGGCGACGGGGCGACATCCTGAGCTCGACATCCACCTGCGTTTCGCCCTCAAGGAAGGCTGGACCGAGGACGAACTGACCGAAGCCCTCCTCCACCTTTCCGGCTACGTTGGTGTGCCGATCATCCGCGAGGCCATGCTGGTCGCCTCCAAGGTGTTCGCCGAAGGCAAGGCCGAGCGGTCGAGCGCTGGCTAGCCCAGCGCAAGTGGAGGCCGCCCGCCCAGGCATAGGAGGGAGGCACGGCGCATGAAAATTGGCTTGAGCACCCTAACGCGTGGCCTCTTGACCACGCGGGCGGCCTACCAGGCCGTTGCCAAGGCCGCCGAAGGCGCGGGCTTCGATTTCCTGTCCGTTAGCGACCACATCGTCGTCCCGGCCGATCTCAAGTCGGCCTACCCCTATGCGCCAGGCGGCGCATTCGGCGCCGCCGAGCACGGCCATTGCCTCGAGCAACTTGCGACCATAGCCTTCCTCGCCGGCATCACCGAACGCCTGCGCTTGCTGACCTCGGTGCTGGTCGTGCCGCATCGCCCGCCGATGCTGGCCGCCAAGCTGCTCGCGACCATCGATGTGCTGTCGCATGGACGCTTGATCGTCGGCGCCGGCGCGGGCTGGATGCAAGAAGAGTTCGCCTTGCTCGAGATTCCCTTTGAGGCGCGCGGCAGCTTGACCGACGAGTATCTCGAGGTCTTTGGTGAGCTTTGGATGCAGGACCGGCCTGCCTACCACGGCAAACATGTGCGCTTTGCCGAGGTCTTGTTCTATCCCAAGCCTCTGCAGAAACCACATCCGCCCATTTGGATCGGGGGAGAAAGTCCAGCCGCGCTCGCTCGCGCCGTCAAGCTCGGCGATGCCTGGTATCCCGGCAACAACAACCAGCAACGCCCGCTCGATACGCCGTCGCGTCTTGCCGCCGCGATCGCGGCGGTGCGCGCCCGGTGCGAACAGACCGGGCGCGATCCCGCCCAGCTCGGCATTTCACTGCTAGTGCAAGATCCTTTTGAATGGAGCGCACACAAAACCCAGGACGGCAGGGCGCGGCGGCTGTTCACCGGCGCTTCGGCCGATATGGTCGAGGACGCTCATCGGCTAGCCGTCCTCGGGGTCGGTCATGTTGCCGTGAGGCTCGGGGGACACTCGATCGAGGATGCGGTGGCCCGCATCGAGCGCTTCGGCGCTGAGGTAATCGCCACGTTGGCCTGAGGCGAACCTAGCCGCCGAAGGCGGCCAACAGCCGCCCCAGAAAGCCGTCGACCGAGGCTTTGTTGATCCAGCGTAGGACGGTGACGAGATCATGCTCGGGATCAATCCAGATAATGTTTGATCCAGCCCCCAGCGCAAACACGCTGCTGGTCGGCGCGCTTGGGTAGCGTGCGGCGCCGCGATTTAGCCACCACAAATAGCCGTAACTCTCGTTGCTGGGCGAGGGGGAGAGCATGGCCGTGACCCAGGCCGAGGGTATGATCTGGTGGCCATGCCACGCCCCGCCGCGGGCGACCAGGAGGCCGAAGCGGGCCTGATCGCGCGCCGAGATAAACATGCCGCCACCCCAGTGCGAGCCACCCGACACGGACTGGACACGCTGGCCTTCGATGTCGGTCCACGACGTGCGGTAGCCGTGCCACTGCCAGCCCGACGATGCGCCGATTGGATCCATGACGCGATCGCGCAAGACCTCGGGGAGCGCCCGGCCAAAACGCTTAAGTAGGCAGAGCGCCAACAAGTTGACGCGCACGTCGTTGTACTCATAGTAGCTGCCCGGCGCCTGCAGGTCGCGGCGCACGCCCTTGCGGCTATTGTCCGCACCGGCGCCGATCTGGCGGTTGTGGTCGACCTGATCCGATTTTTCCCACAGCTCCCCTTGCCATTCGCTGGATTGCTGCAACAGGTGGCGCCAGCTAATCGACGCGTTGTGCGGGCTGGCGAAATATGGGCCAGCAACAATGGCGCCCACGCGCTCATCGACGGCGCCAATTAAGCCGTCGGCGACGGCAAGGCCAGCGAGCACCGCGAGGTAGCTTTTGGCAACGCTAAACGTCATGTCCACCCGTGAGGTGTCGCCCCACTCGGCGACAACGCGGCCCGCCTTGAGGATCAGGCCTGCCGGCCCCCCGCGCGCCGTCACCGGGCCGGCAACCTCACTCCATGGCCCCGTTTCGTTCCACTCGACGATGCCGACATAGCGCCCGTCGGGATAATACAGGCTGTGCGGCCATGGACTGTCGTTGGCCATGGCGAAATTGATGGCGATTGTCAATTTTGCCGGATCGAAACCCGCCTCAGCCGGAGTGATGCGCTGCCAATCGCCACCCTCGGCGGCGGGCCAATAGGGCGCACAGGTTGTCGCCAACGGCATCGCGCGTCTGCTCCCCCTGGTTTTTCTTGCCGCGCGGGGACTTATCACGCCTAGCCCTCGCCGGCAAAGCGCCTATGCTGGCAGGAAGGTGGCGAGCCGACCAAGCCGG
>DASTMQ010000294.1:0-24834 GCA_035714005.1 Hyphomicrobiaceae bacterium
GGCTCGTCAGCTTCATCGACTATGATTTGGGCTATATCGACTTGGAGCAGAGAACCTTGCAACCCCTCGACAACCCGTTTGGGCCCAGGTTGTCACCCATGTCTTAGGTACGTTTTGTCACCCATGTCTCCGGGTCGGACATTGATTTTATTGGTGCCGGCTGCAGGATTTGAACCTGCGACCCCCTGATTACAAATCAGGTGCACTACCGCTGTGCTAAGCCGGCATTTATTCAGTTAACTCAAGCAGTTAGGCTGCCTTCTCATTCCCGATCTGAACGCTGCAATATTCAACGCTGCAATATAATGTCAGATTTATCATGAGGCTGTTATGACCAAACGCCTATTCTCACGAGCAACACAGGCTCGCAGGTCCTCGCTCCAGGTCGGGGCATAACATACCCTTCCCCGCTCTCCTAGATGCGCCTCCCGTCGTGGCCTCCGGGAGTTCAGTCTGGATCGTGGCCAGGGCGCGATTCTGGCATTGCGCTTCGTTTTCACAATGAAATCAATCGACGCTGCTCGCCTCCCATGGTGCCGTAGGCAGTGAGAGCAGAGCCGAGGCGAGCTAGAGCAAAGAATGCAGGCTTAGAGCACCACCTCGCCTTGAGGACGAATATCCCCGCTGCAACTGTGAGGCTGAGGCAAGTGAATGACGGTTAGGCCGTGCGGCCGTGCTGCCAGCAATCCTCGATCAACAAGGCAGTGGCGCCAGCCCATAGGCAAAGGCGCAGTGACAGGGTCCCGCCGATTGTCGCGATAGCGCCACTGCTCGCTGCCGCGCGCCCGCCGCCCGGCTGCGACAGACCCGCAAAACGTTGAAACCGAGCGGCCACGTTCCAGCTAGGTGTGAAACTCTAACTGAGCCGCAGCGTTGTCTACATGTCTTTCGGCCGCGCGACATGTACCAACAACATCACAGCCCCACGCTGCTTACGGATCAAGGCGCCATGAGTGGACGCGTTCGCCCTGCCCGGCGGAACCCAGCGATTAACCTTCAGGAAGCGTCGGACGAAACCTTGCTTGGCCTACGCTTGCGCGACCTGCCCTTGCGGTTCGAAACCACGCTGATGGCTCGCCGTGTGGCGCGGTTGCACCGAGAACTTGCCGCCCGCAGGATTATTGCGCTCCCGCACGTGTGGCTGTCCGAGGAGTTTTTCACCCCCGATCGGACGCTGGGCTTTGCCATTCCATTCTATCTTGCGCACCCCCGGTTGATGCGGCTTGAGCGCTCGCAAATGCTGGAGTGCGAAGGCGCCGGCGAGGCCGAGTGCCGTCGCATCCTGCGGCACGAGGCCGGTCACACCTTGGACGAAGCCTATGCCTTGCACACGCGCCCACGTTATCGGCAACTGTTCGGAAATCCGCACAAGCCCTATCCCACCAGCTACAGCCCTCGCGTCGATAGCCGGGCGCACGTCGTCAACCTCACGGGCTGGTACGCCCAAAGCCATCCGGTCGAAGACTTTGCCGAAACCTTTGCGGTCTGGCTCAACCCCTACACGGACTGGCGAACGAACTACAGGAATTGGCCGGCGTTGGCGAAATTGGAATACGTCAATGAGGTCATGTGCGAGATTGCCGATTGCGCACCGCCGATCTCGAACCGGGCGGAGGTCGAACCTCTCGCCGGCTTGCAGCATACGCTCAAGGAGCACTACGCCGCAAAGCGCGCGCATTTCGCCTGGACCTGGCCGGCAAACTACGATCAGGACATGCGCCGAATCTTTTCGGACGACCCGAAGGATGCCGCGGCACCGCTGGCGACGCGCTACCTGCGGCGGGTCCGGAGTCTGCTTAGAGCGCGCATTGCCGAGGGCACGGGCATCCATGCCTATGTCATCGATCAACTGCTCCGACAGATGATCGCGCGCGCGCAAAGCCTGGGCCTGCGCGTCGTCGATACTCCAGATGCCACCATGGAGAAGCTGCTCGTCATGCTGACGATGCAGACCGCGGGGGTCCTGCACGAGGGATTACCAAAGGTTTCACTATGACGACGGCCGCGGCAAGGACTTTGCGCATACTGTTGCTCACCGATGAGGGGCTCGTTCCCGACCGGCCCCGCAACGAACTCAACGGCCGCGAGGCGGAACTGCGCAAGACGGAATACGACGTCATTAGCGGGTTGGAAAGGCTCGGCCACGAGGTCGCCTTCGCCGGCGTAGGCGGGGAACTTTCCGTCATCCGGCAAGCCATCGAGGACAAGAAGCCGCATATCGCCTTCAATCTGGTCGAACAGTTCGACAACATACCGTTCTTCGATCAGCACGTGGTGAGCTATCTGGAACTGAAAAAGCAGAAGTATACCGGCTGCAATCCGCGCGGGCTGACGCTGGCCCGCGACAAGGCCCTTACCAAAAAGATTTTGGCCTACCACCGTATCGCCGTCCCTCGTTTCGCGGTCTTCCCACCGCGCAAGAAAATTGTGGTGCCGACCAGGCTCAGTTTTCCGCTGTTCGTAAAGTCACTGACGGAAGAGGGTTCGGAAGGCATCTCGCAGGCCTCTTTGGTGCGGGACCCGGACAAGCTCATCGAGCGGGTAGGGTTCATCCACGAGAAGACGAACGCTCCAGCGCTGGTGGAGGAATTCATTGAAGGCCGGGAAATCTATGTCGGCCTCTTCGGCAACGAGCTCTTGACCGCGCTGCCACCCTGGGAGTTGACGATCAGCAGAAAGGATGCCCCGGTGATCGCCACCGACAAGGCAAAGTGGGATCCTCAATACCAAAAGAAGATCGGCCTGAAGACTGGCCCGGCGAAGCTCGATCAGGCCATGATCCGGAAGATCGAAAGGACGTCCAAACGCATCTACCGCTTACTCAACTTGAGCGGATACGCGCGCCTCGATTATCGGCTCAGTGAAGGCAACCGCCTCTATCTCCTGGAAGCCAACCCCAACCCACAGATCGCCCGCAATGAGGACTTCGCCGATTCAGCCGAACACGCCGGCATGAAGTACGAAGAATTGCTGCAGAAGCTCGTCACCCTCGGACTGAGCTACCAACCGCGCCCCTGACCGGCGTCCACCCCAAATGTTCGGCGCTTGAGCCGCGGCGCGGCTCCGGTCGACCTTGGGGCACGAGCCGGGAAGGACCAGGGGTCTCGCAGACGCGGCAAAAGCCCCCCTGGGTTGCCAAGCTTGGGCGTTACGTTCTGCGCCGCCGCCCCTTGGCTTTTCAGGACTTTTTTTGCCCCTCCGCAGGCCAAAACACGGGCTGCGGCAGCGGATTAGGCCGCTCAAGGGTCGGCTCGGCTCAATGCCAACGAATGAACGTTTGTTAAGGCACTGGGCCGCACCCGCCAGGCGCAATTTTGCTCGCCGTCACAGTCCGAAACACGATTCTATGAAGGTCTGATGACAGAATCATTGACTCTCACGCGAGAGACAAATATGTGACCGCCACTGACCCGGCTGAGCGCGGCACCATCACCGAGTGCGGGTCAAATTCGCGGTTCTTGGATCTCTTGAAGGGGGCGGTCATGGAACTTCCGAATTACGAGCTGGTGCGCTATCCGTCCGGTCAACTCATCATCACCAAAAGCGATGCGAAGAGCTCGTTCCGAGACGTCGTTGGCGTCTACAGCAACGAGGTCGAGGCCCAGCGGGCGTTGGAGCGGCTCAACGGTCAGAAGGTCAGCGAAGAGCCTTCGGTTCACACCCCTGCAGCGCTGCCGAGAGTTGCATAGCAAATCGCCGATTTGCCCGGTTGAAAAGCCGGTGACGGAGTTAGGATACGCGCGCGAATCAGTTTTGGATCGCGCGCGTTTTTCATCACGGCAGGCCCGTGCGCTCCCTCTAGTCCTGCCCTCCCAGCGGAGCCCGACATGTCCTTCACCGCCCAGGAGCCGACCGCCGGCATCTATCTGCTGAGCGACCACCTCGACGCGGCGTTGGCCATGGGCGAGGACCTGCTGACGGAGAAAGCGCAACTCGCCGAGCCGACACAGCATCTGACGGTAACCCGCCTCGCGCGGCAGAACCGCGACATCGCCGAGTTTCTGAAGAACGTGCGCACCCTGGAGCTCGCCATGACGGCTCGACTGCTGCAGGCGCGCAAGCGGGCGGAAGGCCTAAAGCGCGGTGAACACCGGCTGCGGCCCCTGATCGCGCTGTTCACGGCCGGTACTGCCGCCCTCGACGATGCGGCGGCGGAACTCGGGGACACCACCCATCACGATTTCGAAACCGGTGACGTCGCCAGCGCCTACCTGCGCAGCCGTGGGTTGATCGCCCGCGATGCCGCCGGCCTGGAGGGACTTTCCCAACTCGCCGTCAATGAAGACTATCTGGTCGCCGCCCGCATTCGCCTTGGGACGTTGCTGGATCTGGTAGCGACGTTTCTCGACACACTCGACCTGATGTTCGATCTTTACAGCGAACCGCAGCAGCGGCGCGGCAGCGATCTTGTTACCGGCGGGCACTGGTCCCCCTTCGCCGGCGACACCACGCGCTAGTGACCCAACGCTGCCGCCCGGGTCAGCCAGTGATCGGCACCGCCCTGTCGATGATGATTTGTTCGGTACTGAGCCGACAGCGCAAGGCGATGGCCTCCACCCCGGCCGCCCGAGCGGCATCGAAGGCGGCCCCGTAGTTGGCATCGACATCCCGGGCAAGCGCCAGTTGCTTGGCATCGCCGCGCTGGATCAGAAACAGCATCACGGCGCGGTGACCCGCGCGCACCATTTGCATCATTTCGACCAGGTGCTTGGTGCCTCGCGCCGTCACCGAGTCTGGAAATTCGGCAAGCCCATGCCGTCGCGAGAGATGCACGTTTTTGATTTCGACGTAGCACAGGCCCTTGGTTTCACACTCCAGCAGAATATCGATGCGGCTGTTTTCGCCGTATCGGACCTCGCGCCTGAAGGCTGGATAGCCGGCGAGGTACTTGATGCGGTGCGCCGCCATGGCTTCCGCCACCAACCTATTGGGGTGTTGGGTATTGATGCCCACCAGCGTCGGGCCGCGGCCGAGGTCGGCCTCCACCATTTCCCAGGTGAAGCGATATTTGCGCGTTGGACTGTCGCTTTCGGAGAGCCAAACGACGGAACCCGGTGACGCCAGACCCAACATCGAGCCCGTGTTCGGGCACGTCGCCGTGACGGTGCGGCCGTCGTCGAGACGGACGTCGGCAAGAAAGCGCTTATACCGCTGGATCAGGGTGCCGCGAATGACCGGGGTTGGAAAGCGCATAGCCCCGCGCTCATAGCACGGCGCCAGACGCTGCTGCAGGATGAAGTTTTGCTCGGCCTGCCCTCGCTGCGACCGCCCTCCACGTCACCCACGAGTTTGCGGTTTTCGCAGAGGCGGGCGGCCCTCGCCCGACCCTGTCACCGCTTGCGGGAGGGCCGGCGGGCCCCGGGAAACTCTGGCGCGCGGGGTCTAGCCGCGGTCCTGGCGCCATTGGCGCCAGGCGGACGGGGTTGGGGCGTCCGCCCTGAAGCGCGACACGGCCGGCGTCCATTGGGGATCGAGGCCGCCAAACGGGAAGGGATCTGGCGGCGGCAAACTTCGGCAATGTGCCGCTTTTGAGCGGTGAGAGGGCAGTAACGCATCACGTCGCCTCGAACCCGCGCGAATACGCGCGTCGAGCGGTTCGATCCCTGCGGCGGCATAGTATACTCCGGCGAGGCGGGCCGCTGGCATTCTATGCTGGCCCAACTCGGAGCTTGATCGGCTCGAGGACGGCGGTTTTCAGGCGTTGGTAGCGTCGCGGTGCAAACGAGAATGACGATCGGTCCCGAGCATAGTCTGCCCTTTGGCTGCTACGAGCCTACACCACTCCAGTCCTATCTCATCGCCATCGGGCGCAGGTTGCCGCGCAACTGGGCCGGGCGACGCATGGCGTCCCTGATCCGCTCCTTCTTGAAGCGCTACTCCAGCCGCCCGATCGACGTGATCCGGCTCGGCAGTCGAATGCGGCTATACCCGAGGAGTAACTCCAGCGAAAAGCGCCTGATGGCGACGCCGCAATTTTTCGACGCGGTCGAAATGGCCCTGCTCGAGAAACAGCTGAGCCCCGACTTCGTTTTTTTGGACGTCGGCGCCAACGCCGGCGCCTATACCCTGTTTGTGGCCAACCGCGTTGGCCGCACCGGCCGGATCATTGCCGTGGAGCCGCATCCCACGGCGCTGGCGCGGCTTCACTGCAATCTTGCGCTCAATGCAATCGACTGGGCAAAGGTTGTGCCGGCAGCCCTTTCGGACCACAATGGCAAGGTGAGCTTGTTCATCAACGAGCAAAATATCGGGAGCTCTTCGATGCTTGCAGGCCGCAGGCCGGATCTGGGAACGCGATCAATCGAAGTGGAATGTTGCAGCCTTGCAAGCCTGGTTCGCGAAGAGGGATTGCCCCGCATCGACGCCATCAAGCTGGACGTGGAGGGTGCCGAAGATCGCATCCTTGTTCCCTACCTTAGCCAGGCGCCGCGCCCCTTGTTGCCGCGATTTTTGATCATCGAGGACAATCGCTCCGTCTGGAAGGAGGATTTGTTGGGCCTGCTTCAGCGCGCGGGGTACGTGATCGAAGCCGCAGCCAACGCCAATCTTGTTCTTAGCCTGAAAAGTAAAAAACCGGCGACGGAAGCTCTGCATGGACCATGAAGCGACTGGCGTCAGCCCCGCCACTGTGCGTGCCGCGCTGATCGTGATCGGCGATGAGATCTTGTCTGGTCGCACCAAGGATAAGAACATCGGTCACATCGCCGACCATCTCACCGCCATCGGCATCCAGCTCAAGGAAGTGCGCATCGTTCCCGACGAGGAAGCCGAGATCGTTGCCGCGGTCAATGCCCTGCGGACGCGCTATGACTACGTATTTACGACCGGCGGCATCGGGCCCACCCACGACGATATTACCGCCGATGCGATCGCCAAGGCCTTTGGCGTCGGCATCGACGTCGACGAGCGGGCGCTGGCGCCAATGCGCGCCTACTTCGAGCGTCGCGGTGTGGAGCTGACGCCGGCGCGCATGCGTATGGCGCGCATTCCCTTTGGCGCCGAGCTGGTGGAGAACAGTGTTTCCATCGCGCCCGGATTCATGCTGGGCAACGTGATCGTAATGGCCGGCATCCCCAATATCATGCAAGTCATGCTCGAGGCCGCCAGCAAGTTCCTCAAGACCGGTAAGAAGATGCTGTCTGCCGCTATGGATTTGCATCGGCCCGAGGGCGAGATCGCCGATCTCTTTGCCGCGCTGCAAAAGCGCTATCCCGACGTGCCGATGGGATCCTACCCGTTCCAACGCGACGGCAAGCCCGGCACCCAGCTCGTGCTGCGTTGCACCGATCCCGCGCGCCTGTCGGAGGCCGAAAACGAGCTCAAAATTCAGCTGGCAGCGCGGGGTTGGATCTAGCGCCTCTTGCCTGGGCAAGGGCTGTCAGGGGTCGTTGCGACCACGCCCTCAGCCGACATCCGCTTCGGCGACGGCAGCCAAGGGTGCATCGATGCTGCAAACGACGCCGCTCTCGGCGTAGTCGATTGTCACCTCACCGTCGATCTGCACCGCCAGGGCACGCTCGATCATGAGCGAGCCGAAGCCCTTGCGCTCCGGTGCGGACACGGCGGGCCCACCACGCTCCTGCCAGCGCAATCGAAAGCGATCGGCTGTGATCTCCCACACGATCGTTACATGTCCGCCGGCAACGGACAACGCACCGTACTTGATGGCATTGGTGCACAGCTCATGGACCGCCATCGACAAGGCCACCGCACTCTTGGGCTCAACGCGCAAGTGCGGGCCAGCGGCAGAAAAGTGGCTCTGCCCGGCGACGACGGGCGCGAGCGTCGAAACGATGAGGTCGCGCAATGTCACGCTGCGCCAATTCTCGGCGGTGAGCGTCATGTGCGCGTTGCTCAAGGTGCGCAAGCGCGCCTCGAAGGTCTGGCGCGCATTGGCCTCCACATCCCGAAAGGTTTGACCGGCAATGGCTTGAACAGTGGCAAGCGTATTCTTGATCCGATGCTCAAGTTCGCGCAGCAGCAGATCGCGCTGCTCTTCCGCCTTCTTGCGATCAGTTATGTCGCGAAACACGACACCCAGGCCGTCCCCCAAGGGGAACAAGCCATAAGCCAGCCAGCGCCCGGCGATCACCACGGAGGGGGTTTCGGACCTCACGGCCGTGCGCGTTGCCATCGCCTGCAAAAACAGCCGGCCGAGATCCGTTTCACGCGCCCCGGGAAACAGTTGCCAGAGGTTGCGCCCGAGCACCTCCGCCGGGGTGCGGCCAAAATGGCGCGCCGCCTCGCTGTTGAAACGGCGCACACGCCAATCGCGATCAACCGCGTAAAAGCCTTCGCCGATGCCCTCCAAGATAATGCCGAGTTCGGTCTCGGAGTCGGTGGGCGGGCGGGGGAGGTTGGAGATGGTCACGCCGAACTCGTTGCGAAGCGCACTTTCATTGCTGTGTAAACAGCACCGCTATGGTCACGCCGGCGCGCCGGTATGGCGAGCCTGGTGGTGTGTGAGGGAAGGATAGTGAGGAGCGTGCGCGACCAATCTAGCATCTCGCCCCGGTAGCGGCGAGATAGGTTTTTTTATTTTAGTTCAAAGACTTATGACAAATGTTGCGCGCGGAACCGACCAGTTGCGCTGCAACGCCCTCGGCGCTGCGCGCGTCTAGGCGGCGTCCTCCCGCATCACCTTCTCGGCCCGATTGGGATAAATGACCGCCTCGGCGTGCCGGTACATCAAGGCGATCTCGGCGTCGCTGCGGTAGAGCGGGCGCGTCCCCCGCACGGCGGCCAGGCGCTCGGCCTCGATGTTGCGGCGGATTTCAGCGGTCAGCGAATTGAGCCGATGGTAGGCCTCCGAAATGGTCCGGCCCAGGGAGGTGATGCCATGGCCCAGGAGAACCACCACGTTGGTTTCCGCGATGAAGTCCTTGACCGGCCCCACGTCCGCCTCGACGTCAACCTGCGCCGGCACGTAGTAGGGAGGCTTGGCCAAAATAAAAGGCAGGTCGAGCGAGAGCACTTTGACCTCGCGAAAGGCCCCGGAGCCGAAGAAGGCAATGGTCGCATCGTCATGCACGTGGATGACCGCGCCAATGTCGGGGCGCAAGCGCAAGATCTCACGGTTGAGGTTGTGACCGATGCTGGTCATGCGCGAACCGAACAGCAGGCGACTGCTTGCAATCTCCGTGATGACGATATTCTCCATGCCCATCTCTTCGAGCGAAATCTCGGCATGTTTGGTGTAGGCCACGCCGTGCGGGTGATCGGGATGCGTGGCCCGGATCGCCATATTGCCGAGAGTATTGTGGACGTAGCCGCGCGCCGCCACTAGACGGGCGTAGCGCAGGAATTGTTCGCCGATTCGGGAATCGAAATGGACTGGGCTCGCCATGGCATGCTCCTTGGCTAGGCTCGGCGACCGGCGCTTCGGGCGGGCAGGGCCAGCCCAAAAGCCGCGAGTTGCCGAGCGGTGGCCGTCTTCGGAAGGCTGACAGCACGAACCCGTCAATGCAAGGGCCAGGCGCTGGCCGCGGGTCGGAAATACCCGCTCCCCCGCCCGCTAGGCCAGCATCGCGGCGGGCCCAAGGGTTGGCGCCGCCAACCCGGCACCGGCCGCTGGCGGCCGGCTAGGCACCCAGTGCAAAAAGGCCCATTAGCTTCGGCGAGAGGCGTCGAAACGATGGGGGTCCAAACCGAGCAGATCCCAGGTCTTGTGCATGTGTGGTGGCAATGGGGCGGTGACGTCGATCATTGGCTGGCCGGCGACGGGGTGCGGCAGCACGAGCCGGCGGGCATGCAAGTGCAGCTTGGGCTCGATGCCGCTGTCGGCCAACACCCGGTCGCCCTCGTACTTGCTGTCGCCGACGATGGGATGGCCGATCAGAGCCATATGGGCGCGCAGCTGATGCTGGCGGCCGGTGACGGGCTTCAACGATACCCAGGCGACCTTGTGCGCGACACGATCGATGACCGCATAGTGCGTGGTGGCGTGCATGGCCAGGTCTTGCTCGCCAGGCTCCGCCTTGCGCACGCGATCGCCGTCCGGCCCGGCCGCTTTGACGAGCGCCGCCTCGATTTTGCCTTGCGCGGGGCGCGGCACACCCTTCACGAGTGCCCAATAGGTCTTGGCCGCCGAGCGGGTTTGAAAGATGCGACCAAGCTTGGCCGCGGCGTCGCGATGCTTGGCCACCAACAACACCCCGGTGGTGTCGCGGTCGAGCCGATGCACGAGCCGGGGGCGATCGCCGAAACGGTCGGCCATACCGGCGAGCAAACCGTCGATATGGCGTTTGGTGCCCGTGCCGCCCTGCACGGCGATGCCAAATGGCTTATCGAGAACGAGGACGTGCTCGTCCTCGAACAAGATCAAGCGCTCGATGAAATCGCGATCCGCCTTCGACAGCCCGGGCGGAGGGCTGAGCGAAGGGCGGCTGGCGCCGCCGGTGCGCACCACCTGTGGCACGCGCACCTGCTGGCCGGCCGCCAGCCGCAAATTCGCCTGTGCGC
Source organism: Hyphomicrobiaceae bacterium (assembly GCA_035714005.1). Taxonomy (GTDB): domain Bacteria; phylum Pseudomonadota; class Alphaproteobacteria; order Rhizobiales; family Hyphomicrobiaceae; genus AWTP1-13. The sequence goes on from DASTMQ010000294.1 coordinate 10,462, forward strand.
GCCGGCTGTCGACGCGCACCTGTCCGGAACGCAGCAGCTTTTGCAGATAACTGTAGCCGACCTCGGGAAAATGCAGGCGAAACCAGCGGTCGAGGCGCAAGCCGGCCTCATCGCCTTTGACCAGGATGGTTTCGATCGGGGCGCTCACGTGAAGGTCCACCGCGTGAGCCACGAGCCGGTAGAGAGCGCCGCCAGTGACGGCACCACCGAGCCGACCCGGTAGAGGCCCGCGGCCACGCGAGCTTGCTGGCCGACCAGGCCGGCGAAATGGAGCGCGTAGGCCGAAACCGTGGTGAAACCGCCCAGGATGCCGGTGGCGATCAACGGGCGCAGATCAAGCGCGCCCTTGACCTCGAGCGCCGGCGCTTCGACGACCAGCCCCATCAGCAAGCAACCCCCGACATTGACGGTGCGCTTCGCCCAGGCAAAGCCGCTGCCGAGCCAACGCCCGAAGCCGACGTTGATGAGGTGACGCGCCCCGCAAGCCAGAGCGCCACCGAGCATGGCACGGAGCCAAAGCTTCATGGTCGGCGAGCGCTCACGAGGGTGTCTCGGCCGGCTTCGTCAGGCGGCCGCCGATCATCCAGCCCAGCCACCATCCGAGCAGCAGGGCTATAAAGTTGGCGCCCATGAACACCCCGTCCTCAAGGTTTCCCACCTCGTCTGGGCTGGTGAAGGTGAATTGATCCACCATCAAGCTCGCCAGTCGTGGACTGACGAAAATGGTGGCGAGCGCCGCCACCACGATGGCGCATGCCATGGCAACCAGATAGCGCATGCTTCCTCTCCAGGCGCGATCAAGCCGCAGCTTGAGCCTACTTCACCTCCCAGAACCACACTTCCTTTGCCTGTGCATAGTTGGAGTAGTAGCCAAGCCAGGAGAACCACTCCATCAGCCACTTGGTGGAGGAGCGATAGCCGTTCCAAACATCGATGTGGTCACCCGTTGGCATCGTCTCGCCGTGGCGCTTCCAGTAGTCCTGGATGTAGATGATGCCCGTGCGGCCGAAGATCTTGGGGTAAAAGTGGGAGGCCTCGGTGCCGACGATGCGCTCGACTTTTCCCATGCCGGCGATCGAGGCACCGGCCAGCCCGCGCGCCAGCTCGGCGGCGCGGATGTAGTGCATCTCCTCGGCAGCATGCACGTTGCAGGTGGGCTGGCGCAGCACCCCCGGGGAAACGCCCGCCAGCTTCAGGCAAACGCCCATGCGGATCGAACACTGGTTGCCGAACACCGGCAACCCCTGGGGCACGAACAGGCCTTCGAGGTTGGTCAGCCCCTGGGGGGCGACGCAGGGATATTGCGTGGAGTTGTTGGCGGGGTGCCGATACCACAGGTCCTTGAACGCAACCATCGTGATCTCCGCGCTCTCCGGGCTGGGCGGGGCGCCTTCGCGGGGTGGCTCTCCGCCGGACGAACTATAGGGTATCGGAGCCGCCGCTGCCAAACGCGCCAAACCGACGCCGACCCTAGCGGCGCTCGGCGCGCAGCTTCTGCCATTGCTGCAGGCGCTCTTTGAGCTCGGCCTCAAAGCCGCGACCGTCGGGGGCGTAAAAGCGCTGGCGCGCCATGCCGTCGGGGAAGTAGTTCTGCCCGGAGAATGCCTCCGGGCTATCGTGATCGTACGCATAGTCGCTGCCGTAGCCCTGCTGGCGCATGAGGCGGGTCGGCGCGTTCAAGATGTGCTTGGGCGGGGCCAGGCTGCCGTGCTGCTTGGCGGTCTCGAGCGCGGCACCGAAGGCAACGTAGGCGGCGTTCGATTTGGGTGCCGTGGCCAAATAAATGACGGCCTGCGCCAGCGCCAGCTCGCCCTCGGGCGAACCCAAAAAATCGAACACATCCTTGGCCGCAAGCGCCTGGAGCACGGCCTGCGGATCGGCGAGGCCGATGTCCTCGATCGCCATCCGCACCAGGCGCCGGGCAATGAACAGGCGATCCTCTCCGCCGTCGAGCATGCGCGCCAGCCAATAGAGCGCCGCGTCCGGGTCGGATCCACGCACCGCCTTGTGCAGGGCGCTGATCAGGTTGTAATGGCCGTCGCGCGACTTGTCATAGAGTGGCGCCCGCCGCTGCAGCAGCTTGCTTAGGCCGGCGCGATCGAGCCGGGCCGCCGCTGGCGGGATCGAGCCGATCAGTTCCTCGACCATGTTCAGGGCCGTGCGGCCGTCGCCGTCGGCCAAGGCCTTCAAGGTTTCGCGCGCCTCGCTGTCGAGCGGCAGCGGCCGGCCTGCCTCCGCCTCCGCCCGGCACAGCAGCTCTTCGAGTGCGGCGTCGTCGAGCCGATGGAAGACGAGAACGAGCGCTCGCGACAGCAAGGCGCCGTTGAGCTCGAAGGAGGGGTTCTCGGTGGTGGCACCCACCAGCGTGATGGTGCCGTCCTCCATAATCGGCAGGAAGCTGTCCTGCTGCGAGCGGTTGAAGCGGTGGATCTCATCGATGAAGAGCAGCGTACCCTCGCCGATCTCGCGCCGGGTGCGGGCGCGATCAAAGGCTTTGCGCAAGTCCTGAACGCCGGAGAAGATGGCGGAGAGCTGCTCGAAGGCAAGCTTGCTCTCCAGCGCGAGCAGGCGCGCAACGGTGGTTTTGCCTGAACCGGGAGGACCCCACAGGATCATGCTCTGCAAGCGGCCGCTGCCCAGCATGCGGCTCAAGGTCCCGTCCGGCCCGATCAGGTGATCTTGACCGACAACGGCGCTGAGCCGCGTCGGGCGCAATCGATCCGCCAAGGGGCGTGGGGCACCTTTTTCCAGACCTGCCGCTTCAAAAAGGTTTGCCACACCTCAGCCGGACAGCTGGAGTTGCAGGAGTTGATTGCCGCGCTTGACCACGACCTGCCATACGCGTGGCCGTTCTTTGAGCTGAGCTTCCAGGTCGCCGATGCTGTCGATTTTCTCGCGGCCGACCTGGACGATGATGTCGCCGGTGCGGAAGCCCAGCCGCGCCGATCGCGACGCCGGCTGCACCGATACGATCACGACCCCGTCCTCCTCCTCGACGCCGAGCTCGGCCGCCATGCCGGGCAGGATATTGGCAACGCGCGCGCCATCGAAAGGATGCGTTCCCGACAAGTTGCGCACGTCGTCGCGACTGGCTTTGGGCGCGGCGCGCACGGCGAGCGCGACCGTCATTTTGCGGCCCTTACGCACCAGGTCCAGGCTGCATTTGTTGCCAATCCCGCGGGTCGTCAGCCGGTAGTACACGGCGCGCGGATCGGCAATCTCATAGCCGTCCACGGCCACGATCACGTCGCCCGCCTGCAGGCCGGCGTCGGCCGCCGCGCTATGCTCATAGACCTTGGCCACCAGCGCGCCGGCGACGCGCTCGAGCGCCAGGGCTTCGCCGAGCTCGCGCGTCACCGCATCGAGCTTGGCCCCGAGCCAGGGTCGCTCAAGCTTGCGGCCGGAAATGGCACTATCGACGATCACCTTCACCAGATTGGAGGGGATGGCAAAGCCAATGCCGTGCGAGCCGCCCGAGCGAGAAAATATGGCCGTATTGATGCCAAGCACGCGGCCGGCCATGTCCACCAGGGCGCCGCCGGAATTGCCAGGATTGATGGCGGCGTCGGTCTGAATGAACACCTGGGCCTCCGACTGGGTGACCTCGGTGCGGCCAAGCGCGGAAATTATGCCGCTGGTCACGGTCTGGCCGACGCCGAAGGGATTGCCGATGGCCAGTACCAGGTCCCCCACCTCGGCGCGGTCGGAATCCTCAAACTCGAGGTAGGGAAAGCGGCCCTCGCCGCTCTCGATCTTGAGCACGGCCAGGTCGGACTTTTCGTCCTGCAGCACGATCTTGGCGTCAAATTCGCGCCGGTCCGCCAGGGCAACTTTAATCTCGGCGGTGCCGCCGACCTTTACCACGTGGGTGTTGGTGACGATGATGCCGTCGGGGTGCACGATCACGCCCGACCCCAACGAATTTTGGATGCGCTCCTGCGGCAAGCCGAAACGCTCACCGAACAGCCGACCAAACAAGGGATCCTGGGCGAACGGGGACACGAAGGTCTGCACCCGGGCGCGCACGTAGACGTTGACGACCGCCGGGGCGGCCTTTTTGACGATCGGGGCAAAGGAGTACTGGGCCGCTTCGCGCGATGGCGGCGGCTCGCGCCGTTGCGCGGCCGCCGGGCCGGGCAGGACGGCAAGGCCCAGCAAACCCACAAGGACGGCCCGACGGGCGTTCGCCAAACCGCTCATAACGCTTCCCTTGTTCATGTCGTGCGCCCGGAAATATATAACCTAGGGGCGCCGACCTTTGAAGGTCGCCGCAAAGGCGCGATGCTGCCCCAAGCGCAGGATATAGCGCGATTCTTGGGACCCCAACCGGGTGGCGGCCACGCCTCCACCATGGGGCCTAGCGGGCGAAAAAGCGCCCCGGCAACGCCGTGCCTTGCCCGGCGCCGCGGCCAATCGGCGCCAGTGTCCCTGGCGGCGGCCGCGGTCGGGCCGCCACTTAATCAGGCATTGGCCTGCTCGGCCTTCATGGCCTCGGCGCGTTCCTTGTCCTCTTTGCCCTTCACCGATTCATCGCGGTCGACGAGTTCGATGACGGCAACGGCCGCCGAATCGCCGTAGCGGTAGCCGGCCTTGAGCACGCGCGTGTAGCCGCCGGCGCGATCCTTGTAGCGAGGCCCCAAGGTCTCGAACAACTTCTTGACCATGGCCTCATCGCGCATGCGCGAGGCGGCCAGGCGCCGGGAGTTGAGATCACCCCGTTTGGCAAGGGTGATGTATTTGTCCATCACCCGCTTTAAGTCCTTGGCCTTGGCCAGGGTCGTGACGATCTGCTCGTGGCGGATCAGGGAGGCGGCCATATTGGAGAACATGGCCTGGCGGTGGCCGCTATCGCGGCTGAAGCGCCGCCCCAGCTTGCGGTGTCGCATTTCCCAAGTCCTTTGCGTTGTTGGCAGCGAGGTTCTGTGGCCTCGCATTGTCCAGGCAAACGGGAAACGCACGCCCGCATGGGCGCGCGCCACCCGTCTTAATCAATACTGATCCTCGAAGCGCTTGGCCAGGTCCTCGATATTGTCGGGCGGCCAATTCGGCACCTCCATGCCGAGGTGCAGCCCCATGCTGGCCAGCACCTCCTTGATCTCGTTGAGCGACTTGCGCCCGAAGTTTGGCGTGCGCAGCATCTCCGCTTCGGTCTTCTGGATGAGGTCGCCAATATAGACGATGTTGTCGTTCTTCAGGCAGTTGGCGGAGCGTACCGACAGTTCCAGCTCGTCCACTTTTTTCAGCAAGGCCGCATTGAAGGCGAGTTCGGGATGCTTGGCTGCGTCCTCGATGGCCTTCTTGGGCTCCTCGAAGTTGATGAAGACCGCGAGCTGATCTTGCAGAATGCGTGCGGCCAACGCCACCGCGTCTTCCGCCGTCACCGAGCCGTCGGTCTCGACCGTCATGGTGAGCTTGTCGTAGTCGAGGATCTGGCCCTCGCGGGTATTCTCGACGCGATAGGAGACCTTCTTGACCGGGCTATAGAGGCTGTCGACCGGGATCAGACCGATCGGGGCATCGTCCGGACGGTTGCGTTCGGCGGGAACGTAACCCTTGCCCATGCTGGCCGTGAACTCCATGCGGATGGCGGCGCCCTGGTCGAGGGTGCAGATCACGTGGTCGGGGTTCAGGATTTCGATCTCGGAGCTGGCCTCGATGTCGGAGGCCTTGATCTGGCCCGGCCCTTCCTTTTTCAGCACCATCCGTTTGACACCCTCGGAGTGCTGACGCAGGGCGATCTCCTTGATGTTGAGGATGATGTTGGTCACATCCTCGCGCACGCCGGGGATGGAGGAGAACTCATGCAACACCCCGTCGATGTGCACGGTGGTGATGGCGGCGCCCTGCAGGGACGACAAGAGCACGCGCCGCAGCGCATTGCCGAGCGTCATGCCAAAGCCACGCTCAAGGGGCTCGGCGACGATGGTCGCGATCTTGTCGCGCTGCCGCCCGGAAGCCACTTCGAGCTTGGTCGGCTTGATCAGATCCTGCCAGTTCTTTTGCAATACGTTTGCCACGGGGAGGCCTCACACTCTTTCTCAATGCTGACGAGCCGCGAGCCGATCCTCGCTTCCAGGGCTCATCGTTCCAAGCCTATGTCCTGGCGCGCCGCTGCCGCCAGGCGGACCTAGACGCGCCGACGCTTGCGCGGACGGCAACCGTTGTGGGGGATCGAGGTCACGTCGCGAATCGACGTGATCTGGAACCCAACTGCCTGCAGGGCCCGCAACGCCGATTCCCGTCCCGAACCCGGCCCCATCACCTCGACCTCGAGGATCTTCATGCCGTGCTCCATCGCCTTTTTGCCGGCGTCCTCGGCCGCCATCTGCGCGGCGTAGGGCGTCGATTTGCGCGAACCCTTGAAACCCATGGTGCCGGCCGAGGACCAGGCGATGGTGTTGCCCTGGGCATCGGTGATGGTGATCATGGTGTTGTTGAAGGTCGCGCTCACGTGCGCGATGCCGGAGCTGATATTCTTGCGCTCGCGCCGGCGCGGCTTGGCGCGGGTCGCGGTTTGCGTCTCTTTTGCCATCGATCAAAGGGCTCCAGCGATCAGGGTCATCTTGCAAAGGTACGGCTTCCGGCGCGCCAGCTTGTTCCTTGGCCCGTGCCGGCCCGGTTAAGCGGTCGTCTTCTTTTTACCGGCAATCGGCCGCGCCTTGCCCTTGCGCGTACGCGCATTGGTGTGGGTGCGCTGGCCGCGGACGGGCAAGCTGCGGCGATGCCGCAAACCGCGGTAGCAGCCCAGATCCATCAGACGCTTGATGTTCATGGCGACGTCGCGCCGCAAGTCACCCTCAACCACGTAGTCGCGATCGATCGCCTCGCGGATCTGCAAGACCTCCGCGTCGGTCAGTTCATTGACCCGGCGCTTGTCGGGAATGCCGACCTTGCTGCAGATCTCCTGCGCGAACTTCGGGCCGATGCCATGAATATATTGAAGCGCGATGACGACGCGCTTCTGCGTCGGAATGTTAACGCCTGCGATACGAGCCACGCTGGTCTCCTGAAGGATCGCACCCTGCAACGGGCCCACGCCGTTGCGGCAAAAGCGGACCTGAACAACGCTCAGAAAAACGCACACAAATCGGCTCCAGCGACGGTGCGCCGGATCCGACTGCTGCGTTCTCAGTCCCGAAAGTTGGCGTCCTTCTAGCCGAGCCGCCCGGCATCGTCAACAGCCTCATGGACCTGCCAACCGCGCCTCTATGGCGGCCGCGACCTCCTCGATCGAGCCCATGCCATCGACGCTCACCAGGTTGCCCTTACAGTAGTAATAGCCGATCAAGGGCGAGGTTTCCCGGTAATAGACCATCAGGCGCCGCTGCACGGTCTCGACCGTGTCGTCGGGCCGGCGCAGGAAGGCCGTGCCACCGCAGGCATCGCACGTGCCCGGCCGCCGCGGCGGCTTGAAACGGTCGTGATAGCCCGCCCCGCAGGTGGCGCAGGTAAACCGGCCGGCGATCCGCTCGACTAACTGATCGTCGTTCACTTTCAGCTCGATGACGGCATCGAGCTTCAGCCGCTTGCGCTTCAGCACATCATCGAGCGCCGAGGCTTGCGCCAAGGTGCGGGGAAAGCCGTCGAAGATGACGCCGGCCTTGCTGTCGGCCCGGCCCAGGCGTGCGGCAATGATCTCGATGACGATGTCATCGGAGACCAGCTCACCACGGTCCATGATGGCCCGGGCTCGGCGGCCGATAGGACTATCGGCCTCAACGGCCGCGCGCAGCATGTCGCCCGTCGACAGCTGAATCAGGCCATGCTTGGCGGCGATGGTCCTGGCCTGAGTGCCCTTGCCCGCCCCCGGCGGGCCCAGCAGGATCAGGTTCATCGCCGGGTTGCGCCTCTCAGCTTCGCCTTCTTGATCAGTCCCTCGTACTGATGGGCTAGCAGGTGGCTTTGCACCTGCGCCACCGTATCCATGGTGACGCTGACCGCGATCAGCAGCGAGGTGCCGCCGAAATAGAAGGGCACCGCGGCATAGGAGATCAGCAGCTCGGGCAACACGCAAACGGCCGCCAGGTAGATGGCTCCGACCACGGTAATGCGGGTCAGGACGTAGTCGATGTATTCGGCCGTCTTGGCGCCTGGGCGTATGCCCGGCAGGAAGCCGCCGTATTTGCGCAAATTGTCGGCGGTGTCCTGGGGATTGAAGACGATGGCCGTGTAGAAGAAGGCGAAGAAGACGATCAAGCCCACGTAAATGGCAAGATAGAGCGGCTGGCCGCGGCCCAGGGACGCCACGATGGCGTTGAGCCAGTCGGGACCGGCACCCTGGCTGAACTGGGCAACCGTGATCGGCAGCAGCAGCAGGGAGGAGGCGAAAATTGGCGGAATAACCCCGGACGAATTGAGCTTTAAGGGCAGATGCGACGCATCGCCCTGGAACATGCGATTGCCCATCTGCCGCTTCGGGTACTGAATCAGCAACCGCCGCTGCGCCCGCTCGATGAAGACGATGGCCGCAACCACCCCCAGCATCAGCGCCAACAGCGCGATGAGCAGGGGCCAGGAGATGGCACCCTGGCGCGACAGCTCGAGCAGGCCGGCAAGCGCGCTCGGCAGGCCGGCGACGATCCCCGACATGATGATGAGGGAGGTGCCATTGCCGACGCCGCGCGCCGTGATCTGCTCGCCAAGCCACATCAAGAACATGGTGCCCCCGACCAGGGTGACCACCGTCGAGATCCGGAAGAACCAACCAGGATCTATGACGACGGCGCCGGCGGAGCCGCGCGAGCCCTCCAAACCGAAGGCAATGCCGTAGGCTTGGAAGGCGGCCAAGGCCACCGTCAAGTAACGCGTATACTGGTTGATCTGCTTGCGTCCCTGCTCGCCCTCCTTCTTCAGCTGCTCGAGCGTCGGAACCACACTCGTCATCAACTGCATAATAATCGAGGCGGAGATGTAGGGCATGATGTTGAGGGCGAAGATCGCCATGCGCTCGACGGCACCGCCGGCGAACATGTTGAACATGCCGAGAATGCCGGACGATTGCGCCTTGAAGGATTCCGCGAACGCGGCCGGGTTGATGCCGGGGATCGGGATGTAGGTCCCCAGCCGATAAACCACCAGCGCGGCCAGTGTGAACCAGATGCGCTTCTTGAGATCCTCAGCCTTCGCGAACGCCCCGAAATTCAGATTGGAAGCAAGCTGTTCGGCGGCGGAAACCATGTGATCTCTCCCTGCCCTTGCCGACGGCGGTTCGCTGCGCGCGGGCGGGCAACTTTAAAACATGGGGGTCGGGAAGGTTCAACGCAAGCAGGACGGCCGACCCTGAACCTCCTGCCCGGGGCTTGCCGGCGCCAGCGGCAAAGGCCTCGACGCGCGGCGCCTTAGTCCTCGCTGGCGGCTGCCCTCGGCTTGCCGCTCTTGGCCTTCTTTGCCGCCGATTTCTTGCGCTTGGCCTCGTCGGCAGCGAGAACCTTGCGCTCGATCAGCGTGACCGACCCGCCGGCCCTCTCGATCGCGGCCTTGGCGCTCGCCGTGGCGTGATCGACGGTCAAGGCAAGTTTGGCATTGAGTTCCCCCTCACCCAGGACGCGCACGCCGTCAAGGGCGCGGCGCACCAGCCCTGCCGCTACCAAGGCGGCAATATCGACGGGCTTGGCGGCATCCAGGCGGCCGCTATCAACCGCCTGCTGCAGGCGTCCGAGGTTAATCTCGTTGTAATGCTTGGGGTTGAGCTTGTTGAAGCCGCGCTTGGGCAGTCGACGGTGCAAGGGCATTTGGCCGCCCTCGAAGCCCCCGAGACGCACGCCGGCGCGGGCCGTCTGGCCTTTACCACCTCGGCCGCCCATCTTGCCCATGCCCGAGCCGATGCCTCGACCAATGCGCACGCGCAGCTTGCGCGAGCCCGGATTGTCCTTGATGTCATTGAGACGCATCGAACGTCTGGCTCCTTGAGCTCTTAGGCCTTCTCGTCGACGACGCGAACGAGGTGGGAAATGCTGTCGATCATGCCGCGCACCGCCGGGGTGTCCTCAAGCGTGCGCCGGCGGCCGATCTTGTTGAGACCGAGCCCGATCAGGGTTTGTTGCTGACTTTTCGGCCGGCGCTGCGGGCTGGCGATCTGCTCGACCGTCAGCCGTTTGCCTTTGCCCTCTTCCGCCGCTGCCATCGCGCTGCCTCCGGCCTTTCTCAAGCTGGCTCGCCGGCGGTCTCGGCCTCACCGGCCGATCCGTCGCGCCGCCGCGCCACGATCTCGCTCACCTTCTTGCCGCGCCGGGCCGCAACCGCGCGCGGGTTCTCCTGCTCTTTCAGCGCATCGAAGGTGGCGCGCACCATGTTATAGGGATTGGTACTGCCCAAGGACTTGGCGACCACGTCCTGCACGCCCAGCATTTCGAACACCGCCCGCGTCGGGCCGCCGGCGATGATGCCCGTCCCCGGCGGAGCCGAGCGCAGCACCACCTTACCGGCGCCATGCCGACCCTCTGAGTCGTGATGCAAGGTGCGCCCCTCCCGCAGCGGTACCCGCAGCAGGCCGCGGCGCGCTGCCTCGGTGGCCTTGCGAATTGCTTCCGGCACCTCGCGCGCTTTGCCGTGGCCGAACCCGACCCGGCCCTTCTGATCGCCGACCACCACGAGCGCCGCAAAGCCGAAACGCTTGCCGCCTTTCACCACCTTGGCCACACGATTGATGTGCACCAGCTTGTCTTTGAACTCGCTATCGCGTTCCTCGCGATTGCGGTCCCTATCTCTGTATGGACGAGCCACCTCGTTGCCTTTCCTTGACTTAGAAGCTCAGGCCACCTTCGCGCGCACCATCCGCCAAGGCCTTGATGCGCCCGTGATAGCGATAGCCGCCGCGATCGAACACCACCGCCTTGATGCCGGCCTTGACCGCGCGTTCGGCGAGCAGCTTGCCGACCGCGGTCGCCGCCGCCTTGTCGGCCCCGGTCTTGAGCGTGGTCTTCAAGCCCTTCTCGAGGCTCGACGCGGCCACCAGCGTGGCGGCGCGCGCATCGTCGATCAGCTGGGCATAGATGTGCTTGGAGGAGCGGAACACGGATAGGCGCGGCCGGTCCTCACGGCGGGAGAGCGAGCGGCGCACGCGCAGCTTGCGCTTGTCGAACTGTGTCATCTTGCGGAGCATGGTGCAGCCTACTTCTTCTTGCCTTCCTTGCGCAGGATGTATTCACCCTGATAGCGAATGCCCTTGCCCTGATAGGGCTCGGGCGGGCGTGCAGCCCTAATCTCGGCCGCCATCTGCCCAACCTTCTGCTTGTCGATCCCCGATACGGTAATGATTTCCTGCTTTGCCCCGCCGACCTTCACCTCGATGCCGGCGGGGATCTTATGCACCACGTCGTGGCTGAAGCCGACCTGCACTTGCAGCCCATCCTTGCCCTTCATGGCCGCGCGGAAGCCGACGCCGTGGATCTCCAGCGTCTGCGAATAGCCGTTGGTGACGCCCTCAATCAGGTTGACGATCTGGGTGCGCGACATACCCCATAGGGCACGCGCCGACTTGCTGTCCTCGCGCAGGCTGACGGCAATTCCCTCCGCCAACTTTTCGACGCCGATCTGCTCCGGACAGGTGAACGACAGCTCACCTTTGGGGCCCTTCATCGTCACTTTCTGCCCGCTCAGCGTTGCCGTAACGCCCGCCGGGATCGGAACTGGCCTTTTGCCTATGCGCGACATGTCTCGTGTCCTCAATCTCGCCCGGGTCCACGCCCGACCACTAGAATACGTTGCACAAGATCTCGCCGCCGACGTTCTCCTCGCGGGCGCGGGTATCCGACATCACGCCCTTGGGCGTGGACAGGATGGCGACGCCGAGGCCGTTGGCAACGGTGGTCAGCTCGCGCACGGCGGTATAGACGCGCCGGCCCGGCTTGGAAATACGCTTGATCTCGCGAATGGCGGGTTGGCCGTTGGCGTACTTCAGCTCGATTTCGAACTCGGCCGGACCGTTCTTGTGGTCGATACGGGCGTAGCCGCGGATATAGCCCTCCGACTGCAAAACGTCGAGCACGCGCTCGCGCAGCTTGGATGCCGGCGACGACACCTTCGGACGGCGGCGCTGTTGGGCGTTGCGGATGCGGGTTAGCATGTCGCCGAGCGGATCGTTCATGGTCTTCGTCTCCTACCAGCTCGACTTCACCATCCCGGGAATCATGCCCTGGCTCGCCAGCTCGCGCAGCATGTTGCGGCAAACCTTGAGCTTGCGGTAATAGCCGCGCGAGCGCCCGGTGAGCTCGCAGCGGTTGCGCACGCGCGTGGCCGAGGAGTTGCGCGGCAGCTGGGCGAGCTTGAGCCGCGCGGCGAAGCGCTCTTCGGGTTGCCTCGACAGATCGGAGGCGAGCTCCTTCAGCTTTTTGCGCTTGCCCGCGTACTGCGCCACCAGCTTGCGCCGATGGTTGTTCTTATTGACGGAACTGATCTTAGCCATGCATTCCTCCAGCGACCGTATTCAGGCCGGGGTCCTCAAGTACGGAACGGAAAATTGAAGCCGCGCAAAAGGGCGCGGGCTTCGTCATCGGTTTGTGCCGACGTGCAGACGATGACATCCATGCCCCAGATCTCGTCGACATCGTCGTAGTTGATCTCTGGAAACACGATGTGCTCGCGCAGGCCGAGGGCAAAGTTGCCGCGGCCATCGAAACTCCGCGGGTTGAGCCCCCTGAAATCCTTCACCCGCGGCAAGGCGATGGTGACCAGGCGATCCAGGAACTCGTACATGCGGTCGCCGCGCAGGGTCACCTTGGCGCCGATCGGCATGCCATCGCGAAGCTTGTAGGTCGCGATCGACTTGCGCGCGCGGGTGACGACGGGGCGCTGCCCCGCAATCATCGCCAAATCCTTGGCAGCGGAGTCGACCTTCTTGCGGTCGTTCACCGCCTCGCCAATGCCCATGTTGAGCACGACCTTCTCGACGCGCGGAATTTGCAGGCGGTTCTTGTAGCCGAACTGCTTGCTCATCTCCTCGCGCACCACCTTTTCGTAGTGGGTCTTGAGGCGCGGCTTGTAGTCCTTCGGCCGCGGGGTGCGCGCGCTCTTTTCCGCCTTCTGCGCCTTGCCGCCCTGATCGCCCTTGCCCTTGGGCGCGCCCTTCTCGCCCTTGGCCGCCTTATCGGGCCTGGCTTTGTCGCCACCACCCTTAGGCGCCTTGGCGGGCTTGCCGCCATCGGGGCCGGCTTTTTCGGCTTTCGCTGGCTTTGCGGGTTTATCGTCTTCGGCCATGGCTATCTCTTTTCTGCAATCTCTTCGCCGGAGCGCTTGGCAACGCGCACCTTGCGACCGTCGGGCAAAATCTTGAAGCCGACCTTGGTCGGTTTGCCGTCGTTGGGATCTTCCAGCGCCAGGTTCGACAGGTGGATCGACGCCTCCTTGGCGACGATGCCGCCCTCCTGGGACGGCGATTGGCGCTGATGTCGACGCACCATATTGACGCCGCGCACGAGCGCACGGCCCTCGCGCGGCATGACCTGGTACACCTCGCCCTTTTTGCCCTTGTCACGACCGGCGAGAACGATGACCTGGTCACCCTTTTTGATCTTGGCGGCCGACATTTACAGCACCTCCGGCGCGAGGCTGACGATCTTCATGTGGTTCTTGGCCCTGAGCTCGCGCGTAACCGGTCCGAAGATGCGCGTGCCCACCGGCTCGCCTTGCGGATTGATCAGCACCGCGGCATTGCGATCGAACCGGATCAGCGATCCATCCGGCCGCCGCACACCCTTGGCCGTGCGCACCACCACGGCCTTCATCACCTGGCCCTTCTTGACGCGTCCGCGCGGGATCGCCTCCTTGATGGTCACGACAATGGTGTCACCGATCGTGGCGTACCTGCGCTTCGAGCCGCCCAGCACCTTGATGCACTGCAAGCGGCGGGCGCCCGAGTTGTCGGCCACGTCGAGGTTGGTTTCCATCTGGATCATCGGTCCAGTCCTCCGTTGCAGGCTTGTTCTTCGGCGCTCGGCGAGCCGCCCCAGCTCCTCAGACCTTGCGGTCCTTCAGCACCACCCAGCGCTTGTTCTTGGAGATCGGCCTGCTCTCCTCGATCCAAACGATGTCGCCCACCTTGAAGGTGGCCTCCTCGTCGTGCGCGTGGAATTTCTTCGACCGGCGCACGGTCTTCTTGAACAAGGGGTGCATGTAGCGCCGCTCGACCTCAACCACCACGGTCTTGGCGTTCTTGTCCGACACCACCACACCTTGCAGTACGCGCTTCGGCATGCCCTGATCCTCAAGCTTTGTTGGCTGCGCCGCTGCGCTTTTGCACCTGCACCGTTTTGATGCGGGCGATATCGCGGCGCACCTCGCGCACGCGCGAGGTGTTCTCCAGCTGGCCGGAGGCGCGCTGAAAACGCAGGTTGAACTGTTCCTTCTTCAGTTTACCCAGCTGATCCTCGAGCTGGT
>DASTMQ010000295.1:0-8393 GCA_035714005.1 Hyphomicrobiaceae bacterium
GTGATGCCGCGCTCGGCTGCATCGGCAGGATTGATCTCGATGAACATGTCCTGCTGCAGCTCGGCGAGCCATTTATTCGAGCGCGTCTCCTCGCCGCCACCTTCGTATTCCACCAGCCGCCCCGAGGTGAGGATGAGGGGAAACTCTTTGGCGATGCCCCTTTCGACCGCGGCCTTCTGCACGTCGAAGCCGACGTTCGGCATACGGAATTGGCGGGCATTGGGCAGGGTCGGGTACTTCGCCACCAGCTCCGGGCGCGGCGTGTAGATCGGTTCGCGGTGCACCGGGACGGCATCGGGCAGGCCGAAGGCATTGGCGCGCGCCTTGCCGTTGCCGTAGTGCATGCAGCCATGCTTCATGGCGACGCGCTGGATGCCGCCCGATAGATCGATCGCCCAGGAGATCGCATCGGGATTGGCGCCGCCGATGCGTTCGATGGTGGCCCGCTCGGCCTCCGACAGGTCCCCGTCCCAGCCGAGCTTTTTCAGCACGCCGTAGGTGAACTCGGGATAGCCGTCCTGAATTTCCGAACCCAGCGAGTAGGAGCCTTCGGCCAGCAGGTTGTGGCGCGTTTCCTGCTCCACTTCCTTGCCGTCGACGACGGCCTTGGTCTTGACCACCCGCTCGACGCCGAAGCGCGCGCGGAAGGTGCCGCCGCCATCCATCACGTGCAGATTGGTATTGTAGAGAGTATGAGTGCCCGGGTGCTTGAGCTCCGGCGTACCCCAGCATGGCCAGGGCAAGCCGTAGTAGTCGCCCTTGCACGGGCCATCGCTCGCCCGCAGCGTGACGAGATCGAAGTCTTTCTGATTGGCCATGTGCAACTTGAGGCGCTCCGGCGACTGGCCGCAGTAGCCGGTCGACCAGCCGCCGCGGTTGATCTCGCGCAGAATATCCTCGGCAACTGGCACGTTGTTTTCGACCTTGATGTTCTTGAACATCTTGTCGGCGAAGCCGAGCTTGGTCGCCAACCGGTACATGATTTCGTTATCGTCCTTGGACTCGAACACCGGCTTGACGATCTGCTCGCCCCACTGCAGGGAGCGATTGGAGGCCGTGCGCGAACCCGCGACTTCGTAGCTGGTGGCAACCGGCAACAGGTAGGTGTTCTCGGTGCGGTTGCCCATGATGGCCCAGGTCGTGGGCACCGGGTCGGCAACCACCAACAGCTCGAGCTTGTCGACCCCGGCGGAAGCCTCGGGGATGCGCGTCACCGTGTTGCCGCCGTGGCCCATAACGACCATGGCCTTCAGGTTGTCTTTTTGCGACACCTGATCCTTTGGCAGCAGCGTGGCGTCGAACCAGCGCGTCGACGGGATCCCCGGCGCATTCATCATTTTGACGGGCTTGCCGTCGGCGCCGGTGACCGTGTCGAAGCGGGACTCCATCCAAGCGAAGTCCACCTCCCAGACGCGGCACCAGTGCTTCCAAGCACCTTCCGCCAGTCCGTAGTAGAGGGGCAGCGTAACGATATCGAGGCCGAGGTCGGTGGCCCCCTGCACGTTGGTGTGCCCGCGGAAGATGTTGGCGCCGGTGCCGAACTTGCCGACATTGCCGGTGGCCAAAAGCGCGATACAGAAGGCGCGCACGTTGGCGGTGCCGACCGTGTGCTGGGTGGCACCCATGCACCAGATCAGGGTCGCCGGCTTCTCGGTTGCAAACATCTTGGCGACGCGCTCGAGCTGGGCACCGGGCACCCCCGATACGCGCTCGACCTCGTCGGGCGTCCACTTCTCGACCTCCTTGCGGATATCGTCCATGCCGTAGACGCGCTGCTTGATGAACTCCTTGTCCTCCCAGCCGTTCTTGAAGACGTGCCAGAGCATGCCGTAGATGACGGGGATGTCCGTGCCCGAACGGATGCGCACATACTCGGTGGCATGCGCCGCCGTCCGCGTCAGGCGCGGATCGATGACGATCATATTGGCGCGGTTGAGCTCCTTGCCTTCGAGCACGTGCTGGAGCGATACGGGGTGGGCCTCCGCCGGGTTGCCGCCCATGACGATCATGGTCTTGGCATTGCGGATGTCGTTGTAGCTGTTGGTCATGGCGCCGTAGCCCCAGGTGTTGGCGACGCCGGCGACCGTGGTCGAGTGACAGATCCGCGCTTGGTGGTCGGAGTTGTTGGTGCCCCAGAAGGCCGCAAATTTGCGATTGAGGTAGGATGCCTCATTGGTGAATTTGGCCGAGCCCAACCAGTAGACGGAATCGGGGCCCGACTTCTCGCGGATCGCGAGCAGCTTATCGCCGATCTCGTTGATGGCCGTATCCCAGGAAATGCGCTGCCACTGGCCGCCCACGATCTTCATGGGGTAGCGCAGGCGCCGATCGCCGTGGGCAATCTCGCGGGTGGCGGCGCCCTTGGCGCAGTGCGAGCCGCGATTGATGGGGCTGTTCCAGCCGGGCTCCTGCCCGACCCACACGCCGTTCTCCACCTCCGCCATCACGGTACAGCCGACCGAACAGTGGGTGCACATGTTCTGCCGAATGATGCCCTTGGCGGGCGCGGGGCCGGCAGCCTCGGCCCTGCGGATGCCGCCGAGCGGCAGGGCGCCGAGGGCGGCAAGGCTGCCCGCAGCCAGCCCCGAGCGGCGCAGAAAGGCGCGACGATCCATGCCGCCGGCGGACTGGCTGGCAAGGGCCGCCACGAGCCCGCCGCGACGCGCTTGGCGTTCGCTTTTCTTGATGAGCACTGCCGGCCTCCCCTAGCTCTTGGTTGGATAGCGATTGACGCGGTAAAACGTCTTGACGTGTTCGGTCTCGCGGTAGCGGGCCTTGCGTTTTTCTTCGTTGTTCTCGCTGTCGGCCTGGGCGCTGGTTGCCAGCGAACCGCTTGCCGCCGCCAGCCCCGCGCCGCCACCGAGGGCACGCAGAAAGTCACGGCGCCCGAGCTTGGCTTTATCCGTTTTCATGACTGCCTCCTCCTGCAACGAACCGGGTGCCTTAGGCCGGTCGACCGTAAGCCTCGGTTTCGATTTCCATAAAGGTCCGGCCCAGCGCCCCGACGCAGGCGTAAAAGTCGGCCGTCGGGGAACGCTCCAGATCGGTGAAAAGGCGACCGATCCAAGGCGCCAAGTGCTTGTCAAAAATGTCCTTGTCGGCCCCGGCCGGGGCCGAGGTCTCCCGGCCCACCAGCGCGGCCATGATCTCGCACAAGGTGGCGGCATGATCTTCGGGCTCGGACTGTCCCGGTGCCGCCTCGACGCCGAACCGCCTAAGGTCGCCGCGCAGGCGCGCCAGCGGACGCTCGTATAAAAACCCCGTCAGATAGTAGGACGCATAGGGCAAAAGCTCGCCGCGCCCGAGGCCAACAAAGAGGTTGAAATATTCCCGCCCGACGCCCTCCTCTT
Source organism: Hyphomicrobiaceae bacterium (assembly GCA_035714005.1). Lineage (GTDB taxonomy): Bacteria > Pseudomonadota > Alphaproteobacteria > Rhizobiales > Hyphomicrobiaceae > AWTP1-13. The sequence goes on from DASTMQ010000295.1 coordinate 3,351, forward strand.
CGTTGCGCTGGGCCGCCTCGCCCAGCGCGGCGTGGGCGAGGCCCAGCGGGGTGGCGTCACCCTTTAGTTGGGCTAGCCGTTTCAGCAGGGCGGCATCGGGGCTGCGCCCCAGTAGGGTCGCCAGCAATGCGTACTCCCGGGCGCGGGCAATATCGACCTCATCCAGGTTTTCCCGCCCCTCGGCTGCAAAAAGGTCCGGCCGCAACAGTGCGCGCGCGACGCCGGTCGCCTGTTCGACCGACAACACGCGTTCCGCGGGAACACGATCCCAATTTGAAACCGAAGGCTGAGAGATGCCGAGCCGGCGCGCGAGTTCGCCTATGCCGCCAACGGCGCGGATCGCTTCCTGTAAACCGTGGTCCCGCATCTGCCTAAGAGTTAGGCGCGTGGCGCCTCGGAGTTGGAACAGACCAGGACCCTAATGCTTCTGCAACGCTAGCGTCAATAGCTTTAGGCTATGGATAAGTGGCCCCTAGGAAGAGGCTATGGGGTGGAAAACATACCCAAGACTACGCCCCCTCGTTTTACTTGGGGCGCGCGCTGCCGTGGGTCCGTCGACTGGATGGACGGACGGGGACTGCTGGGGCAGCGGGATGTTGCGCTGCAGCAAGGGCAACATTTTGCTGCCCTTCTACTGCTCGGCTGTCACCACCATCATCTTCGTTTCTGTCTGGCATACCATGCACTTGCACCACCGCCGGCTCCCGCCCCTCAGGGGTGGTGTCGGCGGTTGCCGCTGGCTCGGCCGCAGGCGGCGGGGGCAGCGCTTGCCCCAGGGCCTGGCGCACGAGGCTCGAAACCTGCTCGTCGTCCCCGAGCGGGCCAAATCCCGGAATGGCGCTCGGATCGGTGAAATCCCACTGGTTTTCGGCAAGGCCAATAAAATCACGAATGGCAGGATCACTGGTCCAGGCTCGCCGCAGCGCCGCCTTGGTGAGCTCGGCCGGTACGCCGGCGCGCAGAAAGGCGCGAATGTCGCTGCCCGCGGTGATGGTATCGATGGAGGGCAGGGGGGCTTCGAGGTCGCCGGGCTGCTCGCCAAGGGGCCGCTCGCCAGGGCGCTGATCGCCAGGGAGTGGGTCGGCCGCCGCCTCCGGCCGCGCCGGGGCGGGCGGGCCGAGTGTGGCCGTTTGTGACGGTTGCGGGCTGGGAGCCGCTGCAACTTTCTCGGCGGCATCGGTCTCCTCGCGCTTGCGGCGCGACCAGCGCGTCAGGAATGGTTCTGAGGGCTTGCCGGTCACGACTGCTCCTCTCCGCCGCCCCGGCGCTCGGGGCCCGACCAGCCCTGCCGGTCGCGCTGGCGCTTGAAGGTTGGGCGCTCGACGTGGTGTTGGGCGATAAAGGCCTCGAGCGCAGCCACGATGTTGGCCGGCATCGGCACCGCCTCGATCAGGTCGTTACCGGCCTCGGCAAACGCCTCGCCCTCGGCGGGATCCGCCGTCACGGCCAGCACGTCGTAGGGTGGGTCGGCCTCCCGGGGCCGCAACACCACCCACAGCGACGGTGCCCCGGAGCTCAGATTGTTGAGATAGTTCGCCGTCTCCGTGCGATAGAGCTCGACGCTGGCCGTGCCCGCGTAGAAGGTTTGGGTGTCGCCCTGCGTCCCGATCAGGGTCCAGGGCGCCGCCACGGGCAGCCCGCTCAGAACCGAGACCGGCCGCCAGACGAAGTCGAGCCATGGGCTCGCCGCCTTGTGGCGTTCGACCAGGACGCCCACGGGAAAGCTGAGCAATGCCGTCGCGTTCAAATCACCGCCTCCAGCTGCCGGAGCGGAAGCCCGGTAATGAGGTTTTGCGGCTTCAGGCGCAGGACCTTGTCGGCCGGCATCGCCGTCATCAGATAAACCGGCTCGCCGCGGACCTTTTCTAGCATCAGCGACGGATCGGCGAACGTCAGCCGGTAGAGCCCGACCACGCTGGCCTGCGCGAGGTCCTCAAGATCCTCGCCCCGCCACAGCGCATCACACAGGCGGGTGCCTTCCGCATCGAGACCCACATACCAGCTGAAGGCGGCCTCCTGCAACGTCGTGAGCGGCTCGACCGTCAGCTCGAGCCCGAGCAGATGCTTGAGCCAGCGGGCAATGACCTCGGCCAGCGCTTGCTGGCCGCGGCGGCCGGCGGTGAGGTCGAGCGCCAGGTCGAAAAGATCGCTACGTCCCCAATAGCCGGCGGCGTTGTCCTCGTTGAGGACGTCGATCTCGGCGGCGGGCGGCAGGCCCAGCATCGAGATCAGCGGGGAGGGCGGCCGGCCGCCGAGCCCGGCCAGGGTTTCTTCGTCGGCGGCAATGAGGGCGCTTTCGTGCAGCGCCAGCCGCTGCGGGCGAAAGAAGAGCTCCGCGGCGCGCAACACGAACGCATCATCGCTGCCGTCGAGGATGTTGCGCAAAATGAGCTGCGCGATCTGATTTAGGAAGATGTGGGGGACCTTGTGGTTCTTGCGGACGATGTCGAGATAGACCGCCTCCAGGGTCGGGTGCTCAAGCAGGTGGGCGCGAAAGGCCAGCATGACTTGCCAGTTCTCGCGCGCATCTTGATCGGCAATGGCGGCGATCTCCGCCGGTGTCACGGGGCGCCTCGGCGCGGCGAGCACGGCGGCATGCAGGGCACGCTCGGCGGCGTTGGCCTCGGCCGGCGGCGCCAGTTCCGGGCGCGCCAGATAGGCCTTGAGCAAGTCATCGGTGATGCGCAAGCCGCCGCCGGCGTCGCGATCGACGAGGTGGTGGCCGCAGGAGAGCCAGAAGTCGCCGCTCAACTGCGATCTCCCTGGTTGGGTCGCTGGCCAAACCCAGGGCCGATCGTATTCAGGTCCACCTCCTCGTCCGGCTCCTCGCCGTCGACCTCGAGGAAGGCATAGGCGCGCAGCGGCTTCGGCCCGATGCTGGGGGTGAGGGTGCGAAAGGTTTCGCGGATGGCGCCATCCTCCCAGCGGCGCGCAACCGCCACCAGCATGCCCTTGGGGTGATCGCTGAGCGCGGCGGAAAAATCGATTTCCTCGGCGGCGGCCGGTCGGGCGCAAGCAAGATCGGGGGCGCCAAAATTCTGAACCAGCTGCTGGGCCAGCCGCTCGATGGCGGCGTCGCGCTCGGCGTTGCTCGCTTCGACCACCTCGGCCAGCGTCGACCAGCCAAGCGTTTCGATGCCGAGAAAGCCCGAACGAAAGGCGGCGCGGGCCTTGCCGGCGAGCTCGGTGACGTTGAGGTGGCTAAAGGCAAAGGCGCCGGGGACCGCCCATTCCCCCGGCGTTGCGGCCCGCTCGAACACAAAGGCGTCGGAGGCATCGAGCCTAATGGTGCGCAAAAGCTTCACGTGCGCGGGCCTCCCGTTGCGGCATCGAACCATGACGGGGTGGCAAGGGCCGCCGCGAGCGCCTGCCGGTCGGGTTCTTTCTGTCCGCGCCAGCCAATGAGCAGGTCGCCGTTGTCGGCGAGCGACGGCATGGCGCCCTTGGCAAGGGTCAAATGTGCCAGATAGCTGCCGCTCACCGTGGCGAACTCGTCAGTGCGCCAGGCGTCGATGGCCCGCATCAGGTGGCGCGCGAAGCCCTCGACCAGCCGATCGGAGCCCGCGTCCTCGAAGCCTTCCTCGCTCAGCGCGGTTGCCAACGAAGCCAGGCCCGCCTGATGTTCGCCAAGGCCAATGGTGCGGATCGCGGCTCCGAACACCAGCCAATCCGGCGGCGCGCGTTCATCGGCGCCGTCCGGCCACCCCAGGCGGCCGCCGCCGATCAGTCCGGCATCGACGCAGATGGCGTCGGGCCAGCTGAAGGTGATCGGGCGTTCCGGCGGGGCTTGTCCCAGCAAAGCATCGCGCAGCGCCACCATGCCGGCATAGAAGGCCCGGCGCGCCGACCATAGGGGTTCTTCCGGTTCGAGCACGATGGCAAATTCGGCAACGTCGAAGCGACCGACGTAGGTCAGGGTTCCCGCACCCGCCGCGGCGGCAATGGCCTTGGCATGGGCGAAGGCGTCGCCCACTTCCCTCAGCCGGACGAGCTGGAACGGGGGCGGCAGGTCGATGGCCCTGGGGTCAGATGTGCGGCTTGGGCTGCGCATTGCAATTGCTCGCCTGGACCCGGATTAGCGCATTCTCTTGTCCACGAGTATAATCGCCCACGGCCTCGGCCAACAGCCTCACCCACCGGGCTTGCGCACCTCAATGGCTAAGTCTCAACGGCCAATCCCCGGCCCTGACGCCGGTGCAAAATCTCAGCAAGAGCCGCGTCGCGACGCGGGTCGCATCGTCGTTTGCTCCTGCGAAGACACCATGCCGCTCGACGTCGGGGCCATGCGCCGGGGCTGTGGCAGCGCCAGCCTGACGACGGCGCGTCAACTGTGCCGGGCTGAGCTCACCCGCTTCCAGACCTTTGCGGCGGAAGCGGGGCCTTTGACCGTTGGCTGCACGCAGGAAGTCGCCGTGTTCGAGGAAATGGCAAGCGCGGCCGGACGCAGTGAGCCCGTCGCCTATGTCAATGTGCGCGAAGCCGCGGGCTGGTCGAACGAGGCCGCCGCCGCCGGCCCCAAAATGGCGGCGCTCATCGCCGCGGCCGCCGAACCCATGCCGCCCGTACCCCTCATCGAGGTGGAGAGCGACGGCATTGTTTTGATCTACGGCCGCGACGAGCGCGCCATCGAGGCCGGCAACCTCCTGAAAGATCACCTCGACGTCACCGTGCTGATCAAGCCGTCAGCGTCGATCCCGGCGGGGCACAGCACCGAATTTCCGGTGGTATGCGGGGTGATCCGCGCCGCGCGTGGCCACTTCGGGGCCTTCGAGATCACGGTCGACGCCTTCGCCGAACCGGCGCCCTCCTCGCGCGGCATCCTGGCCTTCGGGCCTGCGCGCGATGGCACGCAATCAAAGTGCGACCTGGTGCTCGACTTGAGCGGCGGCGCTCCCCTGTTCGCGGCCGCCGCGCTCACCGATGGCTATCTCCGTGCCGACCCCAATGATCCCGCCGGCATGCTGAAGGCGGTGTTGCGGGCCCGCGACCTATCCGGCAGTTTCGAAAAGCCGCGCTACATCGATTTCAGCGCCGAGCTGTGTG
>DASTMQ010000296.1:0-2677 GCA_035714005.1 Hyphomicrobiaceae bacterium
GGTGGCCCACTGACCATTTGATAGAGCCAAATGCCAAGGCCATAGGCCCCGACCGTCGCAATCGCCAGGACAGGCGCCAGAACCAGGGTTACGACCACAAACACGGTCAGTTCCTGTTTGCGTCGAGACAGCGGGGCCGAGGTCGGGGAAATCTTCATGCCGTGGCCTTTCGTTTGTCTTCAAACTCCAGGCGCGCCACGGACCTCACGGCCTGACTGCGCGCGCTGCGCTGCCAGGCCCTGCGCCAAAACTCGAAATGAGAGAAATCTCCGCAACGCCCAGCTGAAAAGAAATCGGGTGTAACCCGGAAATCCCGCGCCCCGCGCGCGCCGTCACCCGTGCGCGCGGGCCACGTGCACATGCGCGCCGCGCCAATCGGGGCAACCGCGGGCGGCAAGCCCGCAGGTTGTGCATTGCAACTAAGCCAGGCCCTTTGGGCAGCAGCGCCGACCTTTGACAGGGTCGGAGAATATTGGCTTGGCGCACACGCCGGGCGGGTCAATGGCGAGGCCCAAAGCTTGTCGCCTCGGCGCTTGGTTAAGACGGGGTCCGCCAACATGTCTGCGCGCTTCCCAGCAAATCGCGAGTAATGACGTAAAGCCCGTGTGGCGCGGCGATCTCGACCGTGCCCCGCCCCCCGGCCGCCGTGAGGTTGGATAAAGTTTGCAGGTTTTCCCGTGCCGCGGTTTGATCGAAATCAAATCGAGAGGCAGTTGTTACCTCGATTGCAAAGAGTTGAGCTGACCGAGGGGATGGGAGGGGATAGTGTTGCTCCCGAGGAGGCGTTTGCGTTAGGAGGACACCCATGCCCATTTATATATCGCGCGGGAAGTTTACGACCGACGCCGTGAAGGGCATGCTCGCCAAGCCCGAAAATCGTGAGGAACACGTCGCCAACTTGTTCAAGAGTGTCGGTGGCAAGCTGCTGGGCTGGTACTTGACCTTCGGCCGCCACGACTGGTTGGTCATCGGCGAGTTCCCCGATGAAAAGACGGCGGCCTGTGCAATCCTTGCCGCGGCCGCCGGTGGCAGTCTGTCCGACATCGAGACGACGGTAGCCATGACCGCCAAGGACGCGGCCGCGACGTTTGAAGCAGCCGGAAAGGCGGCGAAGGGCTTCCGCAGTGCGGGACGCGCCTAAGTCGCACCAGCGCTGGATGCCGGAGGCGCGGGCGCGGGGTGTGGCCCCATGGGTCGCGCGGCCGCAGTTGCAGCGGGACTAGGCGACCGCACGCTTGTTGCCACTGGCGATGCGGCAGATCGACGAAATGACGGGTGTGGGAAGGAAGCTGCCCTGACGCGCAGCCAACCCGTGTGGTTCGATGATTTTGCCTCAGACCAGGCCGCTGCGGTTTGTTGCAGGGATGCAGTTGCTGACGGTGGCCGTCGCCCTGGTGGCCGCCGTGATGGCGTTGCGCGTGCAGGCGGCCATCGGCTGGCGCGGCTTGCTGACGGCCTTTTCTTGTTACGGCCTCGTCGCGGCCTTTGTGGTCTTTGACCTCGATCGCCATGCGCCCCATCAGCGCTTCGGCGCCGCCAATTCCGTGACGTTGACGCGCGCAGCGTTGACGGCACTGCTGTGGGGCGTTGTGGGCGAGACCATGCTGGGCACGCGCATCCTCGACGACGGGTTGCGCTGGTTGCTGGCGGTTGCCGCCACGACGGCGCTGCTGCTTGACGGGGTCGACGGCTGGCTTGCGCGCCGCAACGGCATGACCTCCCGCTTCGGGGCCGATTTCGATCAGGAGGTCGATTGCCTTTTTATGCTGGCACTGGCGTTGCTGGTCTATGACACGGGGCATGTGGGTGTGTGGGTCTTGAGCAACGGGCTGATGCGCTATGTTTTTGTCGCCGCCGGCTGGCTACAGCCGGCACTGGCGGCGCCCCTCAAGCCGCTGCGGCGGCGAAAGGTCGTCTGTGCCGTCCAGGGCGCGATCTTAATCGTAGTTTTGGCGCCGATCCTGCCCGACGAGGTCGCGGTGCCGCTCTGCCTCGCCGGCCTGGCGCTCTTGAGCTATTCCTTCGGCGCCGACGTGCTCTGGCTTGCCAGGGCGAGGGGGCGGTGACGGCGCGCACCCTCGAGCTCGCATGTTGGGGCTCGGGCTCGGCAGCAGGTGTGCTCGGCAGCGAGGCGGCATGCTATCGGAACGCGAAGCTTTGTTCTTGGCCGATCGCAGGGTCGCCCATCTGGCGACGGCCGACCGGGCGGCCGTTCCGCACGTGGTACCGGTCTGCTTTGTGGTCTCGGCGTCGACGCTCTATGTGACGATTGACGAGAAGCCGAAGCGTCGACCCGCGCACTTGCTCAAGCGCTTGCGAAATATCGCGGAGAACCCGATGGTGGCGGTCGTGGTCGACCGCTATGAGGAGGATTGGGGCCGGCTCGGCTGGGTCATGCTCCATGGCCACGCCGACGTGCTGGCGCACGGCAGCGAGCACGATCAGGCGCAGGCCTTGCTACGCGGACGATACCCCCAACTTGCGGCCATGCAGATCGCCGAGCAACCGGTGATCGCGCTGCGCATTGCCCGGGTCGCAAGTTGGGGCAACCTTTCGGTCGCGCCCCCGCCCGGGTGCTAAGCGAGCGCGCCGGAAGGGATTGGTGGAAGCCCAAGGGCCCTCGGCCGCCTTTGCCTCGCGAGCCTTCAAAGCTCGCGACCCATTAGAAAGCGTGCGC
>DASTMQ010000297.1:0-2772 GCA_035714005.1 Hyphomicrobiaceae bacterium
GGCATTACCGGCCAGGCCGAGCGTCAGCCGCTCTATGAAGAGGCAACCCGGCTGATCGTCGCCGACAGCCCGGACATCTGGGTCTACAACACGGTGGAAATCCGTGGGCTGACCGACCGGGTCAAGGGCTTCCGCTTCTCGCCGGTGGGCTCGGGCGGCGAAATGCGCTGGGTGCAGCTGGAGTAGCCAGGAGCACAGCCTCTCCCCGCCCTGGCGGGGAGGGAGAGGTCTTGCAAGGGGCCCAATGCCCCCAACACGCGGCAAGACGCGGGAACCCGCGATGAAAAGGGAGTGGCGAGGGCATGTTGGCTTTTATCGTGCGCCGCCTCCTGCTTGTGATCCCGTCGCTGGCCGGCCTCTTGGTCCTCACCTTCTTTTTGATCCGGGTGGTGCCGGCCGATCCCGCCGCGGCGCTTGCCGGCGAGAACGCCACGCCGGCCCAGATCGCGGAGATCCGCCGCCAGTATGGGCTCGATCGCCCGCTCTATGAGCAGTTCGGGGTCTATTTGACCCAGGTGGCGCGCCTCGACTTCGGCGAGAGCGCCTACTCGCGGCGGCCCGTTGCCGTCGACATCAAGCAGCGGCTGCCGGCGACGCTCGAGCTCACCATCGCCGCCCTCCTGTTTGCCACAGTGGTGGGTATCCCGCTGGGCACGCTCGCGGCCGTCTATCACAACCGCTGGCCCGACACGCTCCTCAGGATCCTCAGCGTCGGCGGGGTGGCAGTCGCCGCCTTCTGGTTTGCCATCGAGCTGCAGCTGCTCTTTGCCATGGATTTGGGCTGGTTTCCGCTCAGAGGACGCTTGAGCCCCGGCCTCGCCGCGCCGCCGGTCATCACCGGCTTTTTCCTGATCGATAGCCTGCTCACGGGGCGCCTCGACGTCTTCACCGATGCCCTGCGCCACCTGATCCTGCCCGCCTTCACGCTCTCCCTCGGCGGCCTTGCCACCATCACCCGCTTCACGCGTGCCGGCGTGCTCGAGACCCTGCAAAAGGATTTCGTCACCTACGAGCGGGCCCAGGGTTTCCCGCCGCGGGCGCTGATCTGGAAGTTCGTGTTGCGCAACTCGGTGGTGGCGGCGATCACCCAGATCGGCCTCTTGTTCGGCGGCCTGATCGCCGGCGCCGTGGTGGTCGAGACCATCTTCGACTGGCCCGGCATCGGCTTTTATACCGTGCAGGCCATTCTCACCGCCGACACCAAGGTCATGCTGGCCGTCACGCTGTTGATCGGCGTCGTCTACGCCATCGTCAACATTCTGGTCGACGTCGTGCACGGCCTGATCGACCCGCGCATGCGCGAACAGGGCTAAAGCAGCATGCTGATCCTCGCCAAATTCGCCAAGGACAAGCCGGCCGTGCTGGGCGGGCTCATCGTCCTGGCCGTAGTGGCGATTGCCATTCTGGCGCCGCTGCTGGCGCCCTATCCCGGCGACGTCTCGGCCTCGCACTTGCTCAAGCGCCTCAAGCCGCCGAGCGCAGAGCATCCCTTCGGCACCGACAACCTGGGGCGCGACATTCTCTCCCGCGTCATCCTGGGGGCGCGCGGTGCCCTAGTTATTGCCCTGATGGTCGTCGGCATCTCCATGGCGATCGGCGTGCCGCTCGGGCTCGTTGCCGGCTACAGCCAAGGCTGGGTGTCGGAGACGATCATGCGGGTGACCGACGTCTTTCTGGCGGTGCCGCAGCTGATCTTGGCGCTGGCCTTGGCGCAGCTGATGGGACCCAGCCTGCAGAGCGCGATGCTGGCGCTGACTTTGACCTACTGGCCGTTTTTCACGCGCATCGTCTATGCCGAGACGCGCCGCCTCTCGGCTTCGCTGTTTATCGACGCGCTGCAGTGCATCGGCGCCGGGGCCCCGCGCATTCTGTTTGGCCACATCCTGCCCAACGCCATCTCGCCCATTATCGTGCGCGCCACCATCGGCATGGGCTTTACGATCCTGGTGGCGGCCGTGCTCGGCTTTCTCGGCATGGGTGCCACGCCACCCGATCCCGACTGGGGCCTCGCCATTGCGGAAAGCCGGCAGTACCTGCCGGAGGCCTGGTGGTTCTCGACCTTTCCGGGCCTTGCCATTTTTCTCACCGTGCTCGGCTTTAATCTGCTGGGCGATGGCCTGCGCGATATCGTCGATCCGCGCCTGAGGCGCTCGCGATGACGGCTGCACCGCTCCTCGAAGTGAAAAACCTGCGCCTCTCCGTGCGCGGCGATGAGGGGGTGGCGCAGATCCTCGATCACGTCGAGCTCGCCCTGCCGCGCGGCGAGATCCTGGGGGTGGTTGGGGAATCGGGCTGCGGCAAGTCCACGCTGGCCCGCGCCGTGCTCGGCATTTTCGCCAAGGCCGCCGTGATCGAAAGCGGCGAGATCAATTTCGAGGGCGAGGACCTGCTGCGGCTGAGCGATCGCGAGCTGACGCGCCGCGTGCGCGGCCGGCGCATCGGCTTTATTCCGCAGGATCCCTATTTGGCGCTGAACCCCGTGTTCAAGATCGGCACCCAGCTGCTTGCCGCCATGCGCTGGCATGCCCCGCGGCAGCTCAAAACGGAAGCTGCGCGCCGCGCCGAGCTCGTGCGTCTGCTGCGCCGCGTGCAACTGCCCGAGCCCGAGGCCACGCTCGATCGCTATCCGCACCAGTTTTCGGGTGGGCAGCGCCAGCGCCTGATGATCGCCGGTGCGCTGGCTGCAAGGCCGGCCTTGCTCATTGCCGATGAGCCCACCACCGCGCTCGACGTGACGACGCAACTGCAGATCCTCAAGCTCCTGAAGTCGCT
>DASTMQ010000298.1:0-6944 GCA_035714005.1 Hyphomicrobiaceae bacterium
ATCGCAGCGCGCGCGTCCCTCGCACCGCCCGGCAGTGGGGGCTGCGGCAAGGAGCATGGAGGTCATGACGCTGGCGCGGCCTTTTGCCAACCTCTAAGTTAGCACCCGGCTTGACCCCGGTGGGCCGGCGCCAGCTAGGCAATGACGGTTCGGGTTCCACCGGCGTTGGCAGCATTAGGGGCCGGCCGGGACGCTGCTTTCAAGAAGGGTTATTTCATGCGGATTGCGGTGATCGGTGCTGGTGCCGTTGGCGGTGCTTTCGGGGCAGCGCTAGCCAAGGCTGGAAGTGACGTGACTTTCGTTGCGCGCGGCGACCACTTGGCAGCAATGCAGCGGCGCGGCCTCACGTGCCTCAGCCCGCGCGGGGATGTGCATCTTAACCCGGTCAAAGCCACCGATGTGCCGGCGAGCATCGGCGAGGTGGATTTTGTGCTGTTCTGCGTCAAGTTGTGGGATGTGGAAAGCGCCGGTGCTGCCATCCGCCCGATCGTGGGTCCGAACACGGCCGTCATCCCGCTGCAGAACGGCATCGACGCGAGTGACCGGCTCATTCCGATCTTGGGCAAGGCGGCGGTGATGGGCGGGGTGGCGCAGATCAGCGCCACCATCGCCGAACCCGGCGTGATCCGGCAAACCGGCACCTTCATGCGCTTGGTGTTCGGCGAGCTCGACGGCAGCCCCAGCCAGCGCGGCGCTGCCCTTCAGGCGCTGTGCCAGGCGGCGGGTTTCGAAGCCGTGAACAGCAATTCCGTTCTGACGGCGCTGTGGGAGAAGTTCGTCCTGCTTGCAACCAACAGTTCGGTGGTGGCGCTCACGCGCCTGCCGTTCGGCAAATTGCGCGATGATCCGGAGGTCTTTGCCCTATTCGAAAAGGGCGTGGCCGAGGCTGCCGCCGTGGGTCGCGCACGCGGCGTTGCCCTGGCGCCGGAACTGGAGGCCAGGACCTTGCAGGCGACGCGCAATTTTCCCGCGGAAATGCTGCCATCGATGGCCGTGGATCTTATGCGCGGCAACAGGCTCGAATTGCCCTGGCTGGCCGGCAAGGTCGTAGCCCTGGGGCGCGAGTTGGGAGTGCCGACGCCCACCTTCGCGGTGATGTATGCGGCGCTCAAACCCTACGCCAATGGTGCAGCGCGCTAGCCGCGGCCGCAAAAGAGCTCAGGTCGGTGGCGAGAATTTCGTCGGACGCATGATCTTGTTTTCCTGCACCAGCACCATGCCCTCGGTGCGGGCCAAGTAGGCAGCCCAGTCGGGATCGGCGTCGCGTGCGGCGCGCTTTTGTTCCATGTCGGCAAGGCTGGCGTAGCGCCACAGGTGCACGACTTGGTTGAGGGGACCGATATGGCTGACGTAATAGCCGACGAGCTCGAGCTTGTGCCGCTGCATCACCGGTAGGGCATGGGCTTCGAACAGCTCCAGGTACTTTGCCATTTTGCGCGGGATCAGCGTGTAGGTGCGCACGTCAACGATCATGCCAGCTCCTCAACGCCGCACCTGGCGTCAGCGCCCCGACGGCGAGGCGCGCCCCCCCCGCCGCGGCCAACCTGCGCCGCCATCACGGCCGTTCAACGTTTGCGCCGGTCGCCGTCGACGAGCAATTGCGAGATCTTGTCCGTGAAGGTCTGGACCTTTTCCTTGCCTTTGCCCTTGCCGCGGTCCGTCGCTTCGCCCTCCTTCAACCAAACCTCGTATTGCTTGCGATAGAACTCGCGCACGCGCTTGAGGCCTTGGAATTCCCCCGCCGCGGCCGGTTTGCCGGGCGTGCCCTTCTTGCTTCGGTCGACCTCGTGGCAGCGGTAGAAGCGTTCGAACCAGTCGAACTGAGGGTCGGTCGGTGGGATCGATCGCTTCCAGCTCCAAAATGCCAGGTTCCGGTTGAAGGCATCGCGATTGCAGATGATGTCGGCATCGGCATTGGCCAGCAGCACCGCGCTTCTAAAATTCAGCCATTTCAGGGTGGCGTGATCGCCGTAGTCGGTGGCGAGCTGGGCCACTTGATCGTCGTTGAGGAGCTCGGTGCGGTCGCTGCGTTTATCCTCGCCGGCATCGTGCATGTTGAGGAGTTCGAAGGCCGAGAAAACCTCGACCATCGGGTAGGCCTCAGCCGTGTCGAGGCGGGCCTGGCGCACCCGGTCCATGGTCTCCCACAGCAGATTGACGGCGACCTCGCTGTCCTTCGGGATCGCCTCGGATGGCCGATCCTTGGGAAAGCCCGCGCGGTAGAGCCGCGCCAGCTCGTAGCCCGCATAGGATTTGCCGCGCGCGAAGGCGCTTTCATAAAGGAGGCGAATCTCTTCCGCGCCGCCGTCCGGCCGGCCGTGCTGCTTGGGCCGGAACGGCAGCTTGCCATCACGAAGCAGGTTGGCGAGCTGCATTTGGGCTTCCGTGGAGCCGCCCTCGGCGGCCAGGCGCCAGTAGCGACCTGCGGCCTCGCGTTGCGCGGCGGGCAGACCCTCCCCCGAGTTCAGCATTTCGGCAAGCCGCTCCTGCGAACGGCGGTCACCGGCCTCGGCAGCCCGCGCGTACCAGATGATGGCATCGTTGGCATCCTGGACCGCGGGCACCTCATCGTAGCATTTGCCGAGCTGATACATGGCTTCCCACGATCCCCGGGCCGCGGCCAGCTCGAGCAGCTCGATGGCCCGCTTGGGATTTTGCGGAATGTTGCCCCATTGACCACGCAAGGCGAGCGCCGTCTCGATCATTGCCGGCACGAAGCCCGATTCGGCGGCCTTGGATAGGTACTGGAAGGCCTTGCCGGCGCCGCGGTGGGGCAGCGAGATGGTCTCGGCATTGAGCTCGTCGTCGAGGCCGAGGCCCCCATTCTTGTAGGCAAGGCCCAAATGGTAGAGCGCCAGCACATGGCCAAGGTCGGCGCCGCGTTGGAACAGCTCACGCGCCTTCTGCCGATTGCGCGGCATTTGCTTGCCAGCCGCGGGATCATGGTATTCGCCGTGCTCCAGCATCAGGGCGAGGCCGTTGTAGGCGGCGGCATAACCGAGGTCGACGGCGTCCTGGAAAAGCCGCGAAGCCTGCACCAGTGATTCGGTTTTGTTGGCGAGGCCGTCGGCGAGCGTCGCCATGGCGTAATGCGCGCTCGCCAGATTGAACTTGTATCGGGCGACGCGGCCGCGCTCTTTGACCGCGATGTTGCAGGCCTCGATCGCCCGGCTGATGCGATCGACCGCAGGCAGGCGCCGTTCCTCGCTGGCGCGTCCGTCGATCGCCACGGCTTGCAGGTCGACGCCGGCGAAGCCCTGGGGCCGGTTCTGGTCGAGCGGGGAGGCCGCCAGCGCATCGCATCGTTGCAGTGGGTCATTCAGGTCGAGGGGCAGCGCGCCGTCGCCTGTCGGACCGGACAGCGAGCCGCCTCCGCCCTGCTCGTGCAACCTGAGAATGCCGTTGATCTCGGCGATGTAGTTCTTGTTGTCGCTGCTGCAGGGCGCCAGCGCGTTGCGCGCGCGCTCGATATCCTCGGCAAACACGCTGCCCGCCGCCACCCCGCGGCGCAGGCGATCGAGCTCCGTGTCGGCGGTACTGCAAAGCGCTTCGATGTCACGCACATCCTCGCCCTTCCAGAAGTAAAAGCGGCTTGAGAGCGAGTCGTCATAGTCGGGGACCTGCTCTTTGCCGTAGAGCGATTTGGCGAGATCACGCACATCGAGCTTAACCCGTGAAAAAAGCACGTTGATCTCCTGGCGCGGCATGCTGAGCTGCGCCAGCAGCACGTCGGTGAACAGGGAATTGACGGCCTTGCGCTCCTTCCTGTCGTCCTTTTTTGCCGTTTGCGCCGGGCGATCCGGCTTCTTCTGCTCCGGCTTTTCCGGGCTGTCATAGGAAACTTGGCCGCGCCGCGACGCATAGAAGCGGAAGCTGCCCTTGGCCGGTTCCGGCGGCAGCCGCAGGCCGTTGACGGGGATCAGCCCCTTGGCGCCGGAGAGCTGCACCCGGCAGGCGTCGGCAATAATAATGACAACGTCGGCACCGGCTCCCTTAATGGCCTTTTCGATTTCGACCTCGGAGAGCGCCGTCTCCGTCAGGTACTGTTCGTAGCGCTTGTTTTCCTTGTCCTGAGTATCGAGTTCGCGGGCGCTGCCGGGCTTGCGGCGCTGTTCGCGGATGTAGGCGTCCTGATCCTTGGCATCGAGAAGAATGAAAAAGTTGCCCCGGTCGGCAAGATTGACCCCGTGGCCGGAAAAGTAGAACAACACTTCGTCCCCGGGTTTGACGCGGGCGAGGAATTTCTGCAGCGCCGCCTCGAAGGTGGCTTTGTCCTTGGCGGCTTGATCGACCAGCACGTCGACCTGAAATCCAAAGCTGCTGCGCCCCAGCACGCGCGCCAGCGCCTCGGCGTCGTAGGCCGGCGCGGTCAGCGTCGCCATGCCGTTGTTTTTCTGGTCGTAGTCGCCTACCCCGACGAGCAAGGCATGGCGCGCCGCCTGTGCCGGCATTGCCGTGGCGAAGAAAAGGATGCCCGTGGCCAGTCCGAGCGCGCCGAGCCAACGCCAAAAACACCACTGCCCAATCATGACTGCCTCATTCGTCCCGCCACGGCCCAGCCAGCGCCGGGAACCGGCGCCCAACAGGCCTCCCGCCCGCCGCTCGAACTGGCGACGGTCCGCCCGCAAACCCCAAGACGTGAAATCCCCGACACCAAACTCAACCCACTCGCCTGCTGGATTCGCCGACCAGGCTGCTCACGGCCGCCCACTGACGCGCAAACCTCAGCGCCGGTCTGCTGCCGGGATGGCGCCGGTCGGCATGCCGGTCTCGCGTGAGGAGACCGGCCCGATATTGCCGCTCTTGGCCTTGGCCAGGATGGTCGGCACGCTCGCCTGACAGACGTTGGCAACGTGCGTGCGCACCTTGCTTGCCAGCGTTTCCTGCTCGGATTGCGTGAGCGCGCGCGGGCCCGGGCTCAGCTTGCCGCGCTGCACCGCCGGGGCCGGCGAGGTGCTGACGAAGGCCGCGGTCGTGGTGCCGCCACTCCCGCGCATGAGCTCCGGATAGGTCAGGGACAGGCAGTCGTACAGCGCACGGCGCGAGCGATAGCGAAAGAGAAATTGGCGATCGAGGGTGTCGCCGTCGGTCGCCGACGCCGACCCGCGCTCGGCGAAATCGTTGCGCCAAACCACATCGATGGCCATGCTGGTGAGCCGCTCGTATTGACCGTCCATGCCACGGGTGGAGAGGTTCTCGTTCGCATTGTCCGTGTTTTCGTAGATGGTGCGAATAAAGCGCTCGAAGCTCTTGCTGACGCCGATGATCTCGCCTGTTTCCAGGGCCTTCGAGAAGGCCTCGCGTGCGGACCTATGAAAGAGATCCTTAAGGTCATCCATACTCGGCCCCTTGGCGCCGACGCCTTCGTAATAGGGCCTGAGGTTTTTGGTGGCGTAGCGCATGATGCGTACCAGCAAGCGGTCGCGCGTCCACAGCTCGCCGCTATACTTTTCGAATTCGCGCAAGTTGGCCTTGTCGTAGGCCTCTTCGATGGAGGCCTTGACCTGTCCGGCGGTAACCTGGTTGAGCTCGCCGCGCGTTGAGCGCACCCGGTCGCCCGTGTTGATGGCGTTGTGCCACTCGATGAGCTTGTCGATGAAGGCCTTGATTGCCAGGTCGACGTTGCGCTCCAGCTCCATCTTTTTGGCACGCTCGATCTCGGCATTTTCCTCGATGGCGGCAAGCTGGCGCGCGGCCCGCCCGGCAGCGTCGGGGTCTTCGTTTCGCTTCCCCGTCTCGGCATTGCTCGATCCAGCAGGTGCCGACGGTGCCGGCCGCGTCGGCTTTTGCCCCATGGCCTTGGCGGCCTCGTTCATGAGGGCACCGGCGGCGCCGACGCCGATGATCGTGCCAATGGTGTTGCGGGTCTTGGCCTCGACCGGCGGTGCCTGCGCAAGCACAGCGGCAAGAAGGCCGAAGCTGAGTGGAAAAACAACGATAGGCTTGGCCGGCAGCATCATGACGTCCCCCGTGGCGTGCAAAATGCAGAAGGCGGATAAACGGGTGAAACCCTAGTGTATTCGTTAACCCTAAGCAAGATGCGGGCGAGCGGGTGGCACTAGTTGCCTTTATCCGGCGTTTTCTTCGCCCCCGGCGCTGCCTTCTTGTCGGCGGCGCCCGCTTCCGGGCCGGCCTCGGAGGGCCCCCGCGGTTTGGCATTTTGTAACGAGCGTGTGGCGGGCGCGGCGGGCTGCTGGGCCCGGTCCGCGGGCAGCGGTTTGCCGCCCGGGCGACCCTCCTCCTCGATATCGCTCCTGCCGGGTAGACCGCCCGGCTGGCGCTGCGCCAGCAACCGAGGCGCTTGCCCCGAGGCCGGCGCCTCGCCCCTCACGCCATCCTGGGTAGCGGCGCGCGTGATGGTAGGCGCCAGCGCGGTGCCGACCAGCAACCAGAAAAGCAACAGGGCATACATGGCTCGCTCGTAACGATGTGGCATGGCTAGGCTCGTCACTTTCGACAACATTGGGGATTGCGCCCGAGCAGACGCGGCTCGCGTTGCCAGCGCACGATGCGACCCATCTCGTAGACGGGCACCTCGACTTCGACGCGGCAGTCGCAGCCCTCCGCTCCGCCCTCATCCGGCGCCTTGGGCGTAAGCGACGGTGGCGGCGGAGCGATCTTGAGGGGCGGTGCCGGCAGGCTGGGCGCGGCCTGCGGCGCTGGGGCCGGCAGCGGCGCTGGCGCTACCCCCGGCAAGCCGCCAGGAATTGGTGCAGGACCGGGTGCTGGAACCGGCGCCGGGTTCAGGCGCTGCGCCAGGCGCGCCCCCGGCCGCGACAGGGCATCGGCTACGGCGGCGTGCGGAGGCAAAAGTATGCCGCAGACCAGCGCCAGCAGGCCAAGTTTGCAGGCGCCGCGGCTCATGTGCCACCGAGCCATTGTGCGCGCGCCCAATCCACCGCCCGCCGCAGCTGGGTGCCCGCCGTCACGCCGGCGATCCACGC
>DASTMQ010000299.1:0-5371 GCA_035714005.1 Hyphomicrobiaceae bacterium
CCATTGCGCTCGACCCGGGCAAGAGCTTGGCGTACGCCATCAACCTGCACCAGCCCATGACCTACCACGTGGAATCGACCCCCTACCCGAAGGGCAAGCTCTGGCTCGGCGGCGCCTTCAAGGTCATTCCCGCCGAAGAACAGTGGGGCAATGTCACCGCGGTCGACTACGACAGCGGCAAGATCAAATGGCAGGTGAAGACCCAACAGCCAATGATCGGCGGCATTCTGGCGACGTCGGGCGGACTTGTGTTTGCCGGCGAGGGCAACGGGCTGTTCAAGGCCTATGACTCGGAGACGGGCGCCGTGCTCTGGAAATTCCAGGCCGGGGCCGGTGTCAACGCCCCGCCCTCCTCCTATACCGTCGACGGCAAGCAGTACATCGTCGTCGCGGCGGGTGGCAATACGCAGCTCGACTACAAGCGCGGCAATACGCTCATTGCCTTCTCGCTTGCCGACTGAGCAAAAACGCGGACCTTGACGAGGGGCGAGACGACGCGCGATCGTCTCGCCCTTAGCTTTTGCTCCCTCAACTCCCGCGCCATCGAGAAATGCCAACCATCGCCACGCGCCTTTCCTCCTGTCTGTGCCGGGCGGTGCTGATGCTTGCTGGCAGCCAACTCGCTGCGGCACAGGACCCCGCGCGCCTGCAAGAGCAGGTTGAGCTGTGTGCGGCCTGCCATGGCGAGAATGGCGTGCCGCCGGAGAAGACGACGCCGATCATCTGGGGCCAGACCTTGGGCTACCAGTACCTGCAGTTGCGCGACTATAAGAATGGCGATCGCAAGAACGACCAGATGACACCCGTGGTCGAGATGCTCGAGAAGAGCGATCTGCTGGCGTTGGCCGAATACTTTTCGAAAAAGCCCTGGCCGCGTACCGACGCACGGCCGGCGCCGCCCGACGTGGCGGCAAAGGCGGCGCGGGCCAACACGGCGGTCGGCTGTACCGGCTGCCACCAGGGCCAGTATCAAGGCGAGGGCACGCAACCCCGGCTGGCGGGCCAGAACGAGGCCTACATGGCCAAGACCATGCTGGAAATCCGCGACGGCGAGCGCGCCAACAATCCCGGCATGACCACGCTCATGAAGGCCACCTCGCCCGACGACATCAAGGCCATGGCGCAATACCTGGCGGCGCTCGAGGTGCGCTAAGCTATGGTCGCGGCAGCGCCGACCGCACGGCCGGATCGGCGAGGTCGGCCGCGCTTTTGCCGTCCTTGTCCTTGAGGTCGGCCGTGGCCCGGTGCGCCAACAGCAGCTTGATGATGTCGCCATGGCCGAGCTCCGCCGCCACCATCAGCGCGCTGCGCCCGCGGTCATCGACGTCGTCGAGCCGTGCCCCTCGCGCCAGCAACAGCTCCGTGGTCTTGACCCCGTCGGCGTCGGGGACATCGTTGGCATGGCCGGCGGCCCACATCAACGCCGTCAAGCCGTTGCCGTAACGGGCATTGACGTCGACGCCAGCCAGCAGCAGGCGCTCGGCAATGCGCGTGAAGCCGCGCGCCACCGCATAGACGATCGCCGTTTTGCCGGTGTTATCGGCGGCGTTGGCATCGGCGCCCTTCTCCAGCAAAAGAGCGACGATCCGCTCGCTGCCGTTGAAGGCCGCCGCGGCGATGGGTGCGACCGCCGACCGCCCCGGCGAATTGACATTGGCGCCGCGCTCGATCAGCAGCGCCACGGCCTTTGGCCGGTTGGCCTCGATGGCGAGGAACAGCGGCGTGGCACCCGACAGGTCGCGCAATTCAATGTCGGCGCCATGTTCCAGGAGCACTCTTGCCACCTCGGGCTCGGTGGCCTTGACGGCGTGATGGAGCGCGGTGTCACCTTCCCGGCGGCGCGCCCGCACCGAGGCCCCGTCCTGCAAAAGCTCATTCGTCAGCTCCAGGCAGCCCTTCTGTGCCGCTTGCGAAAGATAGATATTCAGCTGACGGTCCACGGCAGACTGCTTGGCGGCGGCATATCGCTGCGATAGCTCGCGGCATTCCAGCATGTTCGCCTGCGCGACGGCGCTACGCGGGGCGCAAGCCAACCACAGGGTGGCGATCATGCCCAATAATGGCGGCGCTAGCCGAGCCAACATCGTCGTTTCCTATGCCCGTCTCCTCGACTAAATTCCATCGAGTTTGGTTTCAAGTCTAGAGTTGCAGCACCCTTGAGAACGCCCGCCGCACGCCGTCGTGTGCCGAAGCCGTGGCCCGCCGAGCCCCCGCTGCGCCGGGCCGGGCGCTCCATGGCCGCCGCCATGGGCCGCAGCACCGGGCGGCGCATGCTTGCCTTGCTTGCAGTTCTTGTCCTGGCGCCGGCCCTGTCGCAATCGCTGTTCGCCAAGGCCAGCGGCAAGGTGTTCGTCTCCAATGAAAAGAGCAGCACCCTTACGATCCTCGATGGGACCGGCAAGATCCTGCAAACGCTGGAGACCTGCGCCCGCCCGCGGGGCATGACGTTCAATCCCGAGCACACGGCAATTTACGTCGGCTGCGGTGACGACAACACCATTGCGCTCTATGACATCGCCACCCTGCGCCTGGTGCGACGCTTTCGCAATATTGCCGCGCCCGAAACCTTCGATTTGCACCCGGACGGCCGCCATCTCTACATCTCCAACGAAGATGATTCCGAGATGACCGTGCTCGACGTCGAGACCGGCGAGATCGTTGCCCGCTATCCCACCGGTCCGGAACCGGAAGGCGTGAAGATCAGCAAGGACGGTCGCTTGGCGTTCGTTGCCTCCGAGGTCGCCAATCTCGTGCACGTCGTCGATGTTGAGCAGCAAAAGCACATCAAGGACATCCCGGTCGGTGCCCGGCCGCGCCGGTTTGCCCTGACCCCCGACAACAAGGAGTTGTGGGTGTCGGCGGAGCTCTCAGGCCAGGTGGAGATCATCGACCTCGAGACGCTCGCAGCCAAAGGCAAGGTGGAGTTCCAACTGCGCGCCATTCGCCGCGAACTCTTCACACCGGTCGATGTCGTCATCACCAGCGATGGGTCCAAGGCTTACGTGGCGCTCGGACGCGCCAATCATGTGGCCGTCATCAATACTAAGAGCCGCGAAGTGGTGGACTACATCGTGGTCGGCAAGCGTGCCTGGGGCCTGCGGCTCAACGCCGACGAGACGCGACTGTGGGTCGCCAACGGCCTTTCCGATGATGTTTCGATCGTCGACACGCGCACCAACAAGGTGTTGGTCTCGGTGCCCGTGGGCCAAGTTCCCTACGGGATCTTGATCGATGACCGCTAGCCGCGTCTGGCTGCTGAGGCTGGCTTGCTGGATCTGGACCCTGGCGCTCTCGGCGGCCACGGTTTGCGCCCAGGAGCAGCGCTTTAGCGAACTTGCGATCGCCTTCATCGAGCGCAGCGGCGATGCCCGCTATCAAGTTCAAACGGGCTATGCGGGGCTCTATCGAGCCGAGCATGCCTCGCCCTTCGCCGCCGCCGAGCTGGCGATCAAGGATGGCACCGCCGCGGCGCGGGCGCGCGGCCTAACGTTGAACCTCATCCGTAAATCCTTGGGCGAGGCAGAAGATGCCGTGAGCGCGCTCGGCGCGCTCATGCAATCGCAGACGCTGACGGCCGCCATCCTCGATCTGCCCGCCGACGACGTGCGGCGGCTGGCCAAGGATCTGGCCAAGGCGCCGCTGGTCCTTTTCAATCCTCGCCACCGCGACGATGACCTCAGGTCTCTCAGCTGCCGCGCACGACTGCTGCACACGCTGCCGAGCTGGTCGATGTTGCATGATGGCTTGGCCCAGCGACTGCTAGAGTTGGACTGGCGGCGCATTTTCGTGCTGCGCGGGCCGCAGGTCGAGGACAAGGCCTTGGCCGCGTCATTTCTCGCCTCGGCCCGGAAATTTGGCCTGCGCATTGTCGAGACGCGGGATTTCGTAGCCGGTAACGATCCAAGAAAACGCGACCAGATCAACATCAAACTGCTGACCGGCGGCGTCGACTATGATGCCCTGTTCGTCGCCGATGCGCTCGGCGATTTTGCGCGCACGGTGCCCTTCAATACCGCCAAGCCCCGCCCCGTGGTCGGCAGCGCCGGCCTCGAAGCATCGAGCTGGCATCCCTATTGGGAGCGGTACGGGGCCCCTCAGCTCAACCGCCGGTTCTTCCGCCTGGTCGGGCGGCGCATGAGCGATGAGGATTGGGCCACCTGGATCGCGGTGCGGGCCACGCTCGATGCCGCAACCAGCATCCACGACACCGCCGGCGCCGCCGTCTATCAGGCGTTGCTTGCTCCGGATTTGAAAATCGAGCTCTACAAAGGCGCGCCCGGGTCCTTCCGCAACTGGAGCCACCAGTTGCGTCAGCCCATCCTGCTCGGCACGCACGATGCCGTGGTCGCGGTCGCTCCCGTCGAGGGCGCCTTGCATCAGAAAAACAACCTGGACACGCTCGGCGTCGACGAACCAGAATTCCGTTGCGATGATCAATAACAATCGGGCTCGCGCGTGGAGGAAAGCTCATGCATCGTAAGCTCGTCGTCCTGGTGTGCCTGCTTGGCGCGCTGCTGGGAGGCCCGGCGTGGGCCGAGGGCTATCTCGCCACCGACTTGCAGAAGCTGCCCGATCTTGTGTTCGGCGTCGACCAAACCGGCTTTGCGGTCTCCACACCCAGCTATCGTCTGAGCACGGGCAAAGCCTATCAGCTGACGATCGTTTCCACGGGAAAACGCGAATATGCCATTCACGCCGATGATTTCTTCAACTTCATCTGGCTGCGCAAGGTCGAGGTCGGCGACGTCGAGATCAAGGCTAGCGGGCTCTACGAGATCGAGATGGAACGCGAGGGCAAGGCGACGCTGTTCTTCGTGCCCATCAAGCCGGGAAAATACCGCATTTACGCCAAGGGCCTGGATAGCAAGGGCGCGGTGGCCACCATCGAAGTCAAATAAGGCGTGCGCTGCGGAGGCCTACCGCGCGCCCTTAGTTGTCGCTGTTGCCTGCCGTGCGTCGTGCCGCAACGGCGACGTTAGCAACGGCATTGAGGCGCGTCGGCCTTGCCACACCATAGCTAGGCCGCGCGCAATCGAACCTCAAGGCGCGAAAGGCAGCGCAAGGTGTTGTTCGGCTTGCGTTGTGGCGCGGCTAACAGCTCAAAGGCCTTAACGCGATCCGCCAGGGCCTCAAACAGGACCTCGGCTTCGAGACGGGCCACGAGTTGACCGACACAGACGTGGATTCCCGACCCCAGCGCCACATGGCCCATGGGTTTGCGGCTGACGTCGAATTTTTCCGGCTCCGGCCACTTGCGCGGATCGCGATTGGCCGCGCCAAGAAAAAGCAGGACCTTCGCCCCCTCCGGCACGGGCACGCCGGCGACCTCGACGGCGCGCGTGGTGGTACGGAAAAAGGTTTG
Source organism: Hyphomicrobiaceae bacterium (assembly GCA_035714005.1). GTDB lineage: Bacteria > Pseudomonadota > Alphaproteobacteria > Rhizobiales > Hyphomicrobiaceae > AWTP1-13. The sequence goes on from DASTMQ010000299.1 coordinate 5,363, forward strand.
CACCGGTGA
>DASTMQ010000300.1:0-1642 GCA_035714005.1 Hyphomicrobiaceae bacterium
CTGGCGCTGCAGCCGATCGCCACGGCAATCTTTGCCTGCTCGCCCTTCTGCGATCGCCAGCCGAACGGCTTTTTATCGCTACGTAGCGAGGTGTGGCGCGACACCGACCGGGCGCGGACGGGCATGTTGCCGTTCGCCTTCGAGCCCGGCATGAGCTTCGAGCGCTACGCCGACTACGCGCTTGGGGTGCCGATGTATTTCATTTATCGCGACGGCCGCTACATCGACGTCGCCGGCGCCTCGTTTCGGGATTTTATGGAGGGGCGCCTGGCCGCGCTCCCCGGCGAACGGCCGACGCTTGATGATTGGTCCGATCACTTGACAACGCTCTTTCCCGAAGTGCGCATGAAGCAGTTTCTGGAGATGCGCGGGGCCGACGGCGGCCGCTGGCGTCGCATTTGTGCGGTGGCCGCCTTTTGGACCGGCTTGCTGTACGACGCCACCGCGCTCGATGCGGCCTGGGACCTGGTCAAGGCCTGGAGCGCGGCCGAGCGCCAGGCGTTGCGCGATTGGGTCCCAAAGCTTGCCCTGGCCGCGCCCGTGCACGGCACCAGCGCCCTTGAGATTGCGCGCCAGGCCGCCGCCATCGCCCGCGCCGGGCTGGCACGGCGCGCCGCGACCAACGGCAAAGGACAGGACGAGACGATCTTCCTTGAACCCGTCGAGGCCATCGTCGCGGCGGGCTGCACGCCCGCCCAGGAAATGCTCGAGCGCTTCGCAACGATTTGGGGCCGGAGTACCGATCCACTGTTTACTGAGTTTGCCTTTTAGCAACTGAGCCAATTCGGCCGGCGGCCACATTCAGCTGACGTTCATGCTTTCGAGCGTAGCAATGCCGCAATGCGGTTCACGTTACCTCGACCGGCGATGGCGCAGCCAACGGCAACGGGCGGCGAGGCCGGCTGCGCGCGCCCGGGGAGGCGATGCCTGGTCGCAGCGCTGCTGGGCTGGTCGCTGGCGGCGGCATTGGGCGCCTGGCCGGCCCAGGCACAGAATGCCTGTTCGTCGGGCTGCAGGGCCGCCTATGGTGCCTGTTATAAGTCGACCCATGACCGCTCGCGCTGCCAGGTCCAGCTGCAGCGCTGCCTCGAAGGTTGCATCCGCAGCCGCGAATCGAACCGGCGCCGATCGGGGCTATCCGGTGGCGGCCCCGCCCTGGCCCCGTTCGGACGCGGCCCGGGCCGGCTTGGCCAAGCTGAGGCACATTCGGCCCAGGGTCACGTCAGCCAGAACCGCCTCGGCCAGGGCCATTTCGGGAAGCTTTTCAAGTAGGCGATCACGCCACGCCGGCACTTCGGCGTCACCGTGGCGCGCTTGTGTGCGGGCGCCGCGGCGCGGCCGGAGGATGCCGACGCCTGCCGCGGGTCGGCCTCCCAGCTCCTCGGCTCGCCACCAAAATCGCGTGCGCGCGGCCCCTGAATGTTAGCGTCGCGTCCTGCCGAGATGCGGTTTGGGCATCGCGCAAGGGGCGCGCGGTCATTTGCTGCGATGCCGTGCGGCAAGGCAACAACGGGACAACGCGCCCGTCGCAATGGCGAGACAGGTGGCTTGCAGCTATACTTTCGATCGAACCTGAGCCACGCTGGAGCAGAAAGCGACCATGTCACGCGTGATCCTGCCGGAGCCCGACCGCGCCATCCTT
>DASTMQ010000301.1:0-7419 GCA_035714005.1 Hyphomicrobiaceae bacterium
CAGCCGCCCCTAAGTTCGTGAGTTCCGTCCAAAATGATCGCCATCACTGCGACCAAGCCGGCGCTGCCACCAGCGGACAGGCCTCCGGTAAATTTCGCAAGCGCTCTCGATGGCCTCTATGCCAGCGCCGAAGACCCGCAAAGGCGACGGGCCGTCCGCGCGTGGGTGGGTCTCTTCGCGGGTCGACGCTTCCGAGGTCGCCGCGAATTGGGGAGGCACAGCGGGTGTGCAAGGCCCGTTGCTGACCTGGGCCCGAACCGGTTGCTGAGCCCGACCGAGCAATGTCGGTGCTGCGGCGCGGACCAGGATCCACACCGCTGAAACGTAAGGGGGAGGGGACAGATGAAAAATGTGATCAGCAATTACGATGGTGGCATTACGGCCTCGCCGGCGCAGCTGGTATCGCCGCGATCCGTTGCTGAAATTCAAGCCATTCTAAGGGATGCGGGGCGCTATCCCAGTCCGGTCAGGGCGATGGGCAGCTACCATTCCCTGACGCCGTGCGCCTCCTCGGACGGCACCATCATCAGCATGTCCGCCATGAAGCGGATCGTGCACATCGATGCGGAAAAGCGGACCTTCACGGCCGAGGCTGGCCTGCAGTTTGTCGAGGCCTCACGCGCGCTGCGCCGGCGCAAGCTGCAGTTCCTGACCAACATCGAAATCGGCAACATGACGCTCGGCTCCGCCGCCTGCTGCCATACCAAAGATGGTTTGGACGGCGGCGAGCTCGGGCAGGTCGGCTCCTATCTGACGGGCCTGAAATGGGTGACGCCTGCCGGCGAGCTGGCGGAAGCCTCCGAGACCAACAACCCCCAATTGCTCCGCCTGATGCGCTCAAGCTATGGACTGTGCGGGGTGGTCTATGAGGTGACGTTTCGGATCAAGCCGCTGGAGGCCATCGAGTTCAATTATTTGCCACGCCCGATCAAGGATCTAACCCAAAGCGAAGTGGACCAGATCATCGATGCCTCGAGCGGGCTGATTTGTTGGACCATCGGTCGCAAGGCACACTTCCAAACGCGAAGACGGATCGACCGGGTCGGGCCATTCGGCTCGCTGTTCGCGGCCGGGCGTCGCAAGCTGTGGAACCACACCGAGGCCCGGGTCGGCCGCTTCATCGATCGGCGAATTCCGACACGGCCCCTCAGGAATGCAGCCCACTCTGCCAAGTTCACCAGCAGCAAGCTGCTGCTGTCGACGCTGCACCTCATCGGCGGAGCGACGCTTTACAACCCGGACAAGACCATCGACTACAGCCGCACCCGGCCATCGGCGCGCTACGCCTTTACCTTCTGGGCCTTCCCGCGCGGGCAATGGCTGGGCGCACTGCGCGAGTATCTCGTGTTCACTGAACAGCATTTCAAAAAGTACGATTTTCGCTGCAACATGGCCCTGGGCTCGTATTTTATCCGCAAGGACACGAGCTCCATCCTGTCCTACAGCCACGACGGTGACATTTTTTCTATCGACCCGATCCATGCGTGTACGGACAAGCCCGCTTGGGATAGATTTCTCAATGAATTCAATGAGTTTGCCTATAAGCGGAACGGCATACCACTCCTGAACCAAAGCCCGTTTGTGGCGCGGCGGCATGTCGAGGCCGCCTACGGCGCGCGCTGGAGCGAATTCTCCCAGTGGGTGGGGCAACAAGACCCGCAAGGCCGAATGCTCAACCCGTTTTTTGCCGCCCTGTTGTCCTGAGCGGTGAAGCGCGCGAACGGCAACCAGCAAGAAGCGGGAGTTACCAAAGCCAAAGGGGAGCGCTTGTGAGGCCGTCGGCGCGAGCCTAAGGTGGGCTCGCCCGGACTAGGATGGCGATCGCTGATCAGCCCAAGGTTCGCTGACTTGCTCTCAGTGGATAGCGATGCCCGCCGAGGAAAGTCGCAAGACCACGTTTTGAACTCATAACGAGAAGAAAACGGGTTCAAACGATTGACGGGAATGTCCGATGGATGACCTTCGCGGCAAAACCAGTGAACGCCGCCAGCTCACCGTTCTCTTCTGCGACATCGTTGACTCAACCGGGCTCTCGGAGCGCTGCGACCCCGAGGACTTGAGCGAGATACTGCTGGAGTTCCAGGCCATCAGCACCGGCTGCATCAAGGATGCCGGCGGCAACGTCATCAACTACATCGGCGATGGCATTCGCTCCGAGTTCGGCTATCCCCTCAGCTCGGAGAACGAGGCCCTCGCCGCGGTCCGCGCCGGTCTGGTGTTGCTGCGCGCGGTCGCCGAGCTGAGCGAGCGCGCGACGGCGACGATCAAGGAACCGCTGCGCGTTCGCATCGGCGTTCACACCGGGCTGGCCGTCATCGGCAAGGCGGCGCCCGGCCATGTCCACCGTGCCACGGAGATCGTCGGCGATACGCCCAATATCGCCTTCCGGCTGTTGGAGGCGGGAGCTCCCAACTCGCTTGTCATCAGCAATGAGACCCGGCGCCTCCTGCGCGGGAAATTCCAGCTGCAATCGCTTGGGCTGCGCACGCTCAAGGGACTGTCACGGAAGATGGAGGCCTTCCAGGTCCTTGGCGAACTGCTGGAAGGCGAGGTCGCGAACGGCGACGGCCGCCGTAATGCCTCGCCCCTCGTCGGTCGCAGTGCCGAGATCAACGAGCTGCTGCAGGCATGGGAGCGGGTCAAAGCCGGGCGCGGCCAAAGCGTTGAAATCACCGGTGAACCCGGGATCGGCAAGTCGCGGCTGGCGCTGGAACTCATCGACAAGATTGCGCGCAGTGATGATGCCATCCTGGTGCTGCAGGCCTCGGCCCAGCACCAGAACGTGCCGCTGCATCCGATCATCAAAAGGTTCGAACAGCGGGTCGGCATTCGCACCGATGAGCCGCCCGAGGTCAATGCCGCACGGCTCGGCGAGTTCCTCGGCACGCTACCCAGCTGTGACGAGGAAACGCCGGTGCTGATGGGGCAATTGCTGGCCCTGCCGATGCCGCGCCCGGTCACCGCCACCCTCCCGGATGCCCAAGAGCTGCGCCGGAAGACGCGCGACTGTGTGGTGCACCTGCTGACGTCGCCCGCCAACGGCGATGCTGGGCTGATTTTGGTCGAGGACTTCCACTGGCTCGATCCCTCGACCGCCGAGGTCGTCGAACGCATCGCCGCCCGGATCGGCAATGCGCCGATCCTGCTCCTGATCACGAGCCGGTCGAGCGCCCTTGCCAACGGCTCGGCCAGCATCCGGCGGGTCCCGCTGCAGCGCCTCGCCGATGCGGAATGCCGCAACCTGGCGGACTGTGTGGTGGCCGACAAGCAGCTGCCGAGCGGGCTCATCGAGCAGATCATTTCCCGTTCAGATGGCGTGCCGCTGTTCCTGGAAGAGCTGGCGGCGGCCGCGCTTGAGACCGGGCAGGTCGACCCGGGCACCGGCGCCAGCGTCGGCGACGGCGGACACGGCGTGCCATCGGCACTCTACGATTCCTTGATGCTGCGGCTTGAGCGCCTCGGCGACGCCAAGGCAATCGCTCAGCTCGCCTCGGTGATCGGCCGCAGTTTTTCGCACCAGCTGCTGGCGGCGATTGCGAGCGAACACGGCATCGCCTTCCAACCCGCACTGGCGAGGCTTCTGGAGTCCGGGTTGCTCAGGCTCGAGCCGGATGACGACGCAAAGGCTTATACCTTCAAACACGCCCTGGTGCGCGACGTTGCCTACTATTCGCTGTTGAAACGGCAGCGGCGGGAGCTGCACGCCCGCGTCGCCGATGCCATCGAACTCCACCTGCCTGAGATTTCCAACCGCGAGCCGGCCTACCTTGCCCAGCACCTGTCGGAAGCAGGACGCACCTCGCGCGCGGTGCGGATGCTGCTCAAGGCGGCAGCACAATCGGCCGAGCGGTCGGCAAATCTGGAGACCAGTGCGCAACTGGGTGCCGCGCTGGAAGAAATCAAGAGGCTGCCCGCCGGGCTCGAGCGCGACAATCTGGAGCTTGAGGCTCACATCGCGCTGATCGGGCCAACCATCGCGCTCAAGGGCTTTGCGGCCGTCGCCGTGGCCGAGGTCAGCCATCGCGCGATCGAGCTTTGCCATCTCCTCGATGACGATCCGCGCATCTTTCCGGCGCTCTACGCGCGCTGGTCGTACCTGCGCGCCGCAGGCAATGTAAGCGAGGCCGGCGAGTTGGCGCGGGACTATCTGACCATTGCCGAGCTGAAGGGAACCAGGACCGATCGCATGGTCGGGCATCGACTGTTCGGCACCTCGCTGCACGACGACGGCGAGCCAGCCAGGGCGCGCAAACACCTGGAACGCGCCAGCAAGCTCTACGATGCTACGAGCGACCACGCCACCGCGCTCATCTACGGCACCGACATGCAGGTCACGACCCTGTCGAACCTGTGCATCGTCGACTGGGTGCTGGGCCAGCCGCGCGAAGCCCTTGAGCATGGCCGCGCCGCCTTGGAGTTGGCCGGGCAATTGCGACACGCGCACACCCTTGGCTACGCCTTCTCCTACGTCTGCATGCTGCACACCCTGGAGCGTGACGTCGAAACGGTGGAGACCCTCGCACGACAGGCGCTCACGGGCGCAACCCAACGGGAGCTGTCACTTTGGATTTCGGTGGCGCAAACCTTTCTCGGTTGGGCGGAGGTCGAATCCGGTTGCCTGGAGCAAGGGATCGACACGCTGGAAAAGCAGCGTGCTTTCCTGGAACGGGCGCAGCTCTTCTACTGGCTGCCCACCTACCTGTGCTGGCTGACCGAGGCCCACATCCGTGCCGCCAACCCGCAGCAGGCCAAGATCTGCCTGGCGCAGGCCCGCGAGTTCAGCCGTCGCGGTGGCAACTCTTGGTATGAGGCCGAGGGCCTGCGCCTCGAAGGGCGCCTTGCCGCAGCGGACGCGCAAAACGCTGAAACGTCGGCTGAGCGCTGCTTCGAGCAGGCGCTGGCATTTGCCCACCAGCGCGGCCAGCGCGGATTTGCCTTGCGCACGGCGCGCGATCTCGCCGCCCTGCTTGCCGGCAAAGGCGAGCCGGCACGCGCGCACGCGGTGTTGCAAGCCGAATTGCGCTTTTTCGAGGCTGAGCCGGAGGGCGGCGATCGCACAGATGCCAAAGCCTTGTTATGTTCCCTTCGCAACGCCCCCCAAGGCCGATAGCAAGGCCGATAGCAGCCTTGGCAAGGTCGGCCGCGAGGTGGGGCCGTTTTTCAAGTGTTACGAAGTATCGGGGGGACGATGCCGAAAACAGCATGGTCGGAGAAATACGAGGGAGGCAGTCCCGAGGCCGAGCAGAAGATCTTCGAGGGCTATGCGCGCGAAATCTTGAGCGTTCAGCTCAAATACAAGAAAAAAAGCGGCGCGAGTGCCATCGAGCGGGCCTCGCATGCAAAAATGCTTCTCGGCGTCGCCAACGCCACCCTGCGCGTTCTCTCCGAAATTCCCGAGCCGTTTCAAGTCGGGCACTTTCAGCCGAACAAGGAGTACGCGGTTAGCATCCGCTTTTCCAATGCCAGCGGCACCTGTCGCCCGGATACCGCGCGGGATCTGCGCGGCGCCGCCATCCGCATCACAATTTCCGAGCAACAATCGCAAGACCTGTTCGTTGCGAACTATCCGACCGCCCATGTGCGCAATGCCCGCCAGTTCGTTGCCTTCAGCAAGGCCATGGCCGGCAGACCCCTGTTGCTCATGCCGCGCCTCATTTGGCAGCTTGGCCCGTTCCGAGCCCTGCGCACCATCGGCAATCTCTTGCGGGCAACGCGTCGCCAGGTCCGCAGCCTGGCGCTCGAAAGCTACTGGAGCCGTGGTCCGATCCTGTGGGGTGATGCCGGACCGGTGCGCTATCTGCTGCGTCCGGCCGCAAACGCGGAAGCAGCCTCCAAGCCGCGCGCGGCCGGCGCCGATTATTTGCGCCAAGAGATTGTCGCGCGGCTGCGTGGCGGCGACATCGCCTTTGACGTCTACCTGCAGCCCTTCGTCAGCGAATGGGCGACCCCGATCGAAAATTTTGCGGCGACGTGGAAGGAGAAGGTTTCGCGACCGGTTCTGGTCGCAACCTTGACGATCCCGCAGCAGGACATCGACGCCGCCGAGGGGCGGGCGATGGAGCGGTTGGTAGACCAGCTTTCCTTCAATCCCTGGTATAGCAGCGACGCCTTCCGGCCGCTCGGCAACATGAACCGGGCCCGCAAGGTGGCCTACCGCGCCAGCTCGGCGCAGCGTCTGGGCTACCGATTTGCCGAGCCGCCGCCGCGGCGCAACGTCATCGCCGGCCGCATCGCCCGGGCTGCCTTCGCCCTCATCAACCGGTTCGTGCCGTGGCATCGCTTGCCGCAGCCGCTCGCGCTACTCAACCTTGCCATTTTGCGCGGCGAGTTGCGCGAGAAGAACCTGATCGATACCGAGCCGCAGGCAGCTGGACCACCGGCCTGTTCGGCACCGGCGCCCATTCCAGAGGCGGTGCGAACCGCGCGTACGCATGACGGCAGCTTCAACGATCTTTCTGCTCACCGGATGGGATCGATCGGATCGGCGTTCGGCCGGAACATGCAGCCGGTCTACCAGCCGGACAAGTTCGATCGGCCCGATCCGATCCTCGTCAGCCGTGAGCTCTTGACGCGCGAGGCGTTCATTCCGGCAAAGTCGCTCAATGTGTTGGCGGCTGCCTGGATCCAGTTCCAAGTCCACGACTGGGTCAATCATGCGCGCTTCGGCCTCGGCGAAAAGGGCAAGGATATTGTGCTGCCGCACCGGGGTGCCGAGTGGCGCAATCACAAGGAGCTTCCGCCCGAGTCCGACATGCGCATTGCCGGCAACAAGGTTATAGGTCATGCGCCAGGCGGCTGTCCGGTCTTTCCCAATATCGCCACCCCGTGGTGGGACGGCTCGGAAGTTTACGGCGAGGACGCCGACAAGGCGGCGGCGCTGCGTGCGGGGGCCTTGCTTCGCCTCGATAGCGGCTATCTGCCAACCGATCTTAGCGGCATCAACGTCACGGGCTTCAACGAAGCCTGGTGGCTGGGGCTCAGCGCCATGCATACGCTGTTCGCCCGCGAACACAACGTCATCTGCCGGCAGCTGCAGGCGGCCTACCCCGCCTGGTCGGACGAGCGCGTCTATCAGACGGCACGCCTGATCGTCGCCGCACTGGTAGCCAAGATCCACACGGTGGAGTGGACCCCGGCGATCCTGGCAACGAAGACGGTCGAAACCGCGTTAAAAGCGAATTGGTACGGTGCGCCGAAGGACTGGTTGACGCAGCTCGGCAGCTGGCTGTTCGACGCGCATCTGCTCAAGGGCATTCCCGAGACCAAACCCGATCATCACGCCGTGCCGTACTCGCTGACCGAGGAATTCGTGGCCGTGTATCGGATGCATCCGTTGATCCCCGACGATTATGCCTTCTTCGACCACCGTGACGGGCGGCACCTCGAGACGCGCACCTTCAGCGAGATCCAGGGCCCGGC
>DASTMQ010000302.1:0-26626 GCA_035714005.1 Hyphomicrobiaceae bacterium
GTTCAACAGCGCATTGACCTGGGTCTGGGTGTCGGGGATCCAGATCCATTCGATGCGGTCGACCTTGGCGACCTTGCCGCCGGCCAGTCCCGACGGCGGCTCGGCGCGCGGTTTGTAGTCGGGATTGCGGACATAGACGACCTTCTCGCCCGCCTTCCACTCGTCCTTCTTGAAGATGAAGGGGCCGGAGCCGATGGCCTCCGTGATCTGCGTGTTGGGCGGGGTCTCAGCGATGCGCTTGGGCATCATGAAGGGCACGTTGGAGGAGGGCTTGCCCAGCCCGAGCAGAACCAGGCCGGTCGGCGACTTGAGCTTCATGATGAAGGTTTTGTCGTCCTTGACCGTGAGGCCATCGACAAAGGTCATGAGTTTCTGGCCGGTGGAATCCTTGGCTGCCCAACGTTTGATGGAGGCGACGCAATCCTCGGCGGTCACCGGCTGGCCGTCGTGCCACAACAAACCCTCGCGCAGGGTAAACGTGTGCGTGAGTTGGTCCGGTGAGACCTCGTATTGGCCGACCATCTGCGGCTTGATCTCACCCTTTTCGTCCGTGGCAAACAAGGTGTCGTAGACCATGTAGCCGTGATTGCGAACGATGTAGGCCGTCGTCCAAATCGGATCGAGGATCTTCAGATCCGAGTGCATGACCGCGCGCAGCGTTTTCTGGGCGTTCGCCGGTGCGCTGAGACCGCTCAAGAGAGCGGCAGCAGCCAAGGCGAACAGGCTTCGGCGCAAATGGCCCATCGTCTACTCCAGTTGGATTTCAGCACAACGCTGACAAGCGGCCCCAGCCGCGCCAGGCGAGCGAATTACACAACGACCGGTCGGCATAAGTCAAAGCATAGATATGGCTTTGAATTTAGCAGAATGCCCGTGCAGGCAGCATGGCCCAGGTGCCGCACCGGCGGCCGCGACAGCGCTTCCGTTTTTCGCGCAAGGGGCTAGGCTAGCGCCTGCAGCATCGCCTTCAGGCCGCCAGAACAGGAACCAGAGCAGGAAAAAGCATGCCAATCATCAACCGCGTTGCCGCCATGTGCGAGGAAGTCACGGCCTGGCGCCGCGATTTCCATGCCCACCCCGAAATCGGTTTTGCGGTCGAGCGCACGGCGGGCATCGTCGCCGATAAGCTCAAGGCGTTCGGCTGCGATGCCGTGGTCCCCGGCGTTGGCAAGACCGGCGTGGTCGGCCTGATCAAGGGCCGCCGGCAGGACTCGGGCGCCGTCGTCGGCCTGCGCGCCGACATGGATGCCCTGCCGATCCTGGAGGCAACCGGGGCGCCCTATGCCTCCAAAACCGCGGGCAAGATGCACGCCTGCGGTCATGACGGCCACACCGCGATGCTGCTCGGCGCCGCGAAGTATTTATGCGAAACGCGCAATTTCAACGGCACCGTGGCTGTCATCTTTCAGCCTAATGAAGAGGGCCTGACCGGGAGCCTGGCCATGATCGAGGACGGCCTGATGGACCGCTTCGGCATCCAGCAGGTCTACGGCATGCATACCTCGCCCAATCACGAGCTCGGCTCGTTTGCGATTTGCGCCGGGCCAATGCTGGCGGCGTGCGACAAATTTACCATCGAAATTGTGGGTAAGGGTGCCCACGCCGCGCGGCCGCACGAGGGTATCGATCCGGTCGTGATTGCCGCGCAGACGATCATGGCACTGCAAACCATCGCCTCGCGCACGATCGACCCGCTCGACGCGGTGGTGGTTTCCACCTGCATGGTGCGCGCGGGCGATGCCTTCAACATCATCCCTGCCAGCGTCGGCCTCACGGGCACCATCCGTTCCTTGAGCAACGACGTGCGCGCGCAAACCTTTGCCCGTGTCCGCGCCATTGCCGAGGGGACGGCGGCCAGCTTCGGGGCCACGGCGCGGGCGGATTTCGAGGGGGACGTGCCGGTCACCAGCAACGAAGCGGCCAAGACGAAATTCGTCGCCGCCGTCGCCGCCGAGGTGGTAGGCCCCGAGAATGTCAAGGACATGCGGCCGATTATGGGGGCGGAGGATTTTTCGCACATGCTGAACCGGCGCCCGGGCGCCTTCATCATGATCGGCAACGGCATCGGCCCGGGCTTGCACAATCCCGCCTACAATTTCAACGATGAGGCGATCCCGGTCGGCGTCTCCTATTGGGCGCGGCTCGCCGAGACCGCCATGCCGATCTGACTCGTGCCATTGTCGAGCTAAACGGCCGAGCCGCGCCTCACGACTTGAGGGCGAGCAGGGCCGTGCGCACCTCTTTTAGGGCGGCATCATCGGCCCTGTCGCGCCGCTGAATGAGCGCAAGCGTGCGCATCAAGGCCGGTCGGAGCGGACGCGCTACCAGATCGTGGCGCGCGTTTTCCTTGGACACGGCCGCGATGGGCACGATCGAGCTGCCAAGACCCGCCGCCACCATGCGTTTGACCGCCTCGAGGTTATCGAGCTCCATGGCGGGGCGGGCTTCGCCGCCTTCGGTCGAAAGCCACTCGATGATCATGGCCCGCACATGCGCGCGGGCGAACTCAAGCAGCAACGGGTGCTTGAGCAGGTAGCGCGGGGTGACGCTCGCCGGCAGGCCGCCGACGTTGGCGGAGAAGATTGCCACCAAGGGTTCTTCGAGCAGGGGCTCGACGTCGAGTAGCCGATCGTTCACCGGCAGGCTGACGACGCCCAAATCGACGTCGTTGCGGATGATGCGTTCGACGATCGCGTTGGTGGTGCCGGTCGTTACCATAAGTTCGATGTTGGGTTGGGCCGAGCGCAACTGCTGCAGCAAGGGCGGCAGGTGGTAGATCAGCGCCGTGGTGCTGGAGCCGACGCGCACCTGGCCAAGCCAGCCCTCGCGATGGCGCCGCATGGCGGCAAGCAGCCGCTCTTCGTCTTGCGCTATGCGCCGGGCGTGCTCGATCAACTCGCGGCCGGCGGCGGTCGCAAAGGCGCGTTTGCCCAGGCGATCGATGAGGCGCACGCCGAGCCGGGCTTCGAGCTCGCGTACCTGTAAGGAGACCGTGGGCTGGGCCAGGTTGAGGCGCCGCGCCGCGCGGGTGAAGCTTGCCTGCGCCACCACCTCGCTGAGCGTGCGCAGGTGATCGGGATTGAGGCTGCGCATATTGCAATTTCCAATCATATTCATTGAAACAATAAATTTGAGCAATTCAAAAGTCCACCCCATCTGACCAGCACTGCTTAAGCCGCTGCCGGTGTTGGGGCGGCGGTCAAAAAAATGGAGACGATCATGAGCACCCTAACCGTGCCGAGGGCGACGGCTGCCCTGGCCGCGGGGACGCGCGGTGGCGCCAGGCTTACTTGAGCGCCTGGTGGTGGCGCGCGCCCGGCAGGCGGAGGCCCACATTTCACCACGACCTCGCCCGGCAAAGCGACGCGCGCCTGGCGGCGCTGGGCTTTACCGCCGCCGAGATCGCCGCCCTACGCCAGGGCCGATTGCAGCTGCCAATTCACAAGGCGACGCCCACCTCGGCTTAAAGAACCTCAAAAAGGAGACACCCCCCATGTCCACCGTGATGTCCACTAAGATGTCCACCGTCCTTTCCGGCTTGATCGCCCCAAGCCAGCCTGCGCTGGGCCGCGCACGCACGGGGCTCGCCCACGGCCTGGCCGCCGGCCTCGAGGTGCCGCAGCGCATTTTTGCCTACCTGGCGGAGCGTCGGCGCATTGCCCGCACCGTCGCACAGCTGCAGGGCCTAAGCGACCGCATGCTGGCGGACATCGGTCTGCAACGTTGCGACATCACCAGGGTCGCGCGCCACGGCCGCGATGCCGACCTGCGCTCGTTCCTTGGCGCGCTGCGTTAATCCACGCAAGGGTCCGAGGCGGGCTTGCCCCGCCTCGGACCCTTGCGGCTCAGCCGCTGTAGACGGCAAACTCCGCCCGCGTATCGGCGATCGAGAACCAGCGGTGCTGGTCGGCGCGGAATTGGCGCCAGTTCTCCAGGATTTTCTTGAACTGATCGCTTTTGGCCGCCTCCTCATCCAACACCGTTTCAAGCGCGGTGCGCAGCGCCTTGATGATTTCCGGTGGCAGCACCGACAGCTGCGCACCGCCCGCGACCACCCGCGCGATCGCCTTGGCGTTCTTGGCGTCATAGGAGGCCAGCATCTCCACCAGCGCAAACCAGCAGGCGTATCTGAGCGCCGACTGGTAGGCTGGCGGCAGGGCGCCAAACACCGGCTTTTGAATGAAGAGTTGGTTGGTGGCCTCGAGCTCCATCACGCCGGGCGTGTAGTAGTATTTCGCCACCTTGTGGAAGCCCAGTTTCTCGTCATCGTAGGGGCCCACCCATTCGCAGGCATCGATGGTACCCTTTTCCAGGGCCGGATAGATATCGCCGCCCGCGATCTGCTGCGGCACGGCGCCGAGCTTGGCCATCACGCGGCCGCCAAAACCGGCGGTGCGCATCTTGAGACCCTGGAAGTCGGCCGGCGTCTTCAGTTCCTTGCGGAACCAGCCGAACATCTGCCCGCCGGTGTTCCCGGCCGGTAGCGCCACAACGTTGAAGCTGTCGTAGATCTCATCCATCAGCTTGCGGCCGTCGCCGAACAGCAGCCAGGCGTTGTGCTGGCGCGGCGTCAGGCCAAAGGGCAGCGAGCCGTCGAAAATCAGCGCTGGGTTCTTGCCGATGTAGTAGCCGGTGTAGGTGTGACCGCACTCCACGGTGCCGTTGGAGACGGCATCGAGCACCTGCAGGCCGGGCACGATCTCCCCTGCCGCGAAGGTCTGGATCGTGAACTTGCCGTCCGTCATCTCGCCCACGGCCTTGGCGATGGTCGCCGAGGCGCCAAACAAAGTGTCGAGGCTCTTGGGAAAGCTCGAGGTCAGGCGCCACTTGACGATTTCGTTGGTCTGCTGCGCAAGCGCCGGGGTCGCGGCGGCGATCGCCGCGCTGGCGGCAGCCAGCCCGCCAAACTGTCGGCGGGACAAAGAGTGAGCCATTGCTGTTTCCTTCCCAAGGTTTCCGGTTGTGACTGGTAGGCTAGCACGGGGTGAACGGATCATTGCAATTGCCGCCATCTAAAAGGAGCCCTTGGGCGCTGTCCAGCCGGGCAGCGGGTGCGGCCATCCGGACTGCAGGCGCTGCGGCTCAAGGCCATTTGACCACGGGCGGGAGGGAGGAGAGGATAGCCTCGACGTTGCCGCCGGTTTTCAGCCCAAACACCGTGCCACGATCGTAGAGCAGGTTGAATTCGACATAGCGACCGCGCCGCACGAGCTGGGCGTCGCGTTCGGCGGGGCTCCAGGGCCTGGCAAAATTGCGGCGCACCAGCTCTGGATAGATCGCCAGAAAGGCGCGGCCGACGTCCTGGGTGAAGGCCAGTGCCGCCTCCCAGCCGCCGTCGGCCTGCGCCGGCGTCAAATAGTCGAAGAAGATGCCGCCCACCCCGCGCGTCTCCTGGCGGTGCGGCAGATAAAAGTATTCCTCGCACCAAGCCTTATAGCGGGCGTAATCGGCGAGCTTGTGCGCCGCGCAGGCCTGCTGCATGGCGCCGTGAAAGGCGATCGTGTCGGCATCCTCTTGGCTGCGTCGCGCCGTGAGCATAGGCGTCAAATCGGCGCCGCCGCCGAACCACCAGGTGCTGGTGACGACGAAGCGCGTGTTCATGTGCGCGGCCGGCACGTGCGGGTTTTGCGCATGCGCGATCAGCGACAGGCCCGAGGCCCAGAAGCGCGGATCGTGTTCGGCGCCGGGAATCTGCTTGCGGAATTCGGGAGCGAACTCGCCAAACACCGTCGAGGTATGGATCCCCGCCTTTTCGAATACGCGGCCCTTGAGAAGGGACATGAGGCCGCCGCCGCCGGCGCCACCGCTGTGGTCCGCTCTCGTCCAGGGCGTCGCCACGAAGCGGCCGGGCGCCGCTTCGGCCAAAGGTGCCGTGGCGGCGAGCTCACCCTCGAGGCGCTCAAAGCTCTGGGTGAGGTCGTCGCGCAGCGTCTCGAACCAAAGGCGCGCGCGCTGTTTGTGCTCATCGAGCGAATTGTCGGACAAGGTCATCTGCCAATTCCACGTGCGATCGCGCCGGCCGAGGTCTGGTGCAGGGTCGGCCTTTATGCTATGAGCTGCCGCGCTCGACGCTACAACATCTCGCGGGAGCACCGCCATGATCGATCGCATCCAGCCTTTGGACCGCTGAGGGTCGCCCGCGCTCTTTCGCGCCGGCGATGGACCCGTGCGCCCAACGGGCCGCAACCCCGGCGCCCTTGCTGAGCGCCTGTCTTTGCTGGTGATGGTCTTGCCTAGCCGCGGTCGTTTTCTCGGCCTTGTGTGCCAACGCCATGCTAGCTGCGGCAGCTTTGCGCTCCGGCTTGGGCGCGAATCTCTAGGTACCGCAAATGTTCCACTGGTTTGAGTCCCGGATCGACGCCTTCCCCGCGACGCCGCCCGAGCGTCCGCCCGACACGCTGCTCGCCTACTACGTCTACTTTATTCGGCCGGTATGGCCGGCGTTCGCCGCGCTGCTCGTCGCCGGCCTGCTCGGGTCCCTAATCGAAGTGGCGCTGATGACCTTCGTCGGCGATCTGGTCGATCTGATGCGGGCCGCGCAATCGCCCGCCACCTTCATAAGCGCGCACGGCACGACGCTCATGTGGATGGCATTCGTGGCCGTGTTGGCTCGACCCGCGGTGTCGACGGTCCACGACCTCATCAAGAACCAGATCATCTCGGCGCCGGTCACCAATCGCGTGCGCTGGCTGACGCATCGCTACGTGCTGCGCCAAAGCCTCGGCTTTTTCCAGAACGACTTCGCCGGCCGCGTCGCCAACAAAATCATGCAGGGTGCACCGGCCTTGCGCGATTCCGTCGTGCAAGTGATCGACGCCATCTGGTACGCGGCGGTGCAATGGCTGGGCGCCGCCGTCATCTTTGCGGCCGCCGATTGGCGCCTGCTCCTGCCCTTGCTCATTTGGCTCGCCGCCTACCTGGTCGCACTCCGGTATTTTGTGCCGTTGATCAAGGAGCGCTCCACGCAGGCCGCCGAAGCCCGCTCGATGCTGGTCGGGCGCATCGTCGACAGCTACACCAACATCCTTACCGTCAAACTGTTCGCTCATGCCGAGCGCGAGGATGCCTATGCCCGTTCGGCGCTGCAGGAACAGATGGGCAAATGGCAGGCGTCGCTGCGCGTGCAGACGGCCATGGAGCTCGTGCTCTACGCCCTCAACGGCATCCTGATCGTCGGCGCCAGCGGTGTCGCCATTTGGCTTTGGAGTCAGGATCTGGTCAGCATCGGCGCCATCGCCGTCGTCACCGGTCTGGTGATGCGCATCGTTGCCATGTCGGGTTGGATTTTGTGGGTGGTGGCCGGAATTTTCGAGAACATGGGCGTGGTGCAGGAGGGCATGGACACGATCGGCCGCGCCACCCTGGTGGTCGATCGTCCCGACAGCAAACCCCTCGTCGTGCGCGCCGGCGCGATCCGCTTCGAAAACATCAGCTTTCACTACGGACAGAAGAGTGGCGCCGGCGCGGCCCGGTCCGGCGGAGTGATCCACGACCTGTCGCTCTCGATCGCACCGGGTGAGAAAGTCGGGCTGGTGGGACGATCGGGTGCCGGCAAGTCGACCCTCGTCAACTTACTCTTGCGCTTTTATGACCTCGAGGCCGGGCGCATCCTGATTGACGGCCAGGACATAGCGGCGGTGACCCAGGACAGCCTGCGTGCGCAGATCGGCGTGGTCACACAAGACACCTCGCTGCTGCATCGCTCGGTGCGCGACAATATTCTCTATGGTCGACCCGAGGCCAGCGAGGCCGCCATGGTTGGGGCGGCGCGCAAGGCACAGGCCGACGCGTTCATCGCCCGGCTTGAGGACATGAAGGGGCGGGGCGGCTACTTGGCACACGTCGGCGAGCGGGGGGTAAAACTCTCCGGTGGACAGCGCCAGCGCGTCGCCATTGCCCGCGTGCTGCTCAAGGATGCGCCGATCCTTGTGCTCGATGAGGCGACAAGTGCGCTCGATTCGGAAGTGGAGGCCGCCATTCAAGAGCAGCTTTACAACCTGATGGCCGGCAAGACGGTGATCGCCATCGCCCACCGCTTGTCGACCATCGCCGCCATGGATCGCCTGGTGGTGATGGATGAGGGCCGCATCGTCGAGGCGGGCAGGCACGCCGAGCTGCTGCAGCGGGGTGGCCTCTACGCGGCGCTCTGGGCGCGTCAATCCGGCGGCTTCCTGGCCCGGGAGGCCGCCGAGTAGACGCACCGCGCCGATCGGGCGGCGGCGCGGCGGCACCCGCCGGCATGGCATTGAGGCCAAGGGCACCCCATATTCGGCGTTCAGGCAGCCTCACGTTTGCGGTTACAGGTCATGCAACGCGCAGCTCCGAGAAGCAACGCGCTCGAGTCCGAGCGAACCCAGCAATCCCTTGCCCGATTGGAGGCCCTTGCCCAGCTGATGGATGGGGCTTTTGTGATTCCCGGCACCAAGGTCCGCGTCGGGCTCGACGCTCTGATCGGCTTGGTGCCGATCGCCGGTGATCTCATCGCCTCGTTGGTCTCAAGCTATCTGATCTGGGAAGCGCGCCAGCTTGGCGCGTCGCGCTGGGTGATCGGACGCATGATTGCCAACACCACTATCGACACGCTGTTCGGGGTGGTGCCGATCGTCGGCGACGCCTTTGACGTCTTGTTCCGGGCAAATCTTAAGAACTTGGCCTTGCTGCGTCGCCATCTTGAAAAACGCGGCCGCCTGGGCGGTGCCCGCGTTATCGAGGGGGAGGCCGTGCGGCTGGACTGAAGCCGCCGGTTTGTCGCAGCGCCTCACCAAGCACCATGGCCGCGGCGACCGCGACATTGAGCGAGCGCCGCCCCTCCAGCAAGGGAATGCGCACGCTCGCGTCCGCTGCCGCGTGCACCTCGCGGGGCGCACCGGCGCTTTCGCGGCCAACGAGCAGGGTGTCCTCGGGCGTGAACTCGAAATCGGTATAGGCCAAGGCGGCGTGCGTCGTCAGTAGAACGAGGCGGGAGCCGCGTTGTCGGCGTGCGCTTTCAAAGGCGGCAAAGCTCGCATGCCGAGCGATTTGAACGTGCTTTAGATAGTCGAGGCCGGCCCGGCGCAGCGTTCGCTCCGTCATGTCGAAGCCGGTCGGGCCCACCACGTCGACGGGCGTGCCGAGGCAGGCGGCCAGGCGCAAGATCGTACCCGTATTTTGTGGAATGTCCGGTTGGTAGAGGGCAAGGCGCATCGGGCTCGTGGTCCGCGCTGGCTGGCGTTGTTTCCGGGTCGGCGGGCGTGCGCCAAATTGCCCTCATCGGGGCTCAGCGACAGCCTTGTGCATCCGCAGGAAGAATGCAAAAAGAACGCGCGTCAAAACGTCCTGTTGGGAGCGCCGGGGCGATCACCGACACTTTGCCGCGGAATTTCAGACGGCTCCGGAGCTTTCGGGGGTGTTGAGCGGAAGCGTGGCGGCATCCGACCCGAAGGTTTGTTGCGGCCGGCGGATCGTTCGCGGCGCAAGACAGGGGGTAAAGGAGGCCGAATTGGCAACGGAAAGCGTGGAAGAGCCCAACCGGCGCGACTTCATTGTGATCGCCGCCCAAGCTTTTGCCGGCGTCGGCGCCGCCGTGGCGCTCTGGCCTTTCATCCAGCAGATGAATCCGGATGCCTCCACCCAGGCGCTGGCGTCCATCGAGGTCGACCTGAGCCCGGTAAAGGATGGGCAGGCGATCACCGTTTCCTGGCGCGGCAAGCCGGTGTTCGTGCGTAACCGGACGGCCCAGGAAGTGCAGGCGGCCAAGGATGTCAAGCTTGCCGACCTGGTCGATCGCTCCGCCCGCAATGATGCCCTGCCGGAAAACACGCCGGCGACCGATCCCAACCGCACCAAGAAAGGCAAAGAGAACTGGATCGTGCTGGTAGGCATCTGCACGCACCTGGGCTGCATTCCCAAGGGCCAGAGCCTGAACGACAGCCGCGGAGACTATGGCGGTTGGTTCTGTCCCTGCCACGGTTCGCACTACGATACGGCCGGTCGCATCCGCCGGGGCCCCGCCCCGCGCAACCTCGAGGTGCCGACCTACGAGTTCGTGTCCGATAGCAAAATCAAGATCGGGTAAGGGAGCGCCAGATGGCGGGCCACGAATCGACCTACCAGCCAAAGTCACGCTTCGAGAGATGGCTCGACGAGCGGTTACCGATCGCGCGCATGATGCACGCGCAATTCGTAGATTTTCCCACGCCGCGCAACATCAACTACCTTTGGACCACGGGGGGAATGCTGGCGTTCTTCCTCGGCGTGCAGATTCTTACCGGCGTCGTGCTGGCGATGCACTACCTGCCCTCCGCCAATGACGCCTTCACCAGCGTCGAGGCGATCCGCCGCGACGTGAACTACGGCTGGCTCATTCGCAATCTACACGCGGTCGGCGCCTCAATGTTCTTTCTGGCGGTCTACATCCACATTGGTCGTGGCCTTTACTACGGCTCCTACAAGGCGCCGCGCGAGGTGTTGTGGATCCTGGGCGTTGTGATCCTGCTGCTGATGATGGCGACGGCGTTCATGGGCTACTCCTTGCCCTGGGGCCAGATGAGTTTCTGGGCGGTGACCGTCATTACCAACCTGTTTTCCTCGATCGATTCGATCGTACCGGGCCTTGGCACCCGCATCGTGCAATGGCTGTGGGGTGGCTTTGCCGTGTCCGGCACCACGCTCACCCGTTTCTTTAGCCTGCACTACGTGTTGCCGTTCGCCATCGTCGGCGTCGTCATCTTGCACATCTGGGCGCTGCACACGGTCGGCCAGAACAACCCGACCGGCCTCGAAATCAAGACCAAGTCCGATTCGGTGCCGATGTCGCCGCACGCCGTCATGAAGGACATGTTCGGCCTGGCTGTGTTCATGGTGCTGTTTACCTGGTTTGTTTTCTTCCTGCCGGACTACCTCGGACACGCGGACAACTACATCGAGGCCAATCCGCTTTCCACGCCGCCGCATATCGTGCCCGAGTGGTATTTCTTGCCCTACTACGCGATCCTGCGCGCCATCCCCAACAAGTTGTTGGGCGTGATCGCGATGTTCTCCTCGATCATCCTGCTGTGCTTCGTGCCTTGGCTCGACACCTCGCGGGTCCGCTCTACCAAGTACCGCCCACTGTATAAGTGGTTTTTCTGGCTGTTCATCATCACGGTGATTGCGCTGGGTTATCTGGGCTCCAAGCCGCCGGAGGGCCTCTACGTTTTTTGGGCTCGCATCTTCACCGCCTACTACTTTATCCATCTCTTGCTCGTGCTACCGATCGTCGGCGTCATCGAGACGCCCTCGCCGCTGCCGCGTTCGATCAGCGAGGCGGTGCTCGGCACGTCCGGCGGGCATGTCACTGTCGGGGCGCCGAGCGCCCCAGAGAAGCGCTAGGCTGGGGAGCGACATGATCGGACGGTTCGCCTTGAGGCCAGGCCTGACAAGCGTCGGCATCTTGCTCGGCGCGCTCGCGGCTATGCTCGCCGGGCCGGCGCGCGCCGCCGAGGAGGCACATCCCGAGATCCACCGACAACACTGGAGCTTCGGCGGGGTGTTGGGGCATTTTGATGATGCGCAGTTGCAGCGCGGCTTCAAGGTCTACACGGAAGTCTGTTCGCGCTGCCACGGCGTGCGGCGTCTCGCCTTCCGCAACCTGGCGCAGCCCGGGGGCCCGAGTTTTCCCGAGGCCGCGGTCAAGTCGCTGGCGGCAACCTACGAGGTCGACGCCGAGCCCAACGAAGAAGGCAAAATCCTCAAGCGTCCAGCGACGCTGGCCGATCACATCCCGCCGCCCTACCGCAATGACCAGGAGGCCCGTTTTGCCCTCAACGGTGCCCTGCCTCCGGACCTTTCCCTGATCGTGCGCGCCCGCGCTGCCGAGGAGAACACGCCATTCTATCGGGTTCCCGACCGCATGGTTCGCGACGTGCTGGCCGCCTACCAGGAGGGCGGTGCCGACTACGTCTACGGCTACTTGACGGGCTACAAGGACCCGCCGGCCGGCACCAAGCTCGCCGATTTTATGAACTACAATGTTGCCTTCCCCGGTCACCAGACGGCCATGCCCAATCCGTTCCTGGGCGGCGACGGCATGGTGAAGTACGACGACAACACCCCGGCGACGGTCGACAACTATGTCCGCGATGTCACGGCTTTTCTGGCCTGGGCCGCCGATCCCAGGCTTGAAGAGCGCAAGCACACCGGCGTGTTGGTGGTGGCCTACATTGTGCTGACCGCCCTGCTGCTCGGTCTCGCCAAGCGCCGGATCTGGCGCGAGGTGCACTAACCCCGGTTGGGTCGAGCCGAAGCCTGACCCAACCATCGCCGCCGCTGACGCCCATCATTTTACGGCCGAGAAGGCCGTGGGCTGCAAGAACATGCTTTTGACATTGGCGAGGATGGGCCCGTCACGCTCACTTTCACTGCGCGCGGCGATCCAGGCCGGGTCGGCCTGAAACGTTGTCCACTTTTTCTCGCGTTCCGCCATCGATTCCCAGGCCAGCAGATAGTGCAAATCGTTGTTGCCATCGCCGATCAGCACGGTCCAAAACCCGGCCTGCTTGATGCCGTGCTGCTCCCAAATCTTGAGCGTCTGTGTCTCGAAGCGCTTGAGCAACGCCGGCAGGCGCCCGGGAAGGCAGCTATAGACGCGCAGTTCGTAGATCATGTCGGTCTCCAGCAAGTTAACGGGGGCGATCCTGTCCCGGCCGCGGCGAGAGCACAAGAGCAAGCGGCGCTCTCGTGCCTGGGCAGGCGCGCCGCGCCGTCATAAACTGCAATTGCATCGTCGCTCAGCCATAAGGGCAAGCCATGACCAAGACCGTGCTCGGAATCATCGGGGGAAGCGGGCTCTACGACATGCCCGCGCTCAAGAGCGTGCACTGGGAAGCCGTCCCCACCCCGTGGGGCGAAGCCTCCGATCATATCCTGTTCGCCGAGATCGACGGCTTGCCGCTGCGGTTCCTGCCCCGGCACGGCCGCGGCCACAAGCTGCCGCCATCGGCTATCAATTTTCGCGCCAACATCGATGCCCTGAAGCGCACCGGTGTCACCGACCTGGTGTCGATCTCGGCCTGCGGTTCGCTGAAAGAGCAATTGCCGCCCGGACACTTCGTGCTCATCGATCAATTTATCGACCGCACGTTTGCCCGCATCAAGAGCTTCTTCGGGCCGGGCTGCGTCGCCCACGTGTCGATGGCCGATCCCGTCAGCCCAGGGCTGGTTGATCGGCTCGAGCAGGCGGCCAAGGCCGAAGCCATTGCCTACACGCGCGGGGGCACCTATCTGGTGATGGAGGGTCCGCAGTTCTCGACCCGCGCGGAGAGCAATCTTTATCGCAGCTGGGGCTGCTCGGTGATCGGGATGACCAACATGCCCGAAGCCAAACTGGCGCGTGAGGCGGAGATTTGCTACGCCACCGTCGCCATGGTGACGGACTACGACTGCTGGCATGCCGACCACGCCGAGGTCGATGTCGCCGCCGTCATCAAGGTGCTGCACGAAAATGTCGACAAGGCGCACGCCCTTATAGCGCGCCTGGCCCGGGATTTTCCCCGCGAGCATCCGCCTTGCCCCATCGGTTCCGATCGCGCCCTCGACGTTGCCATCATAACCCCGCCGGGCGCCCGCGATCCGGCCGTGCTGGCAAAGCTCGATGCGGTGGCCGGGCGGGTGCTCAAGGCCACGGCTGCATAGGCGGGTGCAGCTCCGACGCGGGAGCCGGCCAAGGCTCAGGGCCGGTGCGGCGCGCAGCCCGGGTGCTGTTTCAGGACGCGCTGGGCGGAGGCCGGGAATTGCGCCAACTTCGCTGGCGGCCGCACCGGACGACGCACCAGCTCACCACCGCAATTGGGACAACGCCCGCCAGGCAGGCGCTTGTCCCTACAGGCGCTGCAGAACGTGCATTCGAACGAGCAGATGAGGGCGTCCGGGGCGTCCGCCGGCAAATTCTTGTCGCAACATTCACAGTTGGGTCTGAGCTCGAGCATCGGCCTTCCCTTTCTCATAACCGCGGCTAGCATGCTCGGCCGCTCAACACCAGGCAAGGGAGACCCCCATGACGTTTGCGGAACTCATCGAGCGTTTTGCCGCCGCGGCTGCGGCCGGCGATGGCGACGGACTGGCCGATCTGTTCACGCCGGATGGCACCTATGACGACTACTTCTTCGGACCGTGCAGCGGTCGCGCGGCGATCAAGCAAATGCTGGCGCATTTTGCCGAAGGCGGACGCAAGTTTCGTTGGGAATTCTATGATCCCGCGTGTGCTGGGCCAACCGGCTATGCCAGCTATCGCTTTAGTTTCGAGTCCACGCGTCCGGAGGCCAAAGGCGCGCGCGTGGTGTTCGACGGCATCGGCCGCTTCGATCTCGAGGGCGACCGCATCAAACGCTATTCGGAGGTGTTCGACCGCGGCATGGCGCTTGCCCAGCAGGCCTTCGAGCCCGAGCGGCTGGTCAAAATCGCGCTCAAATACGCAACCGCACTCAAGGGTCGCCCCGAGTGGGCCGCGCATGCGAACTGAGGAGGCCGCCCCTCAAGCTCGGACCCACCCGAGGCCATGCCAGCGTGCGGCCGAGACCGGCCGCTCGTTAACTTGCCGTGATCGATGTCGGCGCGGCGTTGGCGGCCTGCGCCTGCGCCTCGTCCTGCCAGGCACGGCTGGTTGCCCAGCGGCCGGTGATCAGGCGCGGTGGGGAGCGTTCCTCCGCCGTGGCGAGCAGCGATGCCAGCAGCCCTCCTGCGCGCGCTGCCGTCAGGTAGGCGATCGGGGTCGCGAGCACCAGGCCGAGGATGATCGGGCTCATCCAAGCGAACACCGCCGGCGATATGGTCCAGCACACCGCCGCCCCAGCAAGACCCCAGAGCGTGTGCCAGCGATGTTGGCGCCAAAGCTGAGAAAGCTCATGGTCGGCGTCGACGCGACGCTGCGCACCCCAGCCGGCATCGCGGCCCAACAGCACGCTGGCGACCGCGTTGGTTTGCGAGAGCATGAGCAATGGCGCAATCAGCGTGGAAAGGACCGATTCCACGAGCACGCCGCCGGCGATGCGGGCAAGGCCGCCGTTTTGCCGGCGCTCAGTGTCATTGCGCGCGGCCCACACCCCCCCAAGCAGCTTTGGCAGGTGTACGACGAAGACCGTCACGAGGAAGAGGGTGAGGGCCTTCTGGGCGTCAAAAACCGGCCATTTGGGAAACAACGAGACCTCGCTGCCGAAGTAGATCGGGGTGGCATATTTGGCCTGTACGGCCAGCACGATGCCAACCACCAGCGTCAAGGCCCAGATCGGCGAGGCGAGATAGGCGAACGCGCCCATGGCCAGGTGCACGCGGCTGAGCAACGGGAGCCCGGGTACGCCAAGCAGGCGCACGTGCTGCAAGTTGCCCTGGGCCCAGCGTCGATCGCGAACGATCAGGTCTTTGAGGGTCGGTGGACAGCCTTCATAGGACCCCTCAAGCGACGGCACCAGATGCACCTCCCAGCCGGCCCGTCGCAGCAAGGCGGCTTCGACAAAATCGTGGCTCAGAACGGGTCCGCCCAGCGGCGGCTGCCCCGGGAGCGGTGGCAGGCCGGCCGAACTGGCGAACGCCTCGGTGCGGATGATGGCGTTGTGCCCCCAGTAGTTTCCCGCCGGACCGTGCCAGGCGGCAAGGCCTGCCGAGACGATCGGGCCGTAATAGCCGGCGGCAAACTGCTGCAGGCGAGCGAAGGCAGTTTTGCCGCCGACGAGGCGGGGCACGGTCTGGATTAAGCCGGCGCGTTGGTTCTCCTCCATCCCGGCCACCAGGCGCAACAGGCTTGCCACGCTCATGATGCTGTCGGCGTCGAGAATGATGAAATAGGGGTAGGCGGCACCAAACCGCTCGATCCAGTCGCGGATATTGCCCGCCTTTTTGCCGAGGTTTGGCGTGCGCCAGCGGACATAGACTTGCACGCCCGCCGCGGCCCGAAGTCTGGCATAGACGCGACGTTCCGCCCCGCGTTCGCCGGCGTCTTGCGTGTCGCTCAGAATAAAGATGTCGAAGCGATCCTCGGCATTTGCCGCCACAATTTCCCGGCACATGGCCTCGACCGTGGCCGCGACGGCGGCGGCATCTTCCCGATAGACCGGAAACAGCAGCGCCGTACGCGCGCCCGCCGTTGCGCGCGGAGCCGGCAGCACAAGCGTGTCGGTGGTCTTGCGCACGAGCAGACAAACAAAGCCGATGAGCGCGCTGGCGGAGCCAACTGCCACCCAGGCGAAGCACGCCGTGCTCAAGCACCAAAACAGGAGCTGCAACACGGTTGGCGTTTCGACCGACAGCACCCGGTAGAGCGTCCAGGCAAAAGCCGCCGACGCCAGACCCCAGAGCAGAAGCAACGCCCAGCGGGCCCATCGCACGCGCGCGTGCGTGCGATTGGCCATCCGACGGTCCGCCCAGAACGTCTGCTCGGGCATGGCGCGCGGGCTGTCCTTGGGGACCAGCGCCTCACGCGCCGACCGCAGGTCACCGATCTCCGCCGACGTCAATCCTTCGTCCATCGATAAAGCCAGGTTTCGGACACGGGATTGTCGTTGGCCTGCAGCACCAGGCGCAACTCGCTGGTGGCGGCGCCCTTGGGGTCGAAGCTGAAGGAAACGCGCAAGCCATCGATTTCGGGGTTGGTCTGCACAACCGGTGCACTCGGCGCACCTTGGCTTGCCTCGACGCGCGCAAAGGGCAATTCGCTGGCCGAGGGCGAAACGAAGCTTTTGAAGTCCACGACGAACTGCACGACGCCGGCCTTGCGCTGCGGCCCCGCGATCAAGCCCGCCCGCGTGGCGAAGACGTAGGCACCCGGCCAGCTACGCGGCACATCATCGGGCCAGGTAAGCTTATAGTTGAAGCTGTGGGCTCTGCCGGCGCTGAGCGCCTGGGCGGGCCTCCAGTAGGCCACGATATTGTCATGGATTTCTTCTTCCGAGGGGATTTCGAACAGTTCGACGGCGCCGCCGCCCCACTCCTCGCGGGGCTCGACCCAGGCGCTCGGCCGCCGCTCGTAGTCCGCCTCCAGATCCTGGAAGCCGGCAAACGTGCGCAGCCGTTGGATCAGCCCGAAACCTTTGGGGTTGCGGTCGAGGAAGTCGCTCGTCTGTAGGCGGCGCGGATTGTTTAGAGGCCGCCAAATATGCTCACCCCAGCCGTTGAGAATGCCGAGCCCGTCGGAATCGTGCACCGCCGGGCGAAAGTCGCTGATGCGCGAGCGATTGACCGGAGAGAACAGAAACATGCTGGTCATGGGCGCGATGCCGACGTCGTTGAGATCGCGACGAGGATAAAGCGTTGTTTGCACGTCAATCGCCGTCGGCCAGCCGGGAGTGACCTCGAAGCGGTAGGCCCCCGTCACCGACGGACTATCGAGCAAGGCATGAATGACGATCTTGGCGGCGCCCGCCGCTGGCTTCTCGATCCAGAACCGGCGAAACAGCGGGAACTCCTCACCCTCGGACTTGCCGACATTGAGGGCGAGGCCGCGGGCGGAGAGGCCATAGATTTGGCCGCGCGAGAGGGCGCGAAAGTAGCTGGCTCCCTGAAAGACGATGATCTCGTCGAAGAGATCCAGTCTGTTCAGAGGACCGGTGAGGCGAAAGCCGGAAAAGCCCAAGCGGGCCTCGGGCGCCAGCTTGCCGGCGAGCGGACCGAGGTCGAAGTATGAGTTGTCGGGGGAGAGCAGGCGAACGTTGCCAGCGTCGACGAGGTTGATTTCGATCGGAGTCTTGAAGAGCCAGCCCGTGGGCAAGACCTGCAGCTCGAAATTCAAATTCTCGCCGCGCCAGATCGTGCGTTCACGACGAAAACGGATCTGGCGAAATTGATCATAGTCCAGATCCTTGCCGGCTTTGGCGGCGTCGGGGGCCGGCGCCTCGTAGGGCTTCTTCGCCAGCTCGCTCGCCGTGCTTTGCACCAGCTCGTGCGAGAAGGGCTGCACCGCGCCTTGCGCGCGGATGGGCGTGGTGCTGCCGGCCAAGAGGCAGAATAAAAGCGCACTCAGATGCTGAGCTCTGCGGAATACTCTCATGCGACCGTCTGCTGCACACAACCAGATCCCGCCAAAACCACGCCACGCCTATTCTCCGCGCTTCGCACAGCGCCGAAGGCAGCGGGTAACGTGGGACTTGCTCGTTTGTTCCGGCGGCGGCCGGAGCCATGGTTGCGGCCGACGGGCTGCTAGCGAGGTCTGCTTGGATGGCGGCTTGGCCCTCACGGCCGCAGGCGCACGACCTTGCCCGGTGCCCGCCGCGCCAAGGCGGTGCGTACCTTGTCGTGCAACTCGGTATCGACGAACGGTTTGCCGATGATTTGCGCTTCGCCTACGCCCTCGAGCGCAGCGCGATCCGCATAACCCGTAACGAACAAGATCGGCAAGGCTGGCCGCGTCGTCTGGACGCGCCGGGCCACTTCGGCACCGCTCATGCCGAGCATGGCAAAATCGATCAGCATCAAATCGACGTTGGCGCTGCGCTCCAAGAGCTCGAGCGCGGCGCCGCCGCTGCCGGCCTCCAGCACCGTATAGCCCAGCTCGCGCAGGGTTGCCGCGGTGACCTCCCGCACCGCGTTGTCGTCATCGACCAGGATCAGGCGGACGCTCGCCTTCATCGCCGTGTCCATGCGTGCTGGCGGCAGCTCGATCTTGACCGGTCGCGCGTCGGCGCGCGGCAGGAAGATTTCGATGGCCGTGCCCTTGCCAAGCGCCGAGCGGATGCGCACTCCGCCCCCGGATTGCTTGGCGAAACCCAAGACCTGACTGAGCCCAAGCCCCGAACCCTTGCCGATCTCCTTGGTCGTGAGGAAGGGCTCGAAGGCCTTGCTGCGCACGTCGTTCGACATGCCGGCACCCGTATCGGTGACACGCACGGCGACGTAGGCGCCGGCGGGTGGTTCCTCCGGGGAGAACGGTGACCGGCTCAAATTATCTGCGTGCAAATTCACGCCCTCAACGCGAGTTAGGCCGTTGAGCGGTTCCCTTTTCCACTTCAGGAGACTGGTCCGGGTAGGCCCGATGCATGATATGACCGAGCTGTTACCAGGCGCACACAATGACATTGTCGGCCTTGACGCCGTGCTCGAAGGCGGTTGGGCCCGCAACCGGCTAGATCTGCAAAGGCATTCTGCGCGAGGCGCAGGTCGAAGCCCAGGTCTGCGTCGACCTCGCCGAGCTAATGATACAAATCAATCGTGGCGCCGACGCGGTGCTGCTCACCGCGGAACCGAGAAGGCCACGTGCGCGTTGTTGACAGCGGGGCACAGGTTCTCTCCTTGGCCGAACATCCCATCGCCCGCCCGGCGGCGTGGCGCGAGGGTTGATCTTGCCTTGAGGGTCGCTATCGACGAGGTGCAGGTGAGCAGGCGATGAAGCAAGAGCTGGGGAGGCCTGGCGCGGGACCGCAGGCTCCCTTGGAGGCCGACCGCCTGTTTGCTGGTGACAGCGACATGGCCCGGCGCATGCGCCAGTTCAACTGGAATGCCACCTCGATCGGGCAGCCCCATACCTGGCCGCAAAGCCTCAGAACCGCGGTGCGCATCATGCTCACCTCGCGGCAGCCGATCTGGATCGGTTGGGGCAAGGATCTGATCTATTTTTACAACGAGCCCTACAAGTCGATCATCGGCGGCAAGGATGCCTGGGCGCTGGGCCAGCCGGCCGCGCAAGTCTGGCGCGAGATCTGGGATGATATCGGTCCCATGCTCGCCAAGGCCATGACCGGCGATGTAGGAACCTATGTGGAGGAGCAGCTCCTGATCATGGAGCGGCACGGTTACCGCGAGGAGACCTACTACACCTTCTCCTATAGCCCGATTCCCGACGATCACGGTATCGCCGCTGGCATTATCTGTGCCAATACCGACGACACACAGCGCGTGATCGGCGACCGGCAACTGTCGCTGTTGCGGGAGCTCGCAACCACCACCGCCGAGGCTCGCACCTGGCAACAGGTTTGCCGGCAAGCGAGCAAGGCTCTCGCCGCCAATGCGCGCGACCTGCCGTTCGCCTTGATCTACCTGGCCGAGCCCAGCGGCGGAGAAATCTCCCTTGTCGGCGCCGCCGGCATCGCCGCCGACCACGCCATCGCCCGGCCAGCGGCCAGCCAGCACAGCCCTTGGCCGTTGGCCGAGGTGATGCGCGATCAGCAGCCGCGGCTCATTGCCGACCTTGCCGCCAGGGTGGGTGCCGGGCTTCCCAGCGGCGCCTGGCATCAACCGCCGGCGGCGGCCGTCGCGCTGCCGATCGTCGCCTCCGGCGAGACCGGCCGGGCCGGCGTCCTGATTGTCGGCTTGAATCCCTTCCGGGTGTTTGACGAAAGCTACCGAGGTTTCCTCGGCTTGGTTGCCGGGCAGATCAGCGCCGCGCTCGCCAACGCCCAGGCTTACGAGGAGGAGCGCAGGCGCGCCGAAGTCTTGGCCGAACTCGATCATGCCAAGACGGCCTTTTTTTCCAATGTGAGCCACGAATTTCGCACGCCATTGACGCTGATGCTGGGACCGCTTGAGGAAGCCCTGGCCAAGCCGGACGCACCGGCTGCGGAGCATCGCACGCTGATCACACTCGCCCACCGCAACGGGCTGCGCCTGCTTAAACTCGTCAACGCGCTGCTCGATTTCTCACGTCTCGAGAGCGGCCGCGGGCAGGCGCGTTTCGAGGCGGTCGAGCTCGCTGGGTTTGTGCGCGAGCTCGCCTCGAACTTTCAGTCGGCCATGGCTAAGGCCGGTCTCCGCCTGTTGTTGGATTGTCCGCCACTGCCCGAACCGGTCTACGTCGATCGCGACATGTGGGAAAAGGTGGTTCTCAATCTCCTGTCCAACGCCTTCAAATTCACCTTCACGGGCCAGATCAAAATCGCGGTGCGGCTCGCTGACGACGCGCGCGCCGTGAAAATGGAGATCAGCGATACGGGCACCGGCATTCCGGCCGAGGAGTTGCCGCACCTATTCGAGCGCTTTCGGCGCGTCGAAGGCGCACGCGGGCGCAGCATCGAGGGCAGCGGTATCGGTCTTGCCCTGGTGCAGGAATTGGTGAAGCAGCACGACGGCAGCATTACGGTGGAAAGCCGCGTCGACAAGGGGTCGACCTTTACGGTGTCGCTGCCGAGGGGCAAAGCCCACCTTCCCGCCGATAAGATCGGCGCCAGTCACGGCGGCGGACCTACCCGGCAGCGCGCCCAAGCCTACGTGGAAGAGGCGCTGGCCTGGCTCTCCGAGGTCGAGCACGAGCCGCCCACGGCCTCCGGGACCGAGGACTTGAGCGCGGGGGAGCCGCCGCCGCCACGTGGAAGCGAGTTTGTGCTCCTCGCCGACGACAATGCCGATATGCGCGCCTACGTCCGGCGCCTGCTCGCCAATTCGGGTTACCGCGTCGAGGTGGTCGTCGACGGCAAAGCTGCGCTCGCCGCGGCGCGGCGGCGCCTGCCGGACCTCATTCTTTCCGACGTGATGATGCCGGGTCTCGACGGCTTTCAATTGCTGGCAAAACTGCGCGAGGACGCGGCCCTGCACGATGTGCCCGTCATCTTCCTGTCGGCGCGCGCCGGGGAAGAGGCGAAAATTGAGGGCCTGCGCGCCGGGGCCGATGACTATCTTGTGAAACCGTTTTCTGCGCGCGAGCTGCTGGCGCGGGTCGAAACCAATATCAAGCTTGCGGCCACCCGCCGGGAGTCGGCGCGTATCCTGCGCGAGGAGGCGGAAATCCTCGAGCTGCTCAATGAGGTGGGCACCGCGCTTGCGGCCGAAATCGATTTGGAACGTGCCGTGCAGGTGGTGACGGACGCGGCCACCAAGTTATCGGCTGCCGCCTTCGGTTCGTTCTTCTATAATGTTGCCGACGAGAAGGGGGAATCCTACACCCTTTACACGCTGTCCGGCGCGCCGCGCGAAGCCTTCGCCAAGTTTCCGATGCCGCGCAATACTGAGGTCTTTTCCCCCACCTTCCGCGGCACCGGGATCGTGCGTTCCCCCGATATCACCAAAGATCCGCGCTACGGCAAGAACGCGCCCTACCGCGGCATGCCGCGCGGCCATTTGCCGGTCTGCAGCTATCTCGCGGTTCCCGTTGTGGCGCGCTCCGGTGAGGTGCTGGGCGGCCTGTTTTTCGGACATTCCGAGCCCGGTGTGTTTGGCGAACGCGCCGAACGCATCGTCGCGGCCATTGCCAGCCAAGCCGCCATCGCCATTGACAAGGCTCGACTGTATCGGGCTGCACAAGCAGAAATCGAGCGCCGGCGAAAGATCGAGGCAGCTTTGCGCGAAAGCGAGCAGGGCCTCGAGCGAAAGATCGGCGAGCGCACGGCGGAGCTGGCGGCGACGAATGCCCGACTGATGGCGGAGGTGGAAGAGCGCAAGCAGGCCGAAGGGCGTTTCCAATTGCTGGTGGACGGGGTCACCGACTACGCGGTCTACATGCTCGATCCACGCGGCATCGTCAGCAATTGGAACACCGGGGCCCAGCGCATCAAGGGCTATACCGCCGCGGAGATCGTCGGCCAGCACTACAGCCGCTTTTATAGCGAGGAAGACCGCAAGGCGGGTGCACCCGATCGGGCGCTGGCGATTGCCCGCGACAGCGGCAAGTTCGAGACCGAGGGCTGGCGCGTGCGCAAGGACGGTTCGCGCTTCTGGGCCAGCGCGGTGATCAATCGCATCGCCGACAAGGAGGGGCGGCTGATCGGCTTCGCCAAAGTCACGCGGGACGTCAGCGAGCGCCGGGAGGCCCAGATCGCCTTGCAAAAGGCGCAGGAACAGCTCGTGCAAGCCCAGAAAATGGAAGGTATTGGCCAGCTGACCGGCGGTGTGGCGCACGATTTCAACAATCTGCTGACCATCATACTGGGCAATCTCGAGACCCTGCAGCGGGGATTGCAAGCCCCCAGCTTGGACGCGGCGCGGTTGGCGCGATCGACGGACAATGCGCTGCGCGGCGCGCAGCGGGCGGCCGCGCTCACCCAGCGGTTGCTTGCTTTCTCGCGCCGGCAGCCGTTGGATCCAAAGCCAGTCGACGTCAGCCGCCTTGTCAGCGGCATGTCCGACCTGCTGCGGCGCACGATCGGCGAGCAGATCGCCATCGAGGCCGTACTTGCCGGCGGTCTGTGGCGCGCCCACGTCGATCCAAACCAGCTCGAGGTCGCCATCCTCAACCTGGCGGTCAACGCGCGCGATGCCATGCCCGCTGGTGGCAAGCTGACGATCGAGACGGCGAACGCCTACCTCGACGAGGGGTATGCCGCCGTGCAGGCGGAAGTGGTGCCCGGTCAATACGTCGTCATCTGCGTCAGCGACACCGGCATTGGCATGACCAAACAAGTGCTGGCGCGGGCCTTTGAACCGTTTTTCACCACCAAGGACGTCGGCCAAGGCACGGGTCTTGGGCTGTCGCAGGTCTATGGCTTCGTCAAGCAGTCGGGCGGTCACATCAAGATCTATTCGGAGCCGCAGCAAGGCACGACGGTCAAACTCTATCTGCCGCGCTTGCTGGGCGATGCCGAGATCGGCAGCGAACCCGACCAGCGCCTGCTGCCGCGCAGTGCCGACGCGGAGACCATCCTGGTGGTTGAGGACGATG
The DNA here is from genome assembly GCA_035714005.1 of Hyphomicrobiaceae bacterium. Taxonomy (GTDB): domain Bacteria; phylum Pseudomonadota; class Alphaproteobacteria; order Rhizobiales; family Hyphomicrobiaceae; genus AWTP1-13. Next base: position 23,525 of record DASTMQ010000302.1, read on the forward strand.
ACGACGTGCGCGCCTATTCCAAGGAAATCCTGCGCGAATTGGGCTACTCGATCCTCGAGGCCGCCACCGGCGCCGCCGCCCTGCGCGTGCTCGATGCGCACCCGGGAATCGACCTGCTGTTCACCGATGTCGGCCTTCCCGGCGGCATGAACGGCCGGCAACTCGCCGACGAGGCCCGGCGGCGCCGACCCGACCTCAAGATCCTGTTTACCACTGGCTATGCGCGCAACGCCATCGTACACGAGGGCCGACTTGATCCCGGCGTGCAGCTTGTTACCAAGCCGTTCACCTACGCGGCGGTGGGGGCGAAGCTGCGCGACATTCTCGATGCGCGCGCGCGACCCGCGCGCATCCTGCTGGTCGAGGACGAGGCGTTGGTGCGCATCCTTGCCACCGAATATCTCGAGCACGCCGGCTATCACGTCGAGCCGGCGGTGTCCGTCATGGATGCGATGGGTAAGATCCGCCTGATGCAGGGCGAGATCGATGCTGCCGTTGTCGACGTCGGCTTGCCGGACCGTCGAGGTGACGTGTTGGTGCTGGAATTGCGCGCGCTCTACCCGGCTTTACCGGTCGTCATCGCCAGCGGCTATGAGGAGGCGCAGCTGCGCGAGCGCTTCATGGGCGACAGCAAAACGGCCTTTCTTAATAAGCCCTACACGCAAGGCCAGCTGCTGGCGTGTCTGGCCGCGGTTCGCGAGGCCCGCGGCTAGCCGCCACAGCTCTCGCCCGCGGGCGAACACGGCTAGACCGGCACCATGTTCATCGAGCAGTTTTATGCCGATCTCGGCGCGGCTGCTTGCGGTCGCGTTAGCCTTGCCTGCGCGGCGACAATGCCGACAGCGTCCGAGCATACGGGCGGGAGGACGCTGGCGGGCTGGCAGGAAAAAGGGCGCGGCGACCCTGAACACCGCGCCCCCCTTGGATCACGCCGGGGAAGATAGAACTCTCAGGGTGACGCGCAGCCTAGCGGGCGCTCCTTGAACTCACTCTGAACGGCGCATTCATGACCTGTTCACACCTTTCACGCTGCCGCGCCTCTTGCCGCCAAGATGCTGAGCCAAGAGAGTTATTTTGCCCAGTGCACGACGTTGGATCGGACCGGCGGGCGCACTGGAAAGCTTGAGCGCTGCCCGGCGCGGGCGGCCCGCCATGGTGCAGGCGTTATCGCCGCATTAACCCGTTCATGATTGTCTGGCCGCGGTGCGTCGGTGAAGGCGTTGGTCATGGGTTGGTTGCGTCGGATCGTTCGGCTGTCGTCGCTCGCACGCTGCGTTGCGCCCCTGGCGGCCGCGCTGACGTTTTCGGGTTGCGCCAGTTCACCGGGCTCGCAGGCCGCGCACGTCGGCGGCGCAGGCGTCCTGGAAGCGGACGGCTTGCCGGCCCAGGTGCATCCGGCCGCCGACATTCGTCAGCTTCCAGACGATCCCAGCGAGCCGTTCAGCGCCAACTATGGTGTGCTCGCGCGCCTCGTCTCCACACCGGGGCAGGCCCGCAGGCGCGAAGAGGATGCCATCATTGCCGCTGCAATCACGGCGCATGAGATGCGCAAGCCCTGAGCCAGCCAGCGTCCCGCTTTAGAAGAACGCTTGCAGCCCCGTCTGCGCGCGGCCCAGGATCAGGGCGTGCACGTCGTGGGTGCCTTCATAGGTATTGACGGTCTCGAGGTTGGCGGCGTGGCGCATGACATGGTACTCGATCTGGATACCGTTGCCGCCATGCATATCGCGGGCGCTGCGCGCGACATCGAGCGCCTTGCCGCAATTGTTGCGCTTGACGATGGAAATCATCTCCGGCGCCACTTTGCCGTCGTCGAGTAAGCGACCGACCCGCAGCGCTCCTTGTAGGCCCAAGGCAATCTCGGTCTGCATGTCGGCAAGCTTCTTCTGCACGAGCTGGGTAGCCGCCAATGGTCGACCAAACTGCTTGCGCTCCAGCGTGTAGGACCTGGCGCGGTGCCAACAGTCTTCCGCGGCCCCCATGGCGCCCCAGGCGATGCCGTAGCGCGCGCGGTTGAGACAGCCGAAGGGTCCCTTGAGCCCGGACACGTTTGGCAGCAGGTTTTCCTCGGGAACGACGACGCCGTCCATGACGATTTCGCCGGTAATCGAGCAGCGCAAGGACAGCTTGCCGCCAATCTTGGGCGCCGAGAGACCTCGCATGCCCTTTTCCAGCACGAAGCCGCGAATGGCACCCTCGTGCGCTGCCGACTTGGCCCAGACCACGAATACATCCGCGATCGGCGCGTTGGAGATCCACATTTTGCTGCCCGTCAGCCGATAACCGTCGGCAACCCTCTCGGCGCGCGTTTTCATGCCGCCGGGATCGGAACCGGCGTCGGGTTCGGTCAGGCCGAAGCAACCAACCCATGCGCCGGAGGCGAGCTTGGGCAGGTATTTGTCGCGCTGCGCTTGCGAGCCGTAGGCATAGATCGGGTACATGACGAGCGAGGACTGCACGCTATTCATCGAGCGATAGCCGCTGTCGACGCGCTCTATTTCACGCGCCACGAGCCCATAGGAGACGTAATTCGCCCCGGCGCATCCATACTGCTCCGGCACGGTCACGCCGAGCAGGCCAAGCGCACCCATCTCGTTGAAGATGTCGCGATCGGTCTTTTCGTTGAGATAGGCGTCGATCACGCGCGGCAGCAGCTTTTCCTGCGCATAGCCGCGGGCGGTATCGCGGATCAAGCGCTCCTCGTCGCTGAGTTGCCCCTCGAGCAAAAACGGGTCATCCCACTGGAATGCCGAAGCGCCTTGCGATCGCGTCATCTCTTGCATGCTATCGTCTCCCAGCAAGGCAAAGCAAAGGACGGAGCTGCCTTGCTTTTTGCGAATTGAATAGCGTTCGTCGCGATTTTTTGAAAGGACGCTCCGCCGCCGGCATGCCACACTGCGCGTTGACCCCCAAGGATCACGCTGGACACCATGGAGGTTGTATCATGCCAATCAAGAAAAAGACGGTGTTGCTCGCAAGCATTCTAGCAGCCGCCGCGATGACGGTGGCCGTCGGCGCGGCTGAGGCTCGGCACGGCGGCAGGAGTGGTGGACACTGGGGCCGTGGTCATGGTCATTGGGGCCACATGCGATCGCACGCCTT
>DASTMQ010000303.1:0-7249 GCA_035714005.1 Hyphomicrobiaceae bacterium
TTATCCAGCGGCAAGCAATCATCTGCTGCCCGCCTCCGAACTGGCCGGCGAAAACGTGCGCTTTCTGGTGGCCCGCGTTGGGGGGCGCGCCGTCGGCTGCGGCGCCTTGGTCATTGGCGGACAGGGCGAGGCCGAAATCAAGCGTATGTTTGTTGAGCCGGGCATGCGCGGCCGGCAGCTTGGGCGACGGCTACTGGCGGCGTTGGAGAAGCAAGCGGAGGCAGCGGGCGTGCGTGTGCTGCGCCTCGAGACGGGCGTGCGGCAGCCGGCCGCGCTCGCGCTCTATCGCAGCCATGGCTACGCCGAGCGTGGACCCTTCGGCGACTATCAATCAGATCCGCTCAGCACGTTTTTCGAGAAATGGCTGAGCGCCGGCGGCGCTTCCCGCGGTCAGTAGCGGTAGTGGTCCGATTTGAAGGGTCCCTCTTGCGGCACGCCGATATAGTCCGCCTGCTCGGGTTTGAGCTTGGAGAGCTTGGCGCCGATTTTGTCGAGGTGAAGCCGGGCGACTTTCTCGTCGAGGTGTTTGGGTAAGGTGTAGACCTTGCGCTCATACTTGCCGGGATTGTTGTAGAGCTCGATCTGCGCCAGGGTCTGGTTGGTGAAGGAGGCGGACATCACGAACGAGGGATGTCCCATGGCATTGCCGAGATTGACCAGGCGGCCTTCGGAAAGCAGAATGATGCGCTTGCCATCGGCGAATGTGATTTCGTCGACCTGCGGCTTGATGTTGGTCCACCTCAAGTTGCGCAGCGCCGAAACCTGAATCTCGTTGTCGAAGTGCCCGATGTTGGCGACGATGGCCCGGTCCTTCATGGCCCGCATGTGGTCGAGGGTTATGACGTCCCGGTTGCCGGTGGCCGTGATAAAGATGTCGGCCCGCGGGGCGGCATCTTCCATCGTGGTCACCTCGTAGCCCTCCATGGCCGCCTGCAGGGCGCAAATCGGATCGACTTCCGAGACAAGAACCCGACAACCGGCTTGGCGCAGCGAGGCGGCGGAGCCTTTGCCGACGTCGCCGTAACCCGCGACCATGGCGACCTTACCGGCCATCATGACATCGGTGCCGCGCCGGATGCCATCGACCAGGCTCTCACGACATCCATAGAGGTTGTCGAACTTCGACTTGGTGACCGAGTCGTTGACATTGATGGCGGACCAGAGCAGCGTGCCCTTCTTTTGCATTTCGTAGAGGCGATGCACGCCCGTGGTGGTTTCCTCCGACACGCCCTTGATGGCGTGGCCGAGTTCGCCGAACCAGCCCTTCGGCTTGGCCTGCAAGGTCTTCTTGAGGAGGGCGAACAGGATCTCCTCTTCCTCCGAGCCGGGCCCGTCGAGGAACTTGCTGTCACCCTTTTCCGCGCGCACGCCGAGGTGAACGAACAACGTCGCATCCCCGCCGTCGTCGAGGATCAAGTTCGGCATGCCGCCATCGCCCCACTCGAACAGCTTGAGCGTGTAGTTCCAATAGTCTTCGAGCGTTTCGCCCTTGATGGCGAACACCGGCACCCCCGCCGCGGCGACGGCTGCGGCCGCGTGATCTTGGGTCGAATAGATATTGCACGATACCCAGCGCAGTTGTGCACCCAGCGCCTTTAAGGTCTCGATCAGCACGGCGGTCTGGATGGTCATATGCAAGGAGCCCGCAATGCGCGCGCCCTTGAGCGGCTGGGACCTGCCGTATTCGGCGCGCGTGGCCATCAGCCCCGGCATTTCGGTCTCGGCAATGGAGATTTCCTTGCGGCCCCAATCGGCCAAGCCGATGTCTTTGACGATGTAGTCCTGCGCCATCCGTGTCACCCCAGTGTTGGCGTTACCCTGTGGGCGCGGCCCGAAATGGCCGCCCTGCTTGGGGTCTATAGCACTGCCAGGGACCGGCGCAATAAAGATATAAAGAACTCGTTATATCTCTGGTCAGACGCCGCGCCGCGCGATGGCCCCCGTGTCAAAGTCTCACCACGGCTCAAAGAGCGCAGGGAGCCCTGACATTGCGCGATCAGACGTGTCGCCAAAGACGAAAGCGCCTCTAGGTTGGCGCGGGTTGCCCGGTCCGAAGTCCCATCCCAACGCCAGAACCCAAGACTTTGGCGTTGGCTCCCAAGGCGTTCGCGCCGGCTTTGGCACCAGGGCGGCGGTGCCGGACACCCCACAGCATCCCCGAGGGCTGGGGTTAGGCACGGGGTGGCTGCGGCTACGCCCCCTGCCGAAGGTTTTAGTTTTCCTCGCCAAAGCCCGCTTCGACCAGCGCCACCAGGGCCTCGATAGCTTCTGGGCCTTCGGGGCCCTCGGCCTCCAGCACGATCACCGTTCCCGGTCCCGCCGCCAGCATCATCAGGCCCATAATGGATGTGCCATCCACCGCGTTGCCATCGCGCATGACGCGCACCTGGGCATCGAAGGTCTCGGCGCATTTGACGAACTTGGCTGACGCACGCGCGTGCATTCCTTTGCGGTTACAGATGGTGACGGACGCGCGGGGTTTGTCCTTGCTCAACATCGAATGGGCGGTGCCTGGGCTATTACGGCTCGCCAGATAAAACTTGACTGGCAATCGATATATACTTGCGGCCTGCTTCCTTGGCGGCGGTGACCGCTTCGCTTAGCTTCGCGTCGCCGCGCACGCTAGCCAATTTGATCAGCATGGGCAGGTTGATGCCGGCCAGCACCTCCGCCCCAGTTTCGCTCATCACCGAAATTGCCAGGTTGGAGGGTGTCCCGCCGAACATGTCGGTCAGCACCACGACGCCTTGTCCCGCGTCGACGCGGCGAACGGCCTCGATCAGTTCCGTGCGCCTCTGCTCGATGTCGTCCTCGGGCCCGATGGAGAAGGGTTCAAGGTGCTCCTGTCGTCCAACCACGTGCTCCAGCGTCGCCTTGAATGCGTCGGCCAATCCTGCGTGGGCGACAATCACGACGCCGATCATGGGAATGCTGCGCGTCCCTGGTGTTCGGCGCACAGGCCGAGGTCTCCCGCGGGCTCATGTCAGCTGCCCAAGGGAGGCGCATGATGGTCAGCCGGGACGCGCGACGCAAGAAAAAAGAGGCCCTGAGCCGGTGACGCCAACAGCTCAGAACGCTTTGGCATGTGCAAGGGCGAGGGCAAGCTTGATGGGGGCGGACGCCTCCCACGGACGCAAGGCGAGGACGGGTATCGCTAACCCTAACAGCTGGACCGATTTGTCCAGTTCCGGCATGCGCTCCACCGGATCCGGCCAGACCAAGTCGACCACTAGCTTCAGCTCAGCTTCAGCTACGGATTTGACCTCGACGATGCCAATCCCGCGCACTTCGATTTTGCCGCGAATGGTCGGGGGCGCCGTGGCCAGAATGCGCGCCCCCGCGCGCGCAAGCCGCACCTGATCGTCGGCGACCAGCAGGGGCGCTTCGAGGGCGGCGGGTCCGCGCCGGGCAAGATAGAGAAAGCGTAAGGCAAGATCGGATTTGCCCGAGCCCGGCGGCCCCCGCAGCAACGCCGCGCCGCGGCCAAGGGCAACGCAGGTGCCATGCACCAGCTCAGCCTCGTCGCCCAAGCTGCGCTCCCCTGATCGCCGCCATGTCCGCCGACGGCAGGCGGACGGTAAAGCGCGCGCCGCTGATGCCCTGCGCGCGCCGATCCCGAAACGCGGCGGGCTCGTCGGCTTGGCAGGGAATTGCGCCGTTGCCGCCCTTAAGATTGCTCGCCCGGATCGTGCCGCCGTAGGCGGTGATGATTTCGCGGGAAATGCTGAGGCCGAGGCCTGAGTTCTTGCCAATGGTACTGTCGGTCTGTGGGCGATCCGAATAAAAGCGGGAAAAGATGTCCTCCAGCTTGTCGGGGGGCATGCCCGGTCCTTGGTCGTCGACGGTGATCTCGATTTCCCCGCCGTGACGGCACGCCCGCACCGTCACGAGCCCGCCCTCCGGCGAGAACGACAGGGCATTGTCGAGCAGATTGGTGACGACGCGTCCGAAGCGCGCCTCGTGGGCCATGATGAAATAAGGGTGCGGACCTTGCGGCGCTGCCGCAATGTCAAGGACGACGCGGCGGCTGTTCGCGCTCAGCAGATCGCCGAAGACATCGACCACGCCCTCGAGTACCTGGCGCACGTCTACGGGCTCGATTTCCTGCAGCGCCATCTCGGCATCGAGGCGGGCAGCGTTGGAGACGTCGGTGATCAACTTGTTTAGGCGTTTGAGTTCATCCTGGATCTCGCGCACCAGGTCCGCTTGCTGCCCGGGCGTCTTGGCGTAGGCGAGTGCCTCCGCGGTCGAGCGCGCCGCCGTCAGTGGGTTGCGCAGCTCGTGGGCAACGTCCTGGGCGAACCGCTCGCTGGCCTCGACGCGGCGATACAAGGCCTCGGTCATTTCCCGGAAGGCGGCGGCCATCTGGCCAACTTCGTCGGCCCGGTGGCCGTATTCGGGCAGCTCGCGGCGTGCTTTGATGTTGGTGCTGACCATCTTTGCCGCCTCGGACAGGCGATGCATAGGACCGGCGATGGTGCGCGCCAGCAGCCATGAGGCCAGCAGCGTCGCAGCCAGCGCCGTCAGCGCCAACAAGAGGATGAGGTAGCGCTCCTCGGCCAGGATCTCGTCGATTTCGCCCGGGCGCGTCGATAGAAGCAGGACGCCCTGGACGGCCTTGCGAAATTGGATCGGCACGGCCATCGAGACGATTTGCTCGCCTTTCTCATTGACGAGCAGCATCGGCGTGGCGGAGCCTCCGAGCGCCATCCGCACCTCGGGATAGGCCTTGCCGTTGGCACCACCAATCTCCCGATAGACGGGCAGATCACCGCGCATCAGCCAGGCAAGAAAGCGGGTCCAGCCGTTCTTGAGCCTGACCCGGTCCTGCTGCTCGGCCTGCGCGGCGGCCCCGCGCGCCAGCTGACCACGTGAGAGCAGTTGGGCGGTATCGATGATGAGCGTGCCATCTTGCGCATAGACGCGGGCCCGGGTGTCGGCGCTGGGCAAGAGGCGGCGCAGGATGGGGGTGACGCGTTCGGGCGCGATGGAGAGTTGCAGGGCCGCAAAACCATCGTCGCGGAAGGGGCTGCGCGCACCTTCCAGCTCCGGCAGCCGGTCGGGATCGAGAATCAGGCGGCCCGTTTCAATGGAGGCGTTGGCGGCGATCGCGGCGGCGATGATGTCGCCCTGCGCGCGCAGGCTCTCACGCTTCGCATCGATCAGCCAGGCGTGGTACTGGCTCAAGTAGAAAATGCCGCCGAGCAGAATGGCAAGCCCGATCGTATTGGCGAAGATGATGCGCCGCTGCAGTGTGCGCGAAATGAAGCGGATCAGCGGCCCCGTAGTCAGCAGGCCATAGGCGCGGGTTTGACGGATGTAGGCCCGCGCCTGGCCGGCCCCGCCGAGCCAGGGCGCCCGCTTTCGGAGGAGGGCACCGAGGGCATGGACGCTGCCGCGCCAAGCCATAAGGCTGCGCTTCAGCGTCTCCCAGGCGCCGGCGGCATACCGCGACCCGTCCGTCTCGACAGCCATCGCACTCCCTCGGGGCTCACGCCTCCTTGAAGCGATAGCCAACGCCGTAGAGCGTTTCGATCACGTCGAAACTTTCATCGGCCTGCTTGAATTTCTTTCGTAACCGCTTGATGTGGCTGTCGATTGTGCGGTCATCGACATACACTTGGTCGTCGTAGGCGGCATCCATCAGGGCATCGCGCGTCTTGACCACCCCCGGGCGGGTGGCAAGGGCCTGCAAAATCAGGAACTCGGTCACCGTCAGCATGACCGGGTGATTGTCCCAATGGCAGGTGTGGCGTTCCGGATCCAGGCGCAGCTTGCCACGCTCCAGGACCCGCGCGGCCTCCGCGCCCGCAGCGGCGGCGTCCTTCGGTTGAAAGCGCCGCAGGACCGCCTTCACGCGCTCAACGACCAGGCGTTGTGAGAACGGTTTGGCGATGTAGTCATCCGCTCCCATCTTCAGCCCGAACAATTCGTCGATCTCCTCGTCCTTGGAGGTCAGAAAGATCACCGGCATGTCGGTTTGCTGGCGCAAGCGTCGCAGCAGCTCCATGCCATCCATGCGCGGCATCTTGATATCGAGGATGGCAAGGTCGGCGGGCTCCTCGCTCAGCGCCTCAAGCGCGGCCGCCCCGTCGCTGTAGGTGCGCACCTTATAGCCTTCCGCCTCGAGCGCCATGCCGAGTGAGGTCAGGATGTTGCGTTCGTCGTCGACCAGGGCAATTACACTTTTTTCTTTCATGGCTCCCGCGTCCCAAACCGTGTCACACTCGCGCTTTATGGTCCCGACGTGCGCTAATTGTGGCAACTCCCTCGTATCCCAACGATATTGTGACGGGAAACAGTCCCCCACACAATTATTCTGGTCTATCCTGGTCGCATCATGACCCCCGAAACCCCCGAGCCCGTTCGATCCCGCGCCCAAGCCGAGCCGGTTAGCGCCGTGCGCCATATCATGCGCACAGCCCTCAAGGGCGCGCTCGCCACCTTTGACCGTGAAACGGGGCATCCTTACGCCTCTCTGGTGGTGACCGCAACCGAGCCCGACGGCGCCCCCGTCCTTTTGCTGTCCCGCCTGGCCCGGCACACGCAAAACCTGGAACGGGACCCGCGGGCAAGCCTTTTGCTCGACGCGACCGATGGGCTCGGAGACCCGCTCGCCGGGGGACGGGTAACGCTCCTGGGTGAGGTCCATCTGAGCGCCAGCGCCACCGCGCGGGAACGCTTTCTGGCCCGGCATCCTTCCGCCGAAGCCTACGCTGGCTTTGCCGACTTTTCCATCTACCGGTTCAGCCTTTCCAGCGCGCATTTCAGTGGCGGTTTTGGCCGCATCATCGATTTGCCCGGGCGGGACCTGCTGCTTGCGGTCGATGGCGCTCGTCCCCTCATCGCCGCCGCGCGGGACATTACCGAGCATATGAACAGCGATCACTCCCAGGCCGTTGGGCTTTATGCAACGGAGCTTGCCGGTGCCCCGGCGGGGGATTGGCGGCTGTCGGGGATCGATCCCGAGGGGATCGATCTGCTGTGGGGGGAGAGGGCCCTCCGCATCCTTTTCCCCAAGCCGATCGCGGGACCCGCCGAGGCGCGCGCGGCTTTGATCGCCCTGGCCGAGGAGGCACGGCGCGCCAAGCGGGAGCGGGCCTAGGCTAAGAGGCCGCCGGCGACTTTGCGCCGTCGGATGGCCTATAGTAGACGCTCCCGCCCTTGTCCGGCGCGGCGGGGTGTGGCGATCAAGCACCTTGGCACGGCCGCCGGCGCATGGATGGGTGTGGTTTGTGGGTTCTAGCGG
>DASTMQ010000304.1:0-13989 GCA_035714005.1 Hyphomicrobiaceae bacterium
GCCCAATCGCACAGCTGCTGATTTTGCCGCCCGCGGCGGTCAGAACGACGCCCGCCGCGGCCGTGGCGTAGTCGCCGATCTTGCGTTTGAGTTTTTCGTAGGCGAAGCCGTGGCCAACGGGCGGAATCGGGATCGCGATGCCGGCGAGGATCTCGGCATCGTCAAGCGCGGTGGCATAGGTGCCCTTGTAGAACTCGCGCGCCTTCACGATCCGTTCGCCGCCGCGACCGACAAGGCGATAGCTCGCATCCAGGCACAGCATGATGGCCGGCATGTCGTTGCCCGGATCACCGTTGGCGAGATTGCCCCCAAGCGTGCCCAGGTAGCGGACCTGCGGGTCGGCGACCAACAGGGAGGTTTCACGAATGATGGGGACGGTTTCGGCAATCAGCCCCGAGGCGATGAGCTCGTGCTGGGTGGTCATGGCGCCGATCAGCAAGCTATCGCCCTTGCGCTCGATGCCTTTGAGCTCGGCGACGGCGGCCATGTCGATGAGGTGTTCGGGGGCCGCGAGCCGCAGCTTCATCATGGGAATGAGGCTCTGACCGCCGGCCAGGATGCGCGCGGTATCGGCGTGCTGGGCGATGAGCCCGGCGGCCTCGGCCACGGATGTGGGGCGATGATAGGAGAATGAACCCGGTATCACGGTCGTACCCTCCCTATCAGGCCTCGCGCAGGAGGCCTCGGCGCTTGGTCGCGGGGCCGCGCGCGCCGTCAGCACCCGAGGCTAGCGTTCATCGCGGGCAGTCTACAATCGCGCGCGCACGGCGGGCTGGCAAGCGGCGCGGGGCCAACACGAAACCCCTCGATTTTTGCACGAATTGCGTCAGCAATGCTGACCCATCCGACCGCGCTTTCGCCCGCGTCTGCCCCTCGCGCTGGCCCGCGCCTCACGGGTTCAGCGGCCTGAGGTCGGTGCCGGCGGCGGCAACCTCGGTGCGGCGCGGCTCGAGGCGGGCACGCAGGATCGACTTCAGCTCCGGCAGCTTGCGCCGGCTGACCGGCAGGGTGTAGCGCGTCGGTGAGTCGAGCTGGGCAATGCCCCCATCGCCCGCCTTTTTCAGGGATTGAATGTGGTCGAGGGCGACGATGTGGCTGCGGTGCACGCGGATGAAGCGGCTCTGGTCGAGGCGGTGTTCCACGTCGCTGATCGAGAGGGCGCAAAAGAACTCCTGCGTGCCGTCGAACACGCTGGTGTAGTGCGCATCCGCCTTGACGGCGTGGACACGGCCGGCCGGCAGATAGTAGATGGCGCCATCCTTTTGCACGGGGATCAGCATGCTCGCGGTCGCGCGTGGCGGGCCGGCGGCGCCTTGGCTGGGCTGTGCGCTGGCGTCATTGCCGGGGGCTGCCACCACCGGCCCGGCGCGCTGCGGCCAGGTGGCCATTGCCGGCTTGGCCGCGCCGGCGGAGCCATCGGGCACGAGCGCCAAAAAGAAAGCAAAGGAGCTGCCAAAGGCAACGGTGGCCACGATCACCGCCAGGAGATCGCCCGACAGGGTGGTGGCCCCGTTCGACGCAAGCTCTGCTTGTGCATGCAACGTCATGCCAGCCATGGCCGTGTAATGCATGCCCGAGATCGCCAAGCCCAGCGCGATGGAGGCGGCAAGCAGGGGTGGGCGGATCTTGCCAGCGAAGGCAAAGTGCAAGGCCAGCCGCGAGGCGGCAACCCCGATTAGGAAGCTGGCGATCACATAACGGGCGTCATGGTGCATCACGGCCTGGGCGTGCAGCGCCAGCATGCCGATAAAGTGCATGCTGACGATGCCGGCGCCCATCACGGCCGCCGCGACACCGAGAACGGGATTGGAGGAGGGGGCGCTGGAGGCCAAAAACACCGCAAGCCCGACCACGAGAACACAAACCAGAAAGGAGACCAGGGTTGGCAGGGCGTGGTAGTCGATGTGGATCGGCGAACGGACCGCCAGCATCCCCAGGAAATGCATGGACCAGATGGCAACGGCGAGCGTCAGGGCGGCTCCCGCCAGCAGCAGCCGGCGTCGACCGCCGGTGCTGCCGGGCAATTCCAGTGCCAGGTTCAACCCCACATAGGCCCCCTGGATGGCCACCAGCACCGACAAGGCGACGATCCAGGCCTCGTGATTGACGACCATCGGCACGCGTCTCCTCTGACAGCGCCAGCGTCTGTCGCGAGGCTAGACTATCCGTTCGCGTTGCCGGCGAGCAACTATTGGCTCGGCTCCGCCGCGGCAGGCGCGCTTTTTGAGTGGGAGACAGAGCTGTTGCCGCCGCCGCGCTCGGGCCGCATCTGCCTCAACACCCCCGCGTCGGCTTGCCGCTCGAGCTTAAAGCTTGCCCCTATGCCCCGGGCGTCGGTCCGGCAAAGAAGTAAAGATAGATCACCAGCATGGCGGCCAGCGCGGCGATGGTCGAAATGAGGAGCACCGTGACCATGGCGCGGGGCCCGGTGCCTTGCCGGACGGCCACCGTCGCCTTGTCGGGCCGATCCACCGGTTTGTCGTCCATCTCGCGCTTTTCCAGCTTGCCATTGAAGATCCTGCAACAACGATGCTCCCCGGCGCAGGGTTCCATCCGGCATCGCCCACGTTGTGGCGCACGCACCACAAGGGCGCGGCCCGGCGGCGGTCGATTAAGATTTTGGTAAGGCGGGGTGGCCTTTGATCGTTGCATCGGCGAATCGCGGGGTTGCCGGCCAGCAACGGCGCGTCGACGGTGGGGACGTGCGTGGTGCTGTGGGGTGCGGCCCAGGCTTGGGTCGAGCGTAGGAGGGCCTTGGGACGCTTGGTTCTCGAGTGCGAGTGCGATCATATGATTCGGGGGTCATGCAATGATCGTCATTGTCGACGAGCGCGATACCGTGAAAGACGGCTATACGGCCTGGTTCGATCGTGAGGGGGTTTCGGCGACCGGCCTGTCCCCCAGCGATTTCGACAACTGGGTAAAGAGCGTTTCCGAACCGGACCTGCTGTCGGTGGAGGCCTTTCTGCTCGGCGATTGCGCCAGCCGCCAGCTTTTTCCCAAGCTGATCCGCGGACGCTCGCGCGCCCCGGTGATCGCCATGAACGATACCAAATCGCTGGATGAGACGCTGGAGCTGTTTGCTGCCGGCGTCGACGACGTGGTGCGCAAGCCGATCCATGTGCGCGAGATCCTCGCCCGCATCCAGGCCATTCGCGGCCGCGCCAAGGCAGCCAGCGAAGGCAGCGTGGTCGGCGAGCTGCGCGTCTTCTCCGACGGGCGCGACCCGGAAGTGGCCGGCGAGGTGCTACCGCTGCCGCGGCGCGAGCGCCGCATTCTCGAGTATTTGGTGAGCAATTACGGTTGCCGCGTGACCAAGACGCAGATCTTCAACTACGTCTACGGCCTCTTCAGCGAGGACATCGACGAGAACGTGATCGAAAGCCATGTCAGCAAGCTGCGCAAGCGGCTGCGCTATCGCCTAGGCTTCGACCCGATCGACTCGCAGCGCTACCTCGGCTATCGCCTGATCTATTCGTAAAAGCCCGCCGGCGCGGCTGCCGGCCAGCCTCGCACAAGCTGCGCCTGCTCTACTGAACTAGCTGAGCAATGCGGCGGGAGTGGGCGATGGGTCTTTACAATATGATGCGGACCAGCGCGTCCGGTATGGCGGCGCAGGCGAACCGGCTTGGCACGGTTGCCGATAACATCGCCAACTCGAGCACCACGGGCTACAAGCGCGCCTCGATGGAATTCTCCTCTTTGGTGCTTGAGTCCGGCAATGCCGAGTTCAGTTCCGGCAGCGTCGAGCCGCACTTGCGTCACGCCATCAGCGAGCAGGGCGGCTTCCGCTTCACGACCTCTTCGACCGACCTTGCCATCAAGGGCGATGGTTTCTTCGTGGTCTCCGACCAGAACAATCAGTCGCTGCTGACGCGGGCGGGCTCGTTCGTGAAGGATGCGACGGGCAATCTCGTCAATACCGCCGGCTTCACCTTGATGGGATACAATGTGGCCAACGGCAGCGGTGGCGCCGTTGCCAACGGCACCGCGGCCCTGGAGCCCGTCAATATCGGCGCCCTGGCGCTCGAGGCCAATCCTTCCACCCAAGGCAAGTTGTTCGTCAATCTGCCTTCCAATGCGGCGGTGGTGCCGGCCGGCAGCCGGCCGTCCGATAACCTCGCCGGCTCCACCTACACGGCGAAGACTTCATTGGTTGGCTACGACAACCTCGGCAACGAGGTCACGGTCGATATCTATTCGTCCAAGACCGCGGCCAACACCTGGCAGGTCGCCGTCTTCGATCGCGCCGCTGCCGCGCCCGGCGGCGGCTTTCCCTACAGCTCCGGGCCGCTGGCGAACACGACGCTCACCTTCAATCCCTCCGACGGCCAGCTCGCCGTTGCCAGCCCGACCGCGGTCAGCTTTGCCGTGCCGCAGGGCGGCACGCTCACCCTCGACATGTCGCAGTCGAGCCAGCTTGCCACCGACTACACCGTGCTGGAGGCCTCCGCCGACGGCAATGCGCCGAGCACGGTCGATCGCGTCGAGATCGCCGATGACGGCACGCTCTATGCGGTGTTTGAGAACGGTGCGCGCTATGCCACCTACCAGATCGCCGTGGCCCGGGTGCCGAGCCCCGACAATCTGCTGCCGCTGTCTGGCAACGTCTTCGCCCAGTGGGTGGATTCGGGAGACATTCAAATCGGCAGAGCGGGTTCCGACGGCTTTGGCACCATGGTTTCGAGTGCGCTCGAGGAATCGACGGTCGATCTTGCCTCCGAATTGACCACCATGATCGAGTCGGAGCGCAACTACACGGCCAACTCCAAGGTGTTCCAAACCGGCGCCGAGCTGATGGACGTGCTCGTCAACCTGAAACGCTAGGGCTGGGCAGCGGGCGGCCTAGGCTGGCCGCGACGGCAAGATGACGCTCTCGATCGGTCTCAGTACGGCGCTGTCGGGGCTCTCGGTCTCCTCCGAGCAGACCTCGGTGGTGTCGCGCAACGTCGCCCGCGCCGGCGATCCGAGCGCCACACGCAAGATCGTCAACCTCACCTCGGTGCCCGGCGCCGGCGTGCGCATCGCCTCGATAACGCGCGCAGCCAACGAGGCGCTGTTCGACAAGCTGCTAAACGCAACCTCCAGCGCAACCGAGCGAACCGCTATTGCGGATGCGGTCTCCGAGCTCGACCAGACGGTGCTCGATCCCGAGCTTGACGCCTCGCCGGCCGCGCTGCTCAGCAAGCTCGGCAACGCCCTGCAGCAGTATTCGGCGGCTCCGCAAGATAGCGTTCGGGCAAGGGCCGCCATCGCGGCGGCTAGAGACCTGACGCGCGGCCTCAACACCGCCAGCGAGGTCGTTCAGGGCGTGCGCAGCCAAGCCGACGCCGACATGGCCCAGTCGGTCGAGCGCGTAAATTCGCTGTTGGACCAGTTCGGCCGCATCAACGCCGAGATTATCAAGGGATCGCAGACGAGCAAGGACATCACCGATCAACTCGACCAGCGCGACCAGCTGCTGGCCGGCCTGGCCGAGGAGCTGGGTATTCGGACGGTGCTGCGGGCCGATAACGACATGGCGATCTTTACCGATAGCGGCATTACGCTGTTCGATCGCTCGGCCCGGGCCGTGACCTTCACCCGCACGGGGTCGTTCGGCCCCACCACGACCGGCAACGCCGTAATGGTCGACGGCGTGCCGATCACAGGCACGAACGGCGTGATGCTGTCGCGCTCCGGGCGCTTGCCCGGACTGGCCAGCATTCGCGACCAAATCGCCGTCACCTACCAGGACCAGCTGGACGAGATTGCCCGCGGATTGGTTGAGGTGTTTGCCGAGAGCGATCAAAGCCAGCCGGCGACCCTGCCGGATCTGCCCGGCCTCTTTACCTATCCCGGTGCCGCCGGCGTGCCCGCCAGCGGCAGCATTCTCACGGGCCTCGCCGGCACGATCATGGTCAATCCCAATGCCGACCCCGCCGCCGGCGGCGACCCGGCGCGCTTGCGCGATGGCGCCATCAGCGGCAATCCCGCCTACCTTTACAACACCAGCGGCGCGGCGGGCTATCCGGACCGCCTGCTGGACCTGTCGGACAAACTCGCGGGCAAGCTCGCCTTCGATCCCGCCGCCGCCGTCGATGCCGAGGCAACGCTGGCGCAATTCGCGGCCTCCTCGGTGGCGTGGTTGGAACAGACGCGGCAAACCAGCAGCAACGAAGCCGACTACCACAAGACGCTGCTCGAGCGATCGCAGGCGGCACTGAGCAAGGTAACGGGCGTCAATCTCGATGAGGAGATGACGACGCTACTCGAACTGGAGCGATCCTACCAGGCCTCGACGCGGCTGATTTCGGCGATCGACGATATGCTCAAGACCTTGTTGGCCACGGCGGCATGAGGCCATGAAGACCAGCTTCATCTCGAGCAGCGCCATCTCGGACGCAAACCGCCTGTCGCTTGCCAAATTGCAAGCCAAGCTGGTCGAGGCGCAAAAGGAGGTTGCCACCGGCCGTCTGGCCGACGTCGGCGCCAGCCTCGGCTATCGCGCCGGCCAGTCGGTGTCGCTGCGTCAGGACCATGCGCGCTTGGCCGGGATCATCGATGCCAACGCCACCGTCTCGATCCGCCTGGAGGGAACGCAGGCCGCCTTGCAACAGCTGGTCGGCAATGCGCAAGACTTCGTCTCGCAGCTGCTCGCCGCCCGCAACGCCGTCACCGGACCCCACGTCGCCCAGCAGCAGGCGCAAACCGGACTGCAGGCTTTTCTCGACACCATCAATACCGCCAACAACGGTCAATACCTGTTTTCCGGCATCAACGCCGACGAGGAGCCGGTCGCCGACTACTATGCGCCCGGTGCCGGCAATCGCCAGGCGGTCGCCAATGCCTTCCAAGCCGCCTTCGGCATGGCCCAGTCGGACCCGGGGGTCGCCGCCATCTCGGCCGCCGATATGCACAGCTTTCTCGATGGCGCCTTCGCCGGGCTGTTCGATGGCACGGCCTGGAGGAGCGACTGGTCGAGCGCCGCCGACCAGGACATGCTGAGCCGCATTTCGACGTCGGAGGTGATCGAGACCTCCAGCAATGCCAACGAGCAAGCTATCCGCAAGCTTGCCAGTGCATACACGATGGTGGCCGACCTAGGCGCCGAAGGCCTGGGTCAGCAAACGTTCCAAACCGTGGTCGACAAGGCCGTGACGCTGGCATCCGAGGCCATCGCCTCCCTGTCGCTCATTGGCTCAGACCTCGGCACGGCGCAGGAACGGGTAAAGAATGCCAATGACAGAATGTCGATGGAGATTGACATCATGACCAAACACATCGGCGGGCTCGAAAGCGTCGATCCTTACGAGGCCTCGACCCGTTTGTCCCAGCTTATGACGCAGGTCGAGACGGCCTACGCCATGACGGCTCGCGTGCAGAAGCTGAGCTTGCTCAACTACCTGTGACCGCGCGTATCGAACCACACTTTTGGGGGAAGACAGCATGTATCAGTTCTCATATGCGGAAGTTCTCGACGAGACACCAAAGGGCGCGCGCGAGCGCGAGCGGTTGGCCGTCGAGCATTCAATCGAGCTGCTGCGCGCGGCGCAGGCGGCCGGCCACACGTCGCGTCAGGCCGTCGAGGCGGCCCACTACGTGACGAGACTCTGGGGCATTCTGATCGAAGACCTGGCCAAGGCGGAGAACGACCTCCCCAAACAGCTGCGCGCCGACTTAATTTCGGTTGGCTTGTGGATGATGCGCGAAGCCGACCAGTTGCGCCTGGAACGGCCGGCGAGCATCGATGGCCTGATCGAGGTGTCAACGGCCATTCGCGACGGACTCAATTAGAGCGCGCAATAGCTCCAACCCACTAGCAAGGCCCGACCATGCAAGTTCCAAGCTCGACCGCGGCCAACACCGCCGCCAGCGGCCCCGCCGGCGCCGCCAAAAGCGCGACCGTTGACTACAACCAGTTCTTGCAGTTGCTGATCGCCCAGCTCAAGAATCAGGATCCGACCAAGCCGATGGATTCGGCCCAGTTCATTTCCCAGCTGGCCAGCTTCTCCAACGTGGAGCAGAGCATTCAGACCAATGCCAAGCTCGACGCCTTGATGACCTCTTCGGCCCTGTCGCAAGCCGAGGGCATGATCGGCCGGCACATCACGAGTGCCGATGGCGACACCAGCGGCACCATCGCCGCGGTGCGCATCGTCTCCGGCGGCGCCGTGGCACTGCTCGAGAACGGTACCGAGATTGCGCTTGAGGCAGGCGTCACGCTGTTCTGAGCATGAACCAAGCTGACGCCCTCGATATCGTGCAGTCCGCCCTGTGGACGGTCATCGTCGCTTCCAGCCCCGCGGTTGGGGCCGCCATGGCGATCGGTATTGTCATTGCCCTGCTGCAGGCCTTGACGCAGGTGCAGGAAATCACCTTGACCTTCATCCCCAAGATCCTCGCCATCCTGATCATTGCCTCGCTGACGGCGCCCTTTATCGGCACCGTCATCTACACCTTTGCCGAGCAGGTCTATTCCAGGATCGAGATCGGCTTCTAGGCGCGCTTGAGCACTTTCGCGCAAGCTTCGTGGCGCATGCTGGCGGGCAAAGCGGCGGGAACCATTTATGGCTGCAAGCACGGCGGGCGTGACGGCGGTCGAGCGCAACGACGGCCAGGATGTGGGCTTTGCCATTGGCATCGTCTTCATCCTGACCGTGCTGTTTCTGCCGCTGCCCGCCACCTTCATCGACCTCGGGCTGGCGTTCTCGATCGCTTTTTCCGTGCTGATCTTGATGGTGGCCCTGTGGATCCAGAAGCCGCTGGATTTTTCCGCCTTTCCCACCGTGCTGTTGATCGCCACCCTGCTGCGGCTCGCCCTCAACATCGCCACCACCCGCCTCATTCTGTCGCACGGCAACGAAGGATCGACCGCCGCCGGCCACGTCATAGCCGGCTTCGCCAATTTCGTGATGAGCGGCGACTTTGTGATCGGCACCATCGTCTTCGTGATCCTGATTACGGTGAATTTCTTGGTAATCACCAAGGGCGCTACCCGCATCGCCGAGGTTGGTGCGCGCTTTACCCTCGATGCGATCCCCGGCAAGCAGATGGCGATCGATGCCGACCTCAACGCCGGCCTGATCGATGAAAAGGAGGCGATGCGGCGCCGGCGCGAGCTCGAGGAGGAGAGCGCTTTCTTCGGCTCCATGGACGGAGCCTCGAAGTTCGTGCGCGGCGATGCCATTGCCGGCATCATTATTACCGCCGTCAACGTGTTCGGCGGCATTGTCATCGGCGTCGTGCGTCACGACATGTCGCCGGCCGATGCCGCCACGGTCTTCACCAAGCTGTCCGTGGGCGATGGCCTGGTGACGCAAATCCCGGCGCTGATCGTCTCGTTGGCGGCGGGTCTGCTGGTCTCCAAGGGCGGCACGCGCGGCTCGGCCGAGAAGGCGGTGTTCGGCCAGCTCGGCAACTACCCGCGCGCGCTCTCGATCGCCAGCATGGTGATGTTGGTGCTCGCCTTGGCCCCGGGGTTGCCCTTTCTGCCGTTCGCGCTGTTGGCCGCCGCCATGGGCTTCATCGCCTACGCGATCCCCAAGCGTCGGGCCGAGGCCAAGGCGGAAGCCGTGGCCCAGGAGCAGGCCGTGGCCGAGGCGGCCGCGGAAGAGGCACGCAACTCGGTGAAGGAATCGCTGAAAACCATCGAGATCGAGCTGTGTCTCGGCAAGCAAATTTCGAGCTCGTTCCTGAAATCGCACAACGAGCTCGCCCAGCGCGTGGGCAAGATGCGGCGCCGGTTTGCCAAGCAGTACGGTTTTGTAGTGCCCGAGATCAAGCTTTCCGATGACCTCGCCATTCCAGCCAAGAGCTACCAGATCAAGATCCACGGCACCATCGCCGCCAGTGCCGAGCTCAACATCGGCGATGTCCTGGTCGTGACCGGCGACGGGCCGAAGCCGGACCTGCCCGCGGAAGAGACGCGCGAGCCGGCCTTCGGCATGCGGGCCGTATGGGTGGCCGAGACCTTCGTTGGCACCCTCAAGCGCGATGGCTTCAACCCGATCGACACCATGTCGGTGCTGCTTACGCACTTGCGCGAGGTTATCCGCAACAACCTGGCGCAGCTGTTGTCCTACAAAGACATGCGCGCGCTGCTCGAGCGTCTCGAGCCCGAGTACCGGCGCTTGCTCGAGGAGATCGCCCCCTCGCAGATTTCCTATTCCGGTATTCAGGCGGTCCTGAAACTGTTGCTGGCGGAGCGCATTTCGATCCGCAACCTGCACCTGATCCTCGAAGCCATCGCCGAGATAGCGCCGCACGCCCGCCGCGCCGAACAGCTGGCCGAGCACGTGCGCACGCGCATGTCGCAGCAGATCTGCGGTGACCTGGCGGACGGCGGCGTGCTCAAGGTGCTGCGCCTCGGCAACCGCTGGGACCTCGCCTTCCACCAGAGTCTGAAAAGAGATGCCAAGGGTGACGTCGTCGAGTTTGATATCGATCCCCGATTGATCGAGCAGTTCGGTAAAGAGGCGGCCAAGGTGATCCGTGGCCTGATGGATCAGGGCCAGCAGTTTGTCCTGGTCGCCGCGCCCGATGCCCGGCCCTACGTGCGCATGGTGATGGAACGCCTGTTTGCCACCTTACCCGTCCTGTCGCACGTCGAAATCGCGCGCGGCGTCGAGATCAAATCTCTCGGCACCATCTCTTGAGCCGGACGCGCCATGAGCGAGATCACCTCGCAGACCGTCTTGCTGGCCTTCCTGATGTTTTGCCGCATCGGCGGCTGCCTCATGCTGATGCCGGGGTTCGCCTCGACACGCGTGCCCGTCCAGGTTCGCCTCCTGATCGCCGTGGCCGCCACCTTGGCGCTGGTACCCCTGCTGCTGCCCGGTCTCAATGCCGCCCTGCCGGCGCTGCCGGCGCCCACGGTTTTGGCTTTGCTGGTGACGGAGACCATGGTTGGCGCCCTGATCGGGCTGATGGGTCGCCTGTTCTTTCTGGCGCTGCAGTTCATGGCAAGCGCGGCGGCGATGTTCATCGGCTTCAACGGGGCACCCGGCATCCCGATCGAGGACAATGAGCCAACTAACGCCTTCACGGCGCTGATAACCCTGACGGCAACCCTGCTCTTCTTTTTGACCAATCAGCATTGGGAGGTGCTGCGCGCCTTGATCGCCTCCTACAGCGCCTTGCCCATCAGCGAGGCGCTCAACGCCGAATTCACGCTGGCCAAGCTCGGCGACGCCCTGGCCACCGCCTTCGTGCTGGCGCTGCAGATCAGCAGCCCGTTCATCATCTATGCGCTCATGATCAACTTCATGATCGGGCTCGCCAACAAGTTCACGCCGCAGATTCCCGTCTATTTCATTTCCGTGCCCTTCGTGTTGGCGGGCGGCTTTTTTATCCTTTACCTGACGATCGGGGAGGCGCTGGGCTTCTTCATGCTGGGCTTCATGGGCTGGCTGGCGCGGGGGTGAGAGGCCATGCAGGATCGCCGCGTCGCCGCCGCTCGCCTGTGGGCGATCCAGCAGGAGCTGCAGCGGATCGAGCAATGGAAGCTCGCCGATTTGCAACGCCAACTGGGCGAGCTCGAGCAGCAGCAGCAGGGCTTGCTGCGCGCGCCGATCGACGTGGATGAGCTGCAGGATTTGTTGCTGGCGGCACGCGCGCGCCGCCTGCAACGCTTGGCGCAGGAGATCGCCCGCGTGCGCCAGCAAAGCGAGCAGCAGGCGCGCCAGCTCATGCAGCAGACCGGCCGCGCCAAGCTGGCCGCCAACCTGTCTCAGCGCGCGGACCGGGATGCCCGGCGCGTCGCCGAAGGCAAGGAATTGAGCCGCCTCCTCGAGGAGAGTGTCGGCCGCGCACTGCAAGCCTCCGGCAAGATTGCCGGGCGATGATCGCCTTCCCTTTTGGCTGAGCCGGAGCGCAGTAGTGGCCATCAATCCTGCCTCCGACATCGTGCTCGGCAGCATGCTTGTCGCCGATCCGGACAAAGCGCGGGCGGCGGCGGCACGGTTGGCCCGGCTCGCGCATGCCTCCCCGCCCACGACCGCCGCGGCGACCGCAGCCCGGCCAGCCGCGGCACCGCCTGCCACGGCGGCAAGGCGCGCCGCCGGCGATGCCTTCGCGCAACTGGAAGCCTTCGTGCTCAAGACCTTTATCGAGAGCATGCTGCCCGCCAATGCCGAGACCGCCTTTGGCAAGGGAACCGCCGGCGAGATCTGGAAGTCGATGCTGGCCGAGCAGCTGGCCAACGAGATGGCGCGCAGCGGCCAGGTCGGGCTGGCGCGGTACCTGGCGCAAGGCGTCGAGGGCTTGCCTGCCGCGGCCGCCGGTGTGCCAGCGGCCGCGGTGCCGCCGCCGCCTCGGCCCGC
This sequence comes from Hyphomicrobiaceae bacterium, assembly GCA_035714005.1. GTDB lineage: Bacteria > Pseudomonadota > Alphaproteobacteria > Rhizobiales > Hyphomicrobiaceae > AWTP1-13. Next base: position 12,303 of record DASTMQ010000304.1, read on the forward strand.
TCCCGCGCTGCTCGAAAGCCTCCCCTACCTCGGCCGGGACGGCGCTGGCGCCCCGCCAGGCGACGACGCGCCGCCCTTGCCATAGTCGACCATAACCGAAAGGCGAAAAGCGATGCCAACCGTCGCGGCAATGAGCGCCCAGGAGCCGCTCGATGCGGCCCTTGCCGGCGAGCTTGCGGGGCCCGGCCGGCTGCGGCTTGGCGCCATCATCGAGCACCTGAGTGCCGTGGTCGAGGAGGAGACGGCGTTGTTGCGCCGGGGGGCCGCCATCGACCTCAAGGCCGCCAATGACCGCAAGAGCCAGGCGCTGCTGCAACTCACCCGGGCCTCGCGCCAACTCGATCAATCGGCCCTGAGCGATCCGGCCGTGCGCGCGCGCCTTGCCGCCCTGCGCCAGACGCTCGCCAGCAACCAGGCGGTCTTGAAGCTTCACCTCGAGGCCGTGCGCGAGGTTTCCGACATCGTCTGCGCAGCCATTCGGCATGCCGAGTCGGACGGCACTTACTCGCCGGCGATCCGTCAGCACGGCCCCGAGCCATGGTGCGATTGATCGTCAGCGGACTTTGGGTCTGTCTCGTCACCTTGGCATCGCTCTACGGGGCGGTGTGGTGGCAAACCGCGGCGCGGTCGCGGGCGAGCGTGCCGGCCGAGGCGGGCGATCCCAATCAGGCGGTCATCGAACCGCTCAAGACTAGAATGATCAGCGTGCCGGTGGTGGGCGACGGCACCATCCACGGCTACGTCATGGCCCAGTTCATCTTCAACGTGAATGTGGCGATTGCCAAGCGCCTGCCGGTCAAGGCCGACATGCTGCTGCTGGACGAGGCCTTTAAGACGATCTACGCCGGTGACGTCGTCGATTTCCGCCACTTCAAGAAGCAGGACCTCGCCAACCTCTCCAAGGGAATTGCCGACAACGCCAACAAACGCTTCGGCGTCAATCTGGTCGAGGACGTGCTGATCCAGGAACTGAACTATATTGCGAAAGATCAGGTGCGCGGCGGTCGCCGCCTGTAGCTCAAGGCGGCGGCAACGCGCCGAGCGGATCCGCGGCTGGCTTGCTCGCCGGCACCGCCTGCGCCGCATCCGGTGCGAGCGCCCGCACGATATCCTGAAAAGCATCGGCGCTGCCGCGATCCTGCGGATTTTGGCGCAGGGCCTCATACACGCGTGGCACGACCCCGATCGCCCGATCAAGCTCGGGATCGGTGCCGGGCCGATAGCCGCCCATCAGACGCAAATCGCGCGTATCCTCGAAGCGCGCGATCAGGGCGCGCAGCATGCCGATCAGCTTGGCCTCGTCCGCCGTCCAAGCCGCCCTGGCGAGGCGGGATACGGAGCTCAGGACATTGACGGCGGGATAGCGACCTTGATCGGCGATGCTGCGATCGAGCACGATGTGGCCATCGAGTGTCCCGCGGATGCTGTCGGCCACTGGGTCATTATGGTCATCGCCGTCGACCAACACCGAAAAGATGCCGGTGATCGCGCCGACGCCGTCGGGCCCGGGGCCGGCGCGTTCCAACAGCTTGGGTAAATCGCTGAAGACGCTCGGGGCATAGCCGCGCGCGACCGGCGGTTCGCCGGCGGCCAGGGCAACCTCGCGCGCGGCATGGGCAAAGCGCGTGATGGAATCGATGATGAGCAGGACGTTCTCACCCTTGTCGCGCAGAAACTCGGCGATGCT